>CAJUOT010000003.1 GCA_910588135.1 uncultured Oscillospiraceae bacterium | reverse complement strand
CGCTACGAGACGGACGAAGTTGCAAAGGCAATCGTTCGGGCCCGAGGTATGTGCGTGCAGCCCACCAAGAAAGGAGCGAGCGGGATGAGCGCATACCGAATCTGCGAGGAGTGCGGGGCGGCGCTGGACCCGGGGGAGCGGTGCGACTGCCGCGACACTTCCCGCGGGGACGAGCTGCTGGCACTGTACGGGCTGGCGGCCGGAACGGGAAAATGCACTTGCCCGAATGGGCAGATGCAACCGCCCAAAGGGGCAGATGAGCTTGCCCAAACGGGCAAATGTATATATGGAATACCATGTATAAACCATGATTGTACTGACATGACCCCCTGTAGTCCCCCCCGAGGGGGACGCGCCGCCGTGTGAGGAGAAAGACGGGGCTCCTATCGAAGCCCGGCAGTCTGCGCCGACGAGGGACAAGCCCTCCCCGGAGGGGGAAGCGAGTGAGTACAGCTTGTGCCGACGAGTATCCGAATCAGGCACCGGAAAGGGGCGATTAAAATGAGCTGAATCATTAACAGCGCTGGCGGTCTTTGCGCTGGGTGTGGCCGTGGAGCGGGACAGGCCCCGGCGGCGGGCGCGGAAGGCCGCCATGGGCGGCCCGCGCACCGATCCCGGCGAAAACGGCGACACCTCGGCCAAGAGGCCGGACCAAGGGGGCGAACGGGCGCGGCTGACCGTGTCCCTGTCCGTGAAAAAATATTATTAGGAGGGAACTGTAATGGATTTTGTGAAGGCACTGAACGATCTCCGCCGGAAGAAGGCGGCCCAGCTGCCCCGGAGTGCGGGGGTGTACGGGGAGGAGGGGCCTGTGGACGGGTGGCTTTTCGTGTGCACCGGGCGGCTGGAGGGCTGGATGATGTCCCAATACCTGGAGCCGCTGCCCCTGCCGGAGCTGGCCTATGGCGCTGTATGGCCTGTGCGTCAACGCCCTGGGGGAACGCCAGGAAGTGACCGTCACCGGCTCGGCAGAGACGGAAAACCCCGCTTTCCGGCGGATGCTTAATCAGCTGAAATGGACGGGGGCGGGCGACAATGGCTAAGAGCGCAAGCGCCGGCGAGCTGCGCACCCGGATCTATATCCGAAAAACGATGAAGTCCGTCAACGCCGACGGCGTGTCCCATGAGCGGGAGGAGAGCGTCTTCCCGCCCGGCACCGATGGGTGTGAGCGGGTGTGGCACTGCAAGTGGAGGTGGTGGCCGGGATGTCCGCCCTGGCCGCCGCCACCGCCGTGCTCACCACGGGAGTCACGGCTTTGGCCGTTGCTCGCACCGCCCAGGCCCACGCGGTCGATATTGCGGCAGCGAAAGAGGCCATTCTAAGCGCGGTGATGAGCACCAACCCCTTTGTCCTGGCTGTGACGGCAACGGCGGCGCTGGTGGCCGCGCTGGGAACCTATATCGCCGTGACAGGGGATTCCAGCGACGGCACAAAGGAGTTCACCGATTCCCTGAAGGAGAGCAAGGCCGCATACGATGACCTGATGGCCTCCATGGGGGAGGAGCAGGCGTCCGCGGGCACCCTGGCCGCCGCGCTGAGGGAGCTGATGGGGGCGGAGGAAAAGACTGCCACCCAGAAGGAGCTCATGAAGCGGAAGGTGGACGAGCTCAACGAGGCGGTGCCGGGGCTGGCCCTGGCCTACGACGAGGCGGCGGACGCCCTCGTCAATATGGACACCGGCCTTAAAATGGGCGCAGACGACCTGGACAACCTGTTCGGGCGGGCCGCCGGGATGGACGAGTACACCGGCATATACCGGGCGATGGGCTACGCCGCCCTGGCGGCGTACAAGGCGGCGGTGGATCAGCACTCCCCGTCAAAGGAATTTGCGAAAGCGGGCGGCAACGACATCCAGGGCATCATCCAGGGCGCGGAGGCGGAGTTCCCGAAGCTGGCCGCCGTCTACGGAGAGGCGGCCAAGGTGGCCATGGAGAGCTACCGGGCCGCCTCGGAAGAGGGGCGCAGCGCGTGGGAGGGCGCTAAGGCCGCGCTGGACGCCACGGACAGTTTTTTCTCCGCCAAGGGCGAGGCGGGCAAGCTGGAGTATGAGCTGTGGGAGCGCACGGACGGGAAATGGGCCAGCGAGGTGGACAAGTACAAAAAGAAGCTGGAAATGCTAACCGTTCAGCAGGAGGACCAGGCGGCGGTTGTGAGGGCCGCCCAGGCCGTTTATGAGGCCGTAGTGGGACAGTATGGCGCGGCCAGCGAGGAGAGCTACAAGTACCAAAAGGTCCTGCTGGAAGAAAAGCTGGCCTATCAGGACCTGCTGGACACCATCCGGGATGTGACCAACGCAAAGCATGAGGCGTTTATCGAGCAGCAGCGCACGCGCTGCCAGCAGACGCCCTTCGGGATGGTGGATACCCTGGAGCCCGCGGACAACGCGCCTATGACCGCCTCCATGAGCGCTTGGGAGCGAAGCGGCAGCCCTTATGACGTGGCCCGGGCCCTCAACGCCGATGTGGTCATGCCGGACGGCACAAGGTTTGCCGCCGCCTATCAGGCGAAGGCCCAGGCGGCTCGGGAGGCTATGTGGCGGCACCTGCCCTCCACCCTGGAGGACCCGAGGGAGACGGACGGCGTGGAGCGGCACCTGTCCGCCATCACCGCCGCCGCGGTCAACGCCATCTCCGGCGCCGCCGCGGGCGGGAGCGGAAGCCCCATTGTCGTCAATTTCATGCTGCCGGACGGGACCACAGTGGCCTCGCACTACTTTGACCCGCTCATCAGATATGCCGACGCCAACGGCATCCCTATTCTGAACAAGGCGAGGTGAGCCCATGAGCCGTATGACACAATTGATCCTGGACATTGAGGGCTCCGCGGTCTCCCTGCCGGAAAGCCGGAAGGGCGGGTACGCCGCGGAGCTGGCCCCGCTGTCGGTGGACGTGGAAATGGTCACCGGGCGGGTGGTGCGGGAGCTGCGGGGGGAAGTGTGGAAAATTGAGTACCAGTATGGTTATTTTACCCCCGAGATGAAGGACCGGGTGATCGCGGCGTGCCGGAAAGGCCGGCGGGAGCCCATCAAATGTGAATTCCTGCCGCCGGAGTCCGCAGGACCCCGGCTGGTGTCCCGGTTCTGGGTGATGGAGTTCAAGCACCCCAAGTTTTTCTGGAGCCGGCCGGACTCCCTGGGGCGGCCCGTCCCCATGTGGGGGGATTTCTCCCTGTCCCTGCGGGAGGTGAAGCCCGGTGATTGAATCCAGCCAGGCGTATCAGCAGGCCATCACGGCGGACGCCCGGGGAGTGCGGCTGCTGGCGGTGGTGGACATCATCGACCCGGACATGGAGCAGGGCGGGGCGGAGGGCAGCCCCCAGGACGGGGACGTATCCCGGATCGGCCAGCTCTGGGACAAGAAATTCCAGGTGACCGCCAATTACGCCTCGCTGGAGCCCTGCCGGTGGCTGCTGGACGGGAATACGGGGCCGCTACCGGATGAGGCGGGGGATATTCCGGACTGGGAGGCAGGCATGGTGGGGCTGGAGCTGTCCGGGCCGGACGGCCTGTTTGGCACGCCCCAGTCCGCGCAGATCTCTTTTTCCAGCGTCCACATCCTCCAGGCCTGCTCGGTGGCGTTTTCCGACCGACCGGAGGACGGCGTGGCGGAGGACTTTGTGGTGGAGGTGTTCAGCGCGGGGACGGCCTGCGTCCGCCGGGAAGTGACGGGCAACCATGATGCGCTGGTGCCCATTACCGCGTTTAAAATCATTGACCCGGACGCCATCAGAGTGACGGTGACCAGGTGGACGCTCCCGGGGCGCCGGATGCGGGTGGTGGAGATTGTGCCGGGGGTCTATGAGGAGTGGACGGAGGAGATATCCGGCTTCTCCTTCAAGCGGCAGGCGGACATCACCTGCCTGACCCTCCCCTACGGGACCTGCTCCATTACGCTGGACAACCAGAGCCGCCGGTTTGAGCCGCGCAATAAAAACGGCGTGTTTCAGATGCTTGAGGAGCGGCAGGGCATCGCGCTGTATATGCTGGTGCGGCTGCCGGACCGGACCTGGGAGCGCAAGCCGCTGGGGGTGCTCTACCAGCACAGCGGCGGATGGAAAACCGGGGACAACGCCCCCACCATCAAATGGGACCTAGTGGATATCGTCGGCCTGCTCGCCGGGCGGGCCTTCCTCTGGCCGGAGGAGGAGCCGCTTCCCACCAACCTGCAGGGCTGGATGGAGGCGCTGGCGGGGCAGCTAGGCAAAAACTTCAAGCACCGGGTCCGGGTGGATCTGGAATATGCGCAGCGCCCCGTCACAGCGGCGAGGAAAGCGCTAGAGGGCTTATCGTGCGGGGACATTCTGCGCTATGTGTGCATGGCCGCGGGGACGTTTCCCCGGGCAGACGCCTCCACCGGATATCTGGCTGCCGAGCCGGTGTGGCACGAGGGGAGCAGGGTCACCCTGGACAACCTCAACAGCTACCCGGTGATGTCCGCCAACGACGGCGCGGCGGCGGTGACAGTCAGCGGCTATACCGTGCCGGGCGGCGACCCGGCCGGACGGCCTATCGAGGTGAAAAACCCCTTTCCCACCACCGACGGGCAGAAACGGCTGCTGGCCCAGACCATTCTGTCCAGCTGCGGCGGAAACCGGTTCGAGCTGACAGGCCGGGGGAACCCGGCCAGCGAGGTGGGGGATGTGGACGTGATCTGGCTGGACGAGAGCACCGCCACCTGTGCCCGGCTCATCCTCCAGGACCTCTCCTTTTCCGGCGGCGTGCTGCGCAACTGCAAAAGCGTGCTGATCCGGGGCGGGGGCGACCTGTTTACCTTCTCGGAGCGAGTCAGGTTTTTGGAGAGCGGCACATTTGTTGTCCCAGAAAATGTGTGGCGCATCCGGGTGCTCCTGGTGGGCCGGGGCGGCAGCGGCCTGCGCGGATATGACGGGATGTGGGCCAACTACACAAACTGGTTTCTGGGAACCCTTTTGTACCCGCCGCCCGAGGGCGGGGCAAACGGGGAGAACGGGGCCGATGGCTCGGGCGGCATGGTGTGGGACGGCGTGTTTGACGTGAACCCGGGCCAGGAGTTCGCCGTCGCCGTCAATGGGAACAGCAAATTCGGCACGCACAGCAGCGCCGACGGGAAGCGGTATCCCAACGGCTATACCGACATGGCCACCGGGGATGTGTACGCCCGCAACGGCGTGAGAAACCCCCGTCCCGGCTCCGGCGACGGAGGGGAGGGGGGCCGGGGCGGTTATGCCGGGTCCTGGTACAACCGAGGCCGCTGGTATTACGACGAGGGACCGCAGTACCCGGGCTGGAGCGAGGGCGGCTGGGGGATTGACCCAAGCCGGCCCGGCCCGGGCCGCTGGGAAATTGAGACGGTGATCGAGCAAGAGCCCACCCCCGGGCAGGAGGGCGCCATTGGGGCGTCCGGCTGCATGATCGTCTGCTGGGAGCCTCCGGAGGTGATTCCCGCGTGAAAACGGTTTTAGATACGCTGGTCACGGACCGCACCCAGGAGGATGTGGACCGGGCCGCCCGGATGAACGAAAAGGGCTGGGCGCGGATGACCCGGGCCGAGCAGGCGGAGTACCTGGGCGGCCCCAAAGGGGCCTATACCCGTCACGACCTCAACCGGGCGGCTGCGGCGATGGCCTACCTGGAGTTTCTCATGAACCGGGCGGGGGTTTCCAGCGCTTTCCGGCCCGTCCAGATCCGCCATGCGACCATAAACGGGACGTGGACGGACACCACCTGGATTGACGAGGACAAGCCCCGCCCTGCCCAATGGGCGGCGCATCTGGCCAATGTGGAGCAGTACTGGGACTACGTGTGCCGGATCACCGCCGCCGTGCCCCCCCGGTATGACTCGGACAAAAGCGGGTATATCGCGGCGGACAGGATTGTCACCGCGGGGGATGTGTGCGCGGTGAAGGAGTGCTGCGGGCTGCTGGAGCTCACGGCAGACATTGCCTGCGATCCGGAGGCGGTGTCCGTCTCGGGCACCGCCTGGGTGGTGAAGCGGACAGAGACGGGCTATTGGGCCGCATACAAGTACCTGGAGGGGCCGTTTCCCGATGTGGGGGATGCGCTCAAGGCGCTGTCCCTCTCCTGCGGGCGCCGGGACGATGTGACGGACCTGACCATATCTTTCACCGCCTCCCTGCGAAGGGGCGCGCCGGCGGAGCTGGGGCGCTGCGCGGTGCGGTGGTCCCCCTTTGTCAATTGGGGGGAGTTTGAGGGGCTGTACGGCACCTGGGACGGCGCGGGCGGCCTCACCTGGGACGGGGCGCAAAGGGGGGCGGCGGACAATGGTTGACCAATCCTATCTGGTGCCCCTGCTGCCCAAGCCCGCGGACAAGCTGACCTATGGGCGGGCCAACGGCATCGAAAAAAACCTGGGCTTCCTGATCCGGGAGTGGCCGGACTTCGAGGCGGAGACGGTGTCCGCCCTGGTGGGCAGCTGCGGATACCTGGAGGCCGCGGAGCGGGCAAGCCCAGCCCAGGGGGCGCAGGTGGTGATTTTACAGCGCCTGCCCCGCCTGCGGGTCCTCCTGGCCGGGACGGGCCTGGACGGCCTGGAATGGGCCGGGGAAGGCTGGGAGGCCATCCCGGCTGCCGGGAGCCTTGTGCTGCGGCATACGCTGGCGCAGCCGTCCGTGGAGGCGGCCATGGCGGCGCTGCGGGGGCTGTCCGTGGGCTGCCGCGGGGAGGCGGACCTCACCATGTCCCTGGCGGCGGAGCGGGCGGACGGATCGCTGCGCATCGTCCGGGAGGGCCTCGCCCGGATGCTGTTCAGGACTGGGGCCGCCTGGGGGCTGCTGGAGGCGAAGACAAACTGCTGGGAAGACCTGTCTGGAGCGGGCTGGTCTGACGCGGCGGCAATGAAGAAAGGAGCGGCGACATGAGATATACGGAAAACCTGCATCTGAATCTGCCGGAGGCCACCGACCCGGTGAGGGTGTCCGACCTCAATGAGAATTTTGAGAAGCTGGACAGTGCCGGAGGGAGCAGCGGCGGAACGATGCACGTTGTGTTCAAGAAGTCCGGCATATTTATCGTGCCCGAGGGGGCCAGGGGGAACAGGTTTGAGGTGGTCTGCCAGGGCGGCGGCGGGGGCGCTTGTGCCAATGGAGGCGGCGGAGCCGGGGGACATACGGTGATCCAGGTGGTGACGCTGGAGCCAGGAGAAGAAATCCAGGTGGACATCGGGGCTGGGGGGAGCGGCTCAACAGAGGCTGCCGGGAAAGGCAGAGACGGCGGAACAACCAGCTTCGGTAACCTGGTCACCGCAGTTGGGGGCGGCGGTGGTGTCGGACAGAACTATTCAGATAGCAGCGTAAGAGGCCATGGTGGCAGCGGTGGCAGCGGCGGGGGTGGCGGCGGCGGGGCTTCTACCTCTGGTTCGGGCTTCGGACGTGGCGGTAATGGCGGGACCTATGGCGGCGGTGGGGGTGGTTCGGGAAGTAGTTCCACGTTTAAGACAGATGGCGCAGGTGGAAACGGCGGGACCTATGGCGGCGGCGGTGGATCGAGCGGAGCCCCCGGCAATGGAAGAAACGGCGGAAGCGGCGGTGCCTATGGCGGGAACGGCGGCCGCAACGCCTCGGGTGGAGCCGGCCCGCCGGGGCCCACGACGCCTACAAGGCCGGGGACGTGGTGGATTACCGGGGGACGCTGTACCGGTGCACCATGGACGGCAACGTGTGGAGCCCGGAGGAGTACCCCCAGGGGTGGGAGATTGTGCCCGATTCGGACACATAAGAAATAAGGAGGATGCACAAATGGAAAAGGCAATCAACCAGATGAAAGCGTGGGCGGCCGCGGCGGTGGGCGTGCTCACGGGGCTGTGGGGCTGGCTGGGCTGGCTGGCGGTGGGTTGGATCGGGTGCATGGCGCTGGACTACCTCACCGGGTCGCTGGCGGCGGCCAAGGAGGGGGAATGGTCCAGCGGCAGGGCCCGGGAGGGCATCTGGCACAAGTGCGGTATGATCGTGGTGGTGCTGGTGGCGGCGGGGACGGACCTGCTGCTGGCCACCGTGCTGGCGAACCTGCCGCTGGTAGAGCTGCCCATCCGGTACACAGGATTGGTGTGCCCGGTGGTGCTGGTGTGGTACATCGTGACGGAGCTGGGCAGCATCGTGGAAAACGCGGTGGCCATGGGCGCGCCCGATAATATGATCCAGATCCCAATGGGATAAAGCCACGCAGTCTGGCTTCAAATGCTGGATCGCGGCGGCCGCTTTCTGGTACTTGCCCATGTGACTCTGTGGAAGGGAGCGGCAGTTGTTCCCAATGTCATACAAAATTCTATGGCGCGCGCCCCGTATATCCTCGGCGTTTCCGTAGCCTGTGTTGTAAATATCAATCCTGTGCGGAATATCACTGCCCCAGGCGGCCCGCAGTATGCTTTCAATATTGCTTATAAACCGGCCGATATGCCACCCGCGGCCCACTCATGCAGGCCGTTCTCCCCCGGCGGCAGGATAAAGCTTGCAAAATAGAGCCTGTAGCTGTTCAAAAGTCCCTTTTTGCTCCTGGCCTCAAACATTGCGCCGCCATATGTAAGCAGCAGGACCGTGACGTTTTTGTCGTCACGGTCCTGCTGCATTTTGTCAGCACTCCCAACAGACCGCGGCAATACTGTGGGCCGTCAAGAGAACAGAATACCCCTCAACTCCGGTTTGGGTCAGGGAGACCGGCAGATCCTCCCCTGTTCGGTTGAGCAGCACCGCCACCCGGCCGCCGTCCGGGTTCTCAAAGGCTGTGGCCTCCACCCCCGCCGTCCAGGCCGACACGCCAAGCCGTACCGCGCCCGGGCGGATGAAGCGGCTGAACTGGCCGATGTACCAGTACTCATCCATGAGGGCGAAGTCCTGTCCGTCCTCTGTCAGCATGACGGGGGCCTCGCAGTAGTTCCCCACATGGTTCGGCCCGCCCTGGGCGTCCAGCAGAAGATTCCAGTCCAGGCTGCCGTTGATGCCGCCGTTCAGGTTCCCCAGGATGTCGTGGGCGTACATCTCCGCCTTTTCCAGGGGCGTCATCCCGCCGAAGCGGCTGTATTCCACACAGCCCTCCGTGTACCACAGCTCCTTCTCCGGCCACATGGACCGCACCGCCCCCAGCGCGTCGAAATGATCCCCGGTGTACCAGTGGACGGCAAAGCCGGACACCGCCTCCGCCGCGCCGGGGACGGCCAGCGTCTCCGCCGCCCGGTAGGGCAGGCTCTCCTTGTTGTGATCCCAGGCCAGGATCTTCACATCGCCGCAGCCCGCCGCTTTCAGCGCCGGGGCCAGGTGCCGGGCGGCGAACTCCCCCTCCTCCGCGCCGGAGTAGATGCAGGAATCCCAGGTCTGCACGGCGGCGGGTTCGTTCTGGACGGAAATGCGCCGCACATCGCAGCCCTTGGCCCGGTAATGGGCGGCATAGTTGGCCATGCACGCCGCCCAGCGGCCGCGGTACTCCGGTTTCAGCGAGCCGCCGTGGTTCATCTCCCCGTTGGTCTTCATGAAACCGGGCGGGCTCCATGGGCTGAGCAGCAGGCCGACGGGCTCTCCCGCCGTCTCTTGGGCGGCCCGGACCATGGGGATGAGGTATTGGTCGTCCCGGCTGGTGTCGAATCCGGTGTCCTCCGGATTGGACTGGCAGGCGTAGTTCCCCAGGGCGAAGTCACAGCTGCCGATATGCACCCGTCCCTGGGTGTAGCCCAGGCCGTCCGGGCCAAAGCAGCGGGCCATAAACTCCCGCCGTTTCCCCTCCGGCAGCTTTGCCCAGTTATAGGCGGCGGCCTCGGTAAAGGCCCCGCCGAACCCCTCGAACCGCTGATACCGGCAGTTGGGGTAGACGCTGATCTGGTGGACGACATCCAGCGGCCCCGGCTCCAGCGTCCGGCTGTGCCAGCGCCGGCCCTTCTGTAAATTGGTAACGGTCAAAACCGCGCTCATTTTAACTCCTCCATTTCCACGTCGATGGCCGCAACCTCCCCGGCCCGGACCGCCCGTGCCCAATGATCGGACAGGTGCGAACCGTCAATCGCCGTCCGCGCCCCATCCCGCCCGGTGAGCATCCAGCGCACCGGCACGGTCTTGCCGGGAACCAGCGCCCTGCTGCCAGGAGCGCGATAGGTCACCCGGACGCTCCCCAGGAACATGGCCCGCACCGTGCCGTCTTCTGGCATGAGATAGCTTGGAATGAACGGCTCCAGCGCCAGCCGCAGCGTCCCATTCTCCCAGCGGAAGGGGGTCGGCCCGAAGAACATGAGCTGCCACATCTGCAAAAATTCCGCCGTGGAGCCGGACAGCCGGGCCACAAAGCCCTGCCCCCACCGGGCCGGGTCGGGATTGGCCGAGGAGGCCAGGAAGGACACGTTTTCCAGCGGGCTCCGGCCATACCGCTCCGGGTCCAGGAAGGGGACGGCGGCGGTATGGAACGCCTGGACAAACTCCTCATACAGTCCGCTTTTCAGCAGCTCCAGCAGGTATTTGTACTCCATATGGAGCCAGATGGACTCATTCTCCAGCCAGCCGGGGGAGAACGCCACGGCCCTGCCCGCCTCAAAGCTGACCCCGGCAAGGCTTGCGTTCACCTTATACATCCCCAGCTTCTTATCGTAGAGGGCGCTTTCTTTCACCCGGCGGGCCAGCTCCGCCTTCTCCTCCCGGGGCCAGTCCAGCTTCAGCCAGCGCACCGGGCCCTCCAGAAACAGGGGCAGGGGCGTGGGCGCGAGGGCGGCGGGCATGGGGCCGTCGGGCGTGTCTGTGACTCCGTTTACCTCAAAGGTGAAATAAGTGGGGCAGATGCCGCCGCCCATGCTTACTGCGGCGCGGATTCCGTCCAGCACGGCCTCCTCCATCCCCACCAGCATCCTCACCAGGGCGTCCCGGTTGACGCTCTTGCGCGCACCGGAGAATCCGAAACCTGTTTCGGCCCGGTAGCGTTCTTTGGCGGCGTTCAGAAGGTCCCAGCGGCGGAACGCATCCGGCTCCGCGCCCAGGATCTCCGCCACCCGCTCCAGCAGGGCGGCGATCTCCTCATAAAGCTCCCCCTGTCCCGGCTTGCGTGCCAGCGCCTTGCGGGTAAAGGCCAGCAGGCGGGCCAGCTCGCAGCTCTCCGCCATAGACGAGCCCAGCAGCCCGGGCAGGCCGTTGAGGGCGTCGTACCAGCCGGGCTTGCCGCCCTCCATCTCAACGCCCATCCCGGCGGCGTCCAGGGTGGCCGTCTTGACGGCGCACAGCAGAAGGAGCTTCTCCATCAGCGTGCTGACGGCCTGCTCCTTCCCCGCCGGCGCCCACTTGCGGCTGATCCCCGCCTTGGATTCCTCATCCAGCGCGTCATACTGGCGAAGCCCCTGCCCTGTCCGGTGATATCGCTTGGCCCGGGGCTTTACCACCGCCCGGGACTCGTACCAGCGGTAGCGGCGCTCCCCGAACAGCAGTTCCTCCTCCCGCTCGGGATAGACGGACAGATAGCGCTCGATCAAGTCCAGGTTATAGGTCCAGTGGTCGCACCAATAGCCCTCTTTGAAGTCCGCGTTGGGCTCGTGGTCCGCTGCGCACAGGGCGGCGGCGGTGAGGGTCACGGCGTCCGCCGGCCCCATCCCCCAGTCCTCCGCCGCCATGGCCAGCCTTCCGGGGGTGAAGGGGTGGGATAAAAGTTCCGTCGCCGTGTCCTGATGCCCGCTTGGGACTTGCTTCAAAACATCCGCCAGCGCCTCGTCCGGCAACGTATAGGTGCTGGCGGTGAGCACCAGGGGATTATAGCCGTCCGTCTGGATCAGGTCGAAGAAGGTGTGGATGTTCTCCGCCCCCAGGCGGGGCGCGAACAGTACGTCGCACCGCCGGTTCTGGTTCACGTCCCGGAAATTCCCGTTCCCCTGGGCGTAATACTCCCCGCCCAGGGAGAACGCATTATACTCCCGCTCCGGGTCCCCGTGTTTCCGGGAGTAGAGGTAGAAGGGGACGCACCTCCCGCCGTCCTCAAAAAAGGCGGGCGCGCCGCCCCGCAGGGCGTTGTCCAGATAGGTCTGGCGGCAGTAGGCGTCGAAGACGGGGTCGGCGGTGCGGCAGGAGGCCGGGGCGCACAGCTCCTCCACCAGCGCGGCGGCCTGCCGGCGCTTGTCCGCGAACCAGTCTCCGCCGCTGACCTTCTTTGCCAGCGCCTTCACCCGGCCCTTGTCCTCCGCCTGACCATAGAGGGAGAAGATACGCAGTTCCTCCCCCGGCCCCAGCACAGCCGCCTTGGGCAGGAAACAGCAGGGGAAGCGGTTCTCCGTCTGCTGCTTGGCGGCGCACAGCTCTGCCAGCGGCATCCGGCAAAAGCCCTCCGCAGCGGACAGGGACGTATCCCGTCCGAACACCAGCTCCGGCTGGACGATGGGCCGCAGCAGCGCGCCCCCGTCCTCCCAGGCCAGGCAGAAATTGCAGCCCTCCACCGCCGTGACCTGGGCGGAATCCTCCAGGGAGGCCCGCACCCGGAAACAGGCTGTCCCCGCCTGGGCGTCCTCCACCCGCATCCAGGCCTGGGCCAGATTGTTCATCTCCTTGAGGTTTTCGTGGCTGACGCCGTAGGGAACCAGCTCCGGCATCCCGTCCAACAGCTCCAGCGACACCGGGGCCGTCCCCGCGTTGGCCACGGTGAGCACCCGGGCCAGCGCCGCCGTGCGCTCGCCGGGGACTCCGAAATACACCGCCGACGCCCGCAGACCGTCCTCCTCACAGGTGATCTCCAGCTCGCTCATGCCGATGTGCATATCGCAGCTGCGGGTGAACAGCTCCCGGTACGCCCCGTCTGTCTTGCAGAAGGTGCGGAACCCCGTCCGGCTCACGTCCCGGTACGCCTCACGGGCGGGGGAAAACTCCATGATGGCGTGATCCTTGTCTTTCCCGCCGAAGGAGCATACCCCCTGTCCCCGGTTGTTGTAGTAGCACCACACAGGTACCCCAAGCGGCCCGGCGATCCCCGGCAGGAAGCTGGAAAAGGGGGATTTGTCCTGATAGCCCCGGATGACATAGCGTCCCTGTTCGTCAAACATGATCCATCTCTCCTTCCTCCAAAGGAACCAGCGCCGCCGTCAGCTCCAGCGGACCGTCCCCCTCCGGCTGCTCCGCCCGGGGGATGACCACCCGGCTGCCGCCGCCGGTCCATTGCCTGTCCCCGCAGCGGACGGCCCCCAGGCGGTACTGCCCGTAGTCCAGCCCCCCGGCGTTTTCATACCGCACCCTCAGCCGCCGTCCGGCGGCGGTGCAGCAAATCTCCGCCGCGCCGCCAGCGCCGAACTGCTCCGCTGTCAGTTTGGGCTCCAGCAGCAGGTTCCCCCCGGTTCCCCGCACACCGAACGCCTGGGTCTGCATGGTCAGCAGCAGCCAGCTGGCCGCCCCGGTGAGGTATGGGTACATCCCCCGGCCCCGGTCGTCGAAATACTCCGGAATGCCGGGGAAGACGCCGCCGCGGGAAAAATCATCACTCTGTAAAAAGAGCTGCCGCAGAACTTTCCAGCCCTCAGCGGCAAAGCCCCGGGCATAGAGGGCGTAGGCGTACATGACGGCCATATGGCTGAACACCGCGCCGTTCTCCTTGTGGCCGTAGGCGAAGCCGAACATCCGGCCCATATCCAGCTTGACCTCGCCGAAGTCCGTGTTCAGGCAGTACCCGCCCCGCCGGGGCTGGAACAGGTACCAGTCCGCCGCCCGGACAATGTCCCGCACCTGGCCGTCGTCCGCCGCGCCGGACAGGATGGCGAACACCTGCCCGGTGAGCATCATCCGGGCCGTCTCCCCCCGCAGGCCCTCCACCTGGCGGCCCGAGTTGTCATAGTAGCTGTTATACCAGTGGAGGCTCACATTGTCCCCCACCCATTCCGTGGCGTTGATGTGGGCCCGCAGCCACCGGGCCATGGCGTCCAGCTTATCCGCAAGGGCCTGGGCGGAATACTGTGTCTTGTCCCAGCTTTCATCCGCCCCGGCGCAGTAGGCCAGCAGGGCGTTCCGCATCTCCGCCGGGCGGCCCCAGGCCGTCTCCGGGCCGCCCAGCAGCCCCGCCAGCGCCGCGCTGACTTCCAGGGAACCGAGCCCCGCCCCGGCCAGTCGCCGGACCATCCCGGCCAGCAGATCAAACCCATAGGCGTAGGCGGCGGTAAAAGCCACGCTCTCCCCCCGCTCACCCGCCATATCCAGCCCGTCGTTCCAGTCTGCCCCCCGCAGGCGCATATGGCCATGCTCGCCCACGTCGAAAAACGCGGCGGCAAGCTGCGCCAGCAGGTGCTCCAGCACCGTGCCCGAGCGGGGGCTGTCCGGGGCCGTGCTCCGCGCCCACTCCCACCGCCAGGGCAGCTCATCCGCAAAATAGGGCCGCTCCTCCAAAAGGAAACTGTTATCTCCCGTCTCATCCAGGTAGAGCGCCACCGTCAGCAGGGGCCAGAAGCCGTGATCCATCCACACCCGGGGGATGTTGTTCCGGTCCGCCTTGAACTCCCCCGGGGCGGAACCGATGATGGTGGCGTTGGTGCCGTCGGTGCGCACCCCGGCGAAATAGCTGAGCAGATCGTCCCGGACGCGGTTGGGGCCGGTGAGAAGCAAAGCCAGGCTGTCCTGCCACAGGTCCCGCCAGCCCCGGCCGCCCCGGCCATAGTCGTGGTGGGGCAGGAAGGAGCACCCGCAGATCCGGCGCAGGACGGGCTGGACGGCCACCCACCGCATCCAGGCGTCAAACCGGGCGTCCCCGGTGCGGAAGGTCTGGCCCGCCTGCGCCTGCCACCACGCCTTCGTCCGCTCCAACGCGGCGTCCACCCCGTCCGGGGTGAGGTAGGGCGCCGGACTGTCGTCGATGGCCAGCACGATCTGATACCGGCGGCGTTCGCCGGGGCAGAGCGTCACCGTGGGGAAAAACAGGGCCGCCGCCATCTCGCCCCCCTGGGCATTTTGTCCTGCGTGCAGCCAGGTGTCGGGCCGGGGCCGGACCACCGCCTCCGGCCAGTCCCAGCTGCCCTCGCCCACAAAATCCCGGGCCAGCGGCACAAAGCCCTGGGGCGGCGCGCCGGTCTCGTCCCCGCCCCACACCCGGTAGGTCACCCGGCCCGGCTGGTGGCCCCGCTCGTCAAAGGTGAGGGTGGGGGTGAGGTCCAGCCCGTGGCGGCGCAGCTCCACCCGGTGGAGCAGGCTGGTGACATGGCGGTGGTCCCGGATGTTGTCGGCGGAGCGCCCGTACAGGGGGATGGCCGCCGTGGGCGACACCTCGATGGGGCGCTCTCCCGTGTTGGTCAGCGTGACCTGCATGATCTCGACCTTTTCCCGCCCCGCGGGCACGAAGCTGAGGGTGGAGGCCCGCAGGCCCAGCCTCCGGCTCTCCCGGTCGATCCGCTGCCACAAAAGCCCGACGGTGAGGACGGTATCCTCGCAGTCCTCCGCAAAGCGCCTTGCCTGCTGGGGGGCGCTCTGCCCAGTGACGGACCAGGGCTGTTCCCCATCGACCCGCACCCAGAAATTCCGGCTGTCCCGGCCCGAGCGCAGGCTGTCCTCGCTGGCTGGAGCCAGTAGGAAGGTGTTCTGCCCGCTCTTGCAGTCCCCCGCCAGCAGGGGCGTCACACTGGAAATCATTCCGCCTTCGTTGGCCAGGGGGAAGTAGATGTCTGCATGCTTTTGGGCGTTTCTCAGGACAAACGTCCCTGTATCGTCCCAATAGGTCAACCGCCGCATATCTGCCGCCGCCTTTCCTTTTATAAGTACCCGCAATTGTACAGGAAGGCGGCAGACGAAAAAAGCGGGCAGATTTTATGGAGGTGTCATTTTTCACGCCGGGATAAAAAGCGCCCCGTCCGGCTTGGGATGGGGCGCTGAATCGAACGGCTATGGCTCCTCCCGCGCGGGCGCTTTTGCCCTGCGGTACTCCGTGGGGGAGAAACCCACCGCCGCCTTGAACACCTTGAGGAAATGCTTGTCATCGGAAAAGCCAGACCGGCGGCAGATCTCGTTGACCCGCCAGTCGGTCTCCTCCAGCAGGCGCTTGGCCTCCCCGATGCGCAGCTCCTGGAGGTAGCCGGAGAAATTGACCCCCGTGTACTGCTTGAACAGCAGGCTGAACAGGGAGTAGTTCATGGAGACGTGGTTCGACACCACCGTCATGCTCAGCGGCTCCCGGAAATGCTGCTGGATATACTGCGCCGCCTGCCGGATCTTCTGCTTGTTCTCATAGTCGGCGAACTCCTGGGCCGTCCTGCCGCAGAACCCATCCAGCCAACGGCCCAGTTCGTCCAGGTATTGTGCCCAGGAGGGGAACTCCCATAGGGCGGCGAACCGCCGGGGCTCCCCGCCCTCCGCCATGAACTGGCCGTAGTCCCTGCCCAGCCGCTGGGCAAATTGGGCGCACAGGGCGGACACGGCCTCCGGGCTGGCCTCGCCCCTGGCGGCACGTTCGCCCTCGCCCCGCAAAAGCTGAAGTGCCTCCTGCCCCCGGGACAGCCCCGCCAGCCCCATGAGCTGCTCCACTGTGACGGACAGTGGCTGAAATGCCTCCGGCGCCGGCGCGTCAAAGGGCTCGCCGGTGAAAAAAGAGCGCTGCCACGCGGCGCGGGCCTCCTGATAGCACAAGGGGAGGGAGTCCGGCCCCGTATGCACACCGCTGCGTCCCAGCGGCACGGGCAGCAGCGCCGCCAGGGCGTTCGCCCCCTCCTCCGGCGCCGCGTAGAGGTGGAGCGCGCCCACCGCGTGAAGCCGCAGCACAGCCTCCGGCAGGGGCGCGTCACACCCGCCGGCGCAGAAGCCCACATAGGGGCCGGGGAAAAAGCCCTCCCGGCAGCGGTCTGCCTGCTCCCGCCATTCCGGGCTGTCCGCGTCCTGTTCCAGCATCAGGTGGCGTAGGGCGCGCACAAGCTGCTGGCTCCGTTCCTCCCGCCGGGCCTGCTTCTGCCGGTACTGGGCTTCCAGCTTTTTCAGCACCGCGAACAGCTTCTCCCGCTCCACCGGCTTGAGCAGATAGTCAAACGCGCCGTTTCGCAGCATCTCCACCGCGTAGGAAAAATCGTCGTAGCCGCTGATCACAAGCACCATGGGCTGGTGATCCTGGTCTCCCAGCTGGGAGACAAGCTCGATTCCGTCCATTTTCGGCATACGGATGTCGGTAATCAGCAGATCCACCTCGTTTTGCCGCAGGAGCTCCAGCGCCTCTTCCCCGTCCCTGGCCTCCAAAATGGTCTCCGCGGGGATGGGCGAACGCTGTACCATGGTAACTAAGCCTTTTCGGATAAATTTTTCGTCCTCGGCAATCAAAATGGTTTTCATGGGCTGTCCTCCGTCGGCTCCTGGAATGGGAAGGATACGGTGACGGCGGTGCCGCCCCCGGGCTGGGATTCCACATTGAGGCCGTATTCCGGCCCATAGGCCATCTGGATGCGGTCCTGCACGTTTTTCAGGCCGATGCCGTTGCCGGATTTGGACTGGGCGGGCTCCTCCCCGGCGACCTGCCGCCGCAGACGCTCCAGGGCCTCCGGCCCCATCCCCCGGCCCTGGTCGGCGATGCAGACGGTAAACCGCCCCCCGGCCCGGTCGAACGTCCCGGTGAGGGTGATGGCGCTGTCCGCGGCCAGCGCCGCCGCGCCGTGGATCACGGCGTTTTCCACAATGGGCTGAAGGCTCACCTTGGGAATCCGCTGGCCCAGCAGCTCCAGCGGAATATCCATCTCCAGGTCGATGGCGTAATCAAACCGCAGGTTCATCAGCGCCACATAGTTTTTGATGTAGTCCAGCTCCCGCTCCAGACGCACCCCGCCGCTCTCCAGCTTCATGCTGTAGCGCAGCAGCTTGCCCAGGGTGGTCACCGCGTCCGCGATCTCGTACTCCTCGTCGATCTCCGCCATCATTTTGATGGCCTCCAGCACATTGTAGATAAAATGGGCGTTGATCTGGTTTTGCAGGGCCCGCAGCTCGGTGCGCTGGATCTGCCCCTCCCGCTCCAGGTTGTCCCGCATGAGCTGCCGGATCTGATCCAGCAGGCCCCCGGCCTCCCGGGCAAAGTCCGCCGCCTCCCCCGCGCCCTCCACCTCTACCCGGGCCTCGAGATCGCCGCCGGCAAAGGCCCGCAGGCCGTCGAACGCGCCGTAAAACCCCCGCAGGAGGCGCCGGGTCAGCTTGGACACCGCCCAGGTCATCAGCGCGAAGGCCGCCAGCAGCACCGCCGGCAGGGACAGGAACTGGAGCCAGAGGGTGCGGTACAGGTCGGACAGGCCGGTGATCTGCAGATAGGCGCAGTCAAGCTCCCGCAGCGGAACCCGGGTGACCAGCACCCGTTCCCCTGCCAGCGCAACCTCCTCCCCGTCCGCGGCCTGGGTCAGCCGGACCAGCTCCTCCGCGCCCACCGGGGCCTCCCCCGCCAGCAGGGCGCCGTGCTGATCCACCAAGACCGCCCACCTGTCCGCCTGGGGCGCAAACAGTTCGGGCAGCACCTCGTCCATGCGCACGGCCACCTCCAATACGCCCACCTGTTCCCGGGCGGAGGTGGTGATGGCGGTGATGGCGGTAACCAGGCTCATGATGTGGGGGGTCACGGGATAGTTGTCAAAGAGCTGGTCGTCGAAATCCAGGTGCCAGGTGCCGGAGGACAGCGCCTCCCCGGCCCAGGGCAGGCGCTCCATCCGGCTGCGGCTGTAGAGGATGGGCATCATCTCGTTGATGCCGTCCGCCTCGGCGTATACCCGGATCTGATAGAGGTCCGGGTTGCTGAGGGTGATCTTTTCCAGGCTGGACACCGTGGTGCGGTAAAAGGCCAGCAGCTCCGCCGCCTCCGGCGGCGCGCCCAGCTTCAGCCGGTGCAGGTGGTCCACCAGGGCGGGGGTGTTCAGGAATACCTGGGTGGACATATTGCACAGCTCCGCCGCCCGCTGGACCTGGGCCTGGGCCTGGGCGCACCGGATCTGGGCTTCCCGGAGGCGGGACTGGACGGCGGAGATGTGCTGGCCCCGCAAAACGCTGTCGCACAGCAGGAGCATGGGGATCAGGATAAACAGGCAGCTTACCAGCGCCAGCTGGCGGCTCAGCTTGAGCCGTTCAAACCAATGCCTCACGGTACGCCCTCCCCGTCAGTCCAGCCCCAGCCGGGCCTTGGCCTCATTCATCTGCCGGGTGCTCTCCTCCAGCACCAGGTCCAGGCCGCTGATTTCCCGGAGAGAGACATACTGCTCCCACTGCCACTCGAACTCCTCCTCGCTGGGGGCCAGCAGCAGCTGGGGCAGCATCTCCCCGTGGATGGCGGCGACGCGCTTGTTCGCCGCGTCCGCCTCGCTGTTGGGGGTGAAAAAGGTGTCGTACTGGCCAGTGTAGCAGGTGTAGGGATAGGTCCACTCCTCCATCTGCCGCAGGGCCGGATCGTCCAGCGGCTTCCACTTGGCCTGCATCCGGTTGTCCTGGAGCATCCAGTAGCTGTCGTCCGCCCCCACCTGGGCCACATAGGCGGGGTAATCCTCCCGCATGAGGCGCCGGACCTCCTCCGTCAGCTCGGCCCGGCCGTCCACCATGGTGTAGTGCTCCCCCTCAATGCCCAGCTCCACCAGTTTCTGGCCCTCTTCACCCATGAGAAAGGACATGAGCCGGATGGCCTTGTCCGGGTGGGCGCAGTTTTTGGAGATGAGCGTCACCGTCCAGCCGTTGACACTGGTGCCGGGGAGGGTGTGGGGATCGCCATTCTGGTTGCGGGGACCGTCGATAGCGATGTAGGCGCCGTTGGGGTTTTGCTCGTAGAGGGCGCGCTGCTGCTCGGCCAGGTCGGTGCGCTGGTAAATCATGCAGAAATAGCGTCCCTGGGCCAGCTTTTCCTCCATCTGGGCCCGCTTGTCGATGAAGATGTCGTTGGCCAGCAGGCCCTCCTCCCCCAGCTGGCGGAACATGGCCAGCCACCGCTTGTACTCCGGGTCGGTGTAGCGGTCATAATACCGGCCGTCCTTCTCGTAAGGGATGGCAAGGAAGTTCATCAGGAAGATGTCAAAGGAATCGCAGCCCCGGGTGGTGAACTCGTGGGCGCCGATGGGAATGAGGGGCTTGCCGTCCACCGTGGGGAAGCGCTCCGCCGCCGCGCGCACCGCGTCCGCGAAGCCCTCCGGGGTGGTCATGTCCGGGGAGCCGATGGCCTCGTAGATATCCTGACGCACCAGGAAGGTCTGGTTGGAGCCGATGCGGGCTCCCTCCCGGTAATCCTCCGGGGAGTAGGAGGAGTTGGGATAGCAGTACACATTGCCGTCGGGCTGGGTATACCAGTTCAGGCGCTGTTCGTCCGCCACCGTCCAGAAGCAGGCGTCATACTGGTCGGCCAGCTCGTTCAGGGGAAAGGCCATGCCCCGGCTGATGATCTCGCTGAGCTGGGTTTCCCACCAGCCCAGGGTCACCAGGTCGGGCAGGCTGTCCCCGGCGATGAGAGCGTCCAGCGTCTCCGACTCGCTGCCGTCGGGGGAGGTGAAGCGGATATCCACGCCGGTTTTCTCCGTGATGGCGCGGCTCACCGCGTTGCCGCCCCAGGGGGTGTTGTACCAGCTGTAGTTGATGTACCAGTCCAGCGTCACCCGCTCCGGCGCGGCGGAAGCGGACCCGGCCGGGGGCGCGGACAGCGCGCACCCGGCTGAGTTCAACAGCAGGACCAGACACAGGACGGCAGAGCAAATACGTTTCATGGCGCGGCCTCCTCCCTGTTTCTGTACCCAGCTTACCACATTTTTGGGGAAAACGCACGGAGAATTTGCTGTCCCTTCACGCTGCCCGCGGAAATGCCGCGTCTGTGTATTCGGTTCCTCCCCCGGAGGGGGGAGGAACCCGCTTGCTCCTTCACGCAGCTTGTGGAAATGCCGCGGCGGCGTGTCTGTCCCCGCCCCAATGGGGCGGGGCTTTCTCTATTCCTTCACACTGCCTGCGGAAATGCCGCTGATGATGTATTTGGAGAAGAAGCAGAACGCGATCATGATGGGCACGGCGGAGATGGCCACCACCAGGTAGGTGGCGCCCAGGTTGGTGGTGATGTCCCGCACGGCGGACAGCTCCGCCACCATCACAGGCAGGGGCCGCTTGGACGGCGTGTTGATGAGCATCATGGGGATCAGATAGTTGTTCCAGCTTCCGATAAAGGCGCCGATGGCCATGGTGGCGATGCCGGGGGCCATAATGGGCAGGGCGATGCGGTGGAAGACGGCCAGCTCCCCCGCCCCGTCGATGCGGGGGGCCTCCAGGATGGCCTTGGGCATGACGGACAGGATGTACTGCCTCAGGAAGAACACCGTGGCGGGGCTGGCGATGCTGGGCAGGATCAGCGGCCAGTAGGTGTCAATCAGCCCCATCTGGTTCACCAGGTTGTAGAAGCCCAGCAGGCTCAGCTGGGAGGGCACCATCATGAAAATCAGCAGCACCGTGAAGATGGCCTTGGCGCCGGGAAACTTATAGAAGGCAAGCCCGTAGGCCGTGAGGGCGGAGAAATAGGACACCAGCGCCGTATTGCACAGGGCCAGGAACAGGCTGTTCAAAAAGCCCCGGCCCAGGTCCATGTTTTCCGAAACCACCGCCCAGTTTGACGCGAGGCTGCCGCCTGGCAGCAGGGAGAAGCCGGTCATGATCTGGTTGCCGGTGCGGGTGGCGTTGACCAGCATCAGCACAAAGGGGGTAAAGCACAGCGCGGACAGCAGAATCAGGAACAGATACAGCAGGCTTTTCGCGCTCCTGGTTTTGATTTTTTCAGACACGGCTTACTCCTCCTTTTTGTTCATCAGCTTGAAGGCAATGCCGCAGAACACCGCGATAATGAGGAACAGCACAAAGGCCAGCGCGGCGGCGTAGCCCATCTGGTTTTTGTTAAACGCCATGTCGTAGAAATAGAATACCGCGGTGTACAGGCTGCGTCCCGGCTCCCCCTTGGTGCCGGACATGAGGTAGGGCAGATCGAACAGCTGCAGGCCGCCGATCAGGCTGGTCACCGCCACATACAGCATGATGGGCCGCAGCAGGGGCATGGTGACCCGCCCGAATACCTGCCAGCGGTTGGCCCCGTCCAGGGTGGCGGCCTCAAAGTAGGACTTGTCGATGCCCTGGACGCCGGCCATGAGCATGATGAAGCTGTTGCCAAACCACATCCAGGCCCCCACCACGCCCACTACCATCTGGGCGGTGAGCCCCTCGCCCTTCAGCCAGTTGATCGGCGACGAGACAATTCCCGCGCCCATCAGAAGCTGGTTGATGGTGCCGTACTGCCAGTCCAGCAGGGTCTTGAACAGAAAGGCCACCGAGGTGCAGGCGATGAGGTTGGGGAGGTAGAACAGGGCCCGGAAAATACTCAGGCCCTTCATCCGGTACTTCATGTCGTTGAAAATGATGGTCAGCAGCAGGGCCAGACCCAGCTGGAGGACGATATTCACCCCCCACATCTTCAGGGTGTTGAGAAAGGCGTCCCAATACAGCTCGTCACCAAAGGCCCGCTTATAGTTGTCGAACCAGATAAAGGTCTCCTTGCCGAAGCCCTTATAGTTCATGAAGCTCATCTGGAGTGTGCGGAATACGGGATAGATGTTGAAAACCAAAAACACGATGACAAAGGGGAGGCAGAACAGGATGCCATAGTAGTTCCGCCTCTCCAGCGTGCCGCCCTTCACCTGGTGGCGCGGCTTACGTTCTTTTACTGGCGCTGCCATGGGTGCTTCCCACCTTTCTCATAGATAAAGCAGCCGGGGCGGAGCGGCAGCCGCTCCGCCCCGGCAAAGGGTCTGTAGGATGGATCGGGAGAGCGTCAGTCCACGGAGACGGGGGCGTCGGCGGGGACGCTCAGCTCGGGATAGGTGTTGAGCACCACCTTGTAGAACTCCTTGAGGGCCTCCTCCTTGGTCGTTTCGCCCTTCTGGACGGACATGACCGCCGTGCCGAAGGCCTCCTTGCAGGCGTCGTCGTAGCCGGTGATCAGGCTGTAGTCGATCTTCTCCATCTCCTGGGCGTAGAAGCCATAGGTGTTCTGGTTGCCGAAGGACTCGTTCTGGAAGTCCTTGTTGGCCTCCAGCACGGCCTTGTTGGCCACCACGTCGCCGTTGGAGGCGGTGAGCCACCACTGGGCCACATCGTCGTTCAGGGTGCAGTACTCGATGAACTGCTGAGCGGCCTCCTTGTTCTGGCTGAACTCATTGACGGCGAGGAAGGTGCCGCCGCCGAAGAAGGAGCACACGCCGGAGCAGACGCCGAACTTGCCCTTATTGCCCTCGGCGTTGTCCCGGACGATGAGCGCGCCCCAGGAGGGCATGACGTAGGAGAACACCTGGGTGGTGCCCGCGCCGCCGCCTGCCGCCTCATTCATCAGCTGATCCTTATCCATGCCCCACACATCGGCGTCCGCGTCCAGCACGGGCAGGGGACCGGCCATGGAGGCGTACCAGGGAGCGGACCACTCGGTGGCGTTGGCCACCTGTTTCTTCTGATAGAGGTTCACGGCGCAGTCGAAGTAATCCAGGCGGTCCTGATCCACGATGATCTCGCCGTCCTTGACCCAGGGGTTGGAGCTGATGGAGAACCAGCGCAGGGCGCCGGTGTCGCCAAAGATGGTGTAGCCCTTGGACTGGAGGGTGGCGGCGGTCTCCTCAATCTTGTCGAAGGAGGCAAACAGCTTGCCGATCTCATCGGGATCGTCGGTGCCGAACACCTCCTGGGCCAGATCGCGGCGGTAGATCACGCTGCCGGGGCAGGCCTGGTAGCTGATGGCCCGCAGCACGCCGTCGGAATCGCACCCGGCCTCGTAGGTGTAGTCCACCAGGCGGCTCTTGACCTCGCCGTCCAGGGCGCTCAGGTCGGCGCAGAAGCCGGCCTCATAGTAGTCGGGGAGCATCTGGGGCTCGCCCACGAACACATCCACGTCCTTGCTCTTGGTGCCCAGGGTCTGCATGATCTTGGTCTTGAAGTCGGCGGAGTCGAATACCACGACCTCCACCTCGTTGCCGGTCTCCTCTTTGTACCGGTCGGCGAACTGCTGCAAATCCTTGGCCAGGGTCCACAGCACGATCTTGCCGTCAAACTTCTGGTACCCGGTGGAATCGCCGGCGTTGCCGCTGCTGGCGGGCGGGTTGTTTTCGGGGGCCTTGGAATTGCCGGGGCTGCCGGCGTTGCTGCACGACGCCAGGGAGAGGGTCATCAGCAGCGCCAGAATCATCGCGGTCAGCTTTTTCATGTCTACTGCTCCTTCCAAATCTGTGTCCGAGTCGGTCTCGGCTTGATGGGTTCATCATACCAAAGCGCCGGACACACGGAAATGGGGCGGATTTTAAAGAGGTGTCGTTTTTTTATATGACCGTGCAGACCCGCGCCGCGCTCCGGGCGCGGCATACCGGAGGTGTTTATTGACAAACAACCGGATTCGTTTTATGCTACATCAAGCCGCCTGTGACGAATGGGCCGCAAAAACCAAACCCGCACAAATATTTTTCAAGCTATGCAACGAACCGGTCTGTTTTCTTACTTGTCAGGTGAAAGGCAGAACGCCTTATAGTTGACGCGGTTGAAAAGAAGTCCTTTTCAACCTGTCCGGCAAAGCCTGTGCGCTGACTATATTATCACAGACATGGAGGAACGAACGATGAAAAAGACACTTTGCACCCTCGGCGCCATTTCCCTGCTGGCCGCTTCCCTGCTGACGGGCTGTTCCACGGGGGCCGCGGACACCCCCAAGGGTAACGCCGCGCAAAAGCCGGTCATCAACATCGAGGGCGTGGTCACCGCCGTGGATGAGGGAACCGTCACGCTGGACAGCGGCAAGGTGGTTCTCATCACGGATCAGACGGAGTTCGCCGCCGACCCGGACGGCGGTCGCGCGGTCAGCCGAGACATCGCGGTGGGCAACCTGATCCAGGGCTACACCGCGGGCGACCCTGACGCCGAGAAGGTGACGGCCAATCGCATCTGGACCAATGCCGCGCCCACCGGCGGCAAGGGCGGCAAGCTGGCCGTGAACTTCGAGGGACGGGTCACCGCCGTGGAGGACGGCCGGGCGGCGCTGGAGGACGGCAGGGTGGTGCTCACCGGCGGCGCCAACGTGTTCGCTCCCGACGGCAGCCCCGCCCAGGTCACCGCGGGCGACTACATCCAGGGCTATGCGGAAAATCCAGAGGGCAGCGAGATCGCCGCGCTGTCCATCCTCATTACCGCCCTTTAAAATCAAGGACGGCATAGTCTCCGGGTGTTCCGGGGACTATGCCGCGCTGGAAGGAGGCCCGCCATGACGGACGCCGAGATCGTCGCCCTCTACTGGAACCGCTCGGAGGAGGCCATCGCCCACACCATGGGGAAATACGGGCGGTATCTCATGAAGCTGGCCGTGAATATCCTCCGCCTGCGCCAGGAGGCGGAGGAGTGCGTCAATGACACCTATCTCTCCGCGTGGAACCAGCTGCCGCCGGACCGCCCGGAAAAGCTCCTGCCCTATCTGGGGCGGATCACCCGCTGTCTGGCGCTGAACCGGTACGACTACTTGACCGCGCGAAAGCGCAGCGCGGAGTTCACCCTTCAGCTGTCCGAGCTGGAGGAGTGCCTGCCCGCCTCCGGTTCGGTGGAGCGGCAGTACGAGGGCGCGGAGCTGGCCGCCGCGATCTCGGCGTTCCTGCGGGGGCTGGACGAGGAGCCCCGCAACCTGTTCGTCCGGCGGTACTGGTATTCCGACTCTATCCGGCAGCTGGCGGCGCGGTACGGCATGGGGGAGAGCAAGGTCAAATCCCAGCTGTTCCGCGTCCGCGGCAGACTGCGGGAGTATCTGGAGAAGGAGGGCTTCATCCTATGAACGCAAAGGAGTTTTATCAAACCATCGGGCAGATCGACGACGGTCTGATCCTCGCCGCCGGGGAACAGCCCGTGAGAAAAAAGCGGTTCGCCGTGGGACAGTGGGCGCTGGCCGCCGCAGCCTGTGTCTGCCTGGTTCTTGGCGGCGCGTGGGTTTATATTTTTAACGCCCCCGTTGTCTGGAACGAGGGCGCGGTGGGCGCGGTCTCCAACTCCAAGCTCCTGATCCCCGCCGGGAGCACGCTGCGGGAGCGGACGGAAGCGGAGCTGGCGGAATACTATCAGCTCGATCCCCTGCCGGATGTCTTGGGGGATGATCTGCGTCAGGTTCACACTGGCGCCGCCCTTTATGTGGACGACGGCGGCGCTGTTGTCCATGACTTCAATCAGGTACGCTATGAGAGCGCGGACGGGAACCGCGCAGTGACGGTGACGCTGTCCCGCGTCTCCTCCACGGCCCCGGCGGCGGACGGCGCGAGGGCGTCCCGCATTCATGGCAATTCTGTCGTGCTGACCCAGGACAGCTCCATTCCGGGGTATTTACTGCTGGAGGCCCGGTGGGAGCGGCACGGCACAACGGTCTGCCTGTCGGCGGAGGGGCTGGACAAGGAGGAATTCACCGCCATCGCGGGGCAGTTGACAGGGGGATAACGCATATGAAACGTATGAGACGGGCGTGTGCCGCCCTGCTGGCCGCCGCGCTGTTAAGTTCCACGGCTTACGCCGCGGAACCGGCCGTTACCTTTGATTTTGAGAAAGACGACGCCGGATTTACGCCGATTTTCGCGGATTATCCCGCCGGGGACGGCGTGGATGACTTCTACGAGCTGAGGCATGGGTGGGCGGACCTCCCGACGGGGGGCGGGAAAGGGCTGTTTCTCTCGGGGAATAACCACAGCGATGACCTGTTCATGGGTTATTACAAAGAATTGTCCGGGCTGAAGCCCGGACAGCTGTACGAATTTCATGTGACCTTCCGGCTGGCCACCAATGTGGACGGCGGCATGATCGGCGTGGGCGGTTCCCCCGGCGCGTCCGTGTTTGTCAAGGGGGGCGTTACCACCGCACGGCCCCGGCGCACTGTGGACGAACTGGGCCAATACCGCCTGAACATCCACAAGGGCAATCAAGCGGTTGGCGGCTGTGATTTGCTGGTTTTGGGTGATTTGGAAAAGGAGGAGGCTGCCCGCCCCGGGGAGTACGAGTGGAAGACGTTCGCGTTCACCATGCTGGCAAAGGCGGACGCGGAGGGCCGGGCCTATCTGCTTCTCGGCACCGATTCCGGGTTTGAGGCCGCCAGCTCCTATTATCTGGACGATATCACGCTGGCCTGGGTGGAAAAAGAAGATCGGTCCATCACCCGCGCCGCCGCCATTCAGCGGATGTATGACGACGCGCGGCCAGCGGCATACCAGGCGCCGTCCTTTGCCGATGTGGGCGGGGACCATCCCTGCCGGAACGCGATTGGCTGGGCGGAGGAGGCCGGACTTGTGACGGGGTATGGTTCCGGCCGCTTTGGCCCGGAGGACAGCTTGACCGTTGAGCAGGCCATGGTGATCCTGCACCGTTATGCGGGCCGCCCCGCCGCAGGCAACGGCGGTGCCGATTTCAGCCATGTCTCGCCGTGGGCCAGGGACAGCGTCGCCTGGGGGCTGCAAAAGGGGCTGATTTCTGAAAATGATTTGACCGGGCCTGAGCCAATCAGCGAATACGCGTTTGCCCGGGCGTGGCGGGTGGTTCAAGGAGAGACCTCCGGCACCAGGGTGGCGTAAAGCTGGGCTCAGAAAAAATTCGCCGCAGTCAACCTGCTGTCCGGCGCGCACCAAGCAGCTTGCGCTTCCCCAATATGATGAAGGCGGCAGGGATGTCCTTCGGCCCACTCGGCGAGACGAGCGGACGGAAACAATGGACGGGGCCGCTCCAAAGAGCGGCCCCGTCCCGGCCAAACAGCGCCAAACAGGTACGAAAGCGCCGGGGTGATGTTCACCCGAATTTTCGCACGCAAGAGATCGCAGACTTGAGTTCTGTAGCATCCGCCAAGATTTTCCACTCAAACCTGACGGTTTGGGTGCTTTTTGTGTAAATTCTCGACTTTTGGGCGGATTCTTTTTGGCCCTGTTATAATAGGGCTTCCACCTCCGCCCGTTCGGGCATGGAGCGGATGGCTCCCTTCCGGGTGGTCACCAGATAGGCCGCCGTGTTGGCGAAGCGGAGCATTTCCGTCAGGTCAGCTTCGGTGAGCCCCTCCAGCCCGCGCTCCAGCACAAAATTCAGCACGCAGGCGCAGAAGGTGTCCCCCGCCCCGGTGGTCTCAATGGTTCCCCCCAGCTTGCAGGCGGGGACAAACACCCGCTTGTCCTCATAGTAGGAGTAGCTGCCCTCCGCCCCGGCGGTGACGTTAAACAGCTTGATGTTGGGATAGCGGCCCCGCAGGAGGGCCGCGCCCCTGTCGAACTCCGTCTGGCCGGTCATGAACTCCAACTCATTATCGGCGATTTTCAATACATCGCACCGGGTCAGGCCGTATTCGACCTGCCTTTTGGCCTCGTCCAGGCTGGTCCACAGCGGCGGGCGCAGGTTCGGGTCGAAGGAGATGAGCGCACCGCCCGCCCTGGCGGCGTCGATGGCCTTGCAGGTGGCCTTCCGCACCCCCTCGTGGGTCATGGACAGGGTGCCGAAGTGGAAGACGCGGCTGCCGGAGATCACGTCAAGGGGCAGCTCGTCCTCACGGAGCATCATGTCCGCGCCGGGGCTGCGGTAGAAGGAGAAATCCCGGTCGCCGTTTTCAAAGGTCTTGACGAAGGCCAGGGTGGTGCGGGCGTCCCGGTCAAAGATCAGGTGGTCCATGCAGATGCCCGCCTCCGACGCCACGTCGTGGAGCAGACGGCCGAACAGATCCTCTCCCACCTTGCCCACGAAGGCGCAGGAGCGGCCCAGCTTCTTCAGCATGGCCAGCACGTTGCAGGGGGCCCCGCCGGGGTTGGCCTCGAACAGGGTATTTCCCTGCCCGCTCAACCCGTTCTCTGTGAAGTCGATCAAAAGCTCCCCCAGGGCGGTTACGTCAAATAGTTTTTCCGGCATGGTTCAGGCCTCCTCATTTTTGTCAAAAATCAGGTCGTATTTCTCCACATCAATCAGCGTCTGGCCGTCCGCCTCAAAGGTGATGGCGTCCGCCTCCCGGGGGGTGTAGATCACCGCGCTGGCCGCGGCCTCGCCGTCGTTGACGAACACCTCCACGCTGAACCGGTCCAGGATCACCCGGAGCTTGAGCTCCCCGCCCCGGGGCCGCACCAGGAAGCTGCGGGTGTTGACGATGTCCCGGGGCAGGCCGCTGCGGCAGCGGTCGATCTTTACGGTGCTCTCGTCCGGCTTGTAGCGGATGATGGTGTCGTGCCGGCCGTCCTTGGCCACGTGCAGGCGGAACCACCGGTAAGAGCCCTCCCCCATGGGTCTTATGGTGACGGTCATGTCCAGCGTCCGGCCCTGGATGCCGGGCAGGTTGGTCTCCCCGCTGACCAGAATGTGGTGGTGGACCACCGGATTGCGCCGGTAGGCGATCAGCTCCCGCACTGGGCGCTGGTACAGCCGCCCGTTCTCCACAGACAGCTCCCGGGGCAGGGTCATCTGCCCGAACCAGCGGCAGTGGAAGGGTTTGCCGCCCACCGTGTCCCAGTTCTGCATCCAGGCGATCATGATCCGCCGCCCGTCGGGGGCCTCCAGCGTCTGGGGGGCGTAGAAGTCCAGTCCGTAGTCGATGGCCTGCACCCGCTCCCGGGTGAAGCCTTTCTCGGGGTCATAGCTGCCCATGAGACACAGGGTGCCGTTGCCCGCGTGGAATTCCAGGCCGATGGGGGTCATGTCCTGGGGGCTGGTGAGAATGATCTGCTTGCCGTCCAGCTGAAAGAAATCCGGGCACTCCCACATTTTCCCGTACTGGTTGTGGCAGCGGTCCAGGGTGCGGACAAAGTCCCACTTCAAACCGTCCGCGCTCTGATAGAGCAGGATGGCCCCGCTGCCATCCCCGGTGCGGTTGCCGATGGCGGCGTAAAACGTTCCGTCTCTGTCCCGCCACACCTTGGGGTCCCGGAAGTCGATGGTGCTGCCCCCCTGGGGCAGGTCCCTGCCGTCCAGCACCGGGTTGAGGGAGTATTTCTCATAGTTCACCCCGTCCCCGATGGCTGCGCACTGGGTCTGCACATCCTCCAAAAAGCCCTCGGCGCTGCGGTGGCGCTGGACACCGGTGTACAGCAGCAGCTGCCGCCCGTCGGGCAGCTCCGCCGCCCCGCCGGAGAAGCAGCCAGAGGCGTCATACGCCTCGTCCGGGGCCAGGGCGCAGGGCAGCCGCTCCCAGCGGATGAAGTCCTTTGTCCTGAGGTGCCCCCAGTGCATGGGGCCCCACTCGATGGAGTAGGGGTGGTACTGGTAGAACAGGTGGCACTCCCCCCGGTAGAAGGAGAAGCCGTTGGGGTCGTTCATCCAGCCGATGGTGGGGGTGGCGTGAAAGGCGGGGCGTTCGCTGTCCGGGATGTGGGGGCCGTACCGGGCCTCAAAGTCCCGGGACTTTTGCAGGGCTTTGCTGGTCATGGTGTGCATCCTCCTTGACCGTCTCTACGGTCCATTATAATTTGGGGGCGGGGAAATGGCAAGAGCATCTTTCGGGAAAAGGGGCGGCATGAGCCGCCCCTTTTCCTATACGCGCGGGTGTTTTACTCCGCCGCGGCGTACCGCTCGTAGGCGCCCTGGTAAGCCTCGATCAGCTTATCCATGCCGCACTTTTTGGACAGGTACTCCTTGTACGCCTCCCACTCCCCGCTGTCGGGACCGCCGTCCCGGAGCCACAGGGCCTCCTGCTCCTTCACGGCGTTCTCAAAGTCGGTGCGGTACAGGTCGATGGTGTCCAGCTCCTCGCTGGTGAACACGCAGTCCACGGGGTAAATGGTCTTGTCGTCCACGTAGTTGAACCAGAAGCTCTCCAGGTCCTCCAGGCGCTGGACGGCCCGGGCCTCCAGATAGAACACGTTGTTGTAGTAATCGGACAGGATGAGCTTGGGCCCGGCCACCTCGTTGGCGCTTTTCAGCTCGCCGGAGCTCTTGCCGAACCGGGCCTGGGCCTCCTCGTCGGTGATAGACTCCCACTTCCCCTTCTCGTCCTGGCCGGTGAAGTACACGCCGATGGGGCCGTACTGGAGCTGCATCACGTTCTCGCCGGTATACCACTGGTCGTAGAACTTCAACAGGTTGATGGGGCTCTTGCAGTCGGCGGTGATGGACAGCTGGCCGGAGTTCACCGCGCTGCCCGCAGATTTCAGGGTGACGGTGCATTTGCCGTCGGGCCCCTTCAGCGGGGGCAGGTAGACGTAGTCGCCGGAATAGTCGCCGGTCAGCTCGTTGATCTCCCACCAGGTGGCCACCCCCACGTAGCCCTGGGTGCACTTGGAGATGTACTGGGTCTGGTCCTGGCTGAACACCTCTACGTCGATGAGGCCCTGCTCATACCAGTCGTGGTAATAGGCGACGGCGTCGCGGTACGCGTCGCTGACGCAGTCGAATACCACCTGTTTGTCCTTGGTGAGCCGCAGGTCCATGCACACGTCCGACCAGTTGGTGACGCCAAAGGGGGTGTAGAAGATGTTCTGTCCCCAGCACCACTGGTCAAAGCCGAAAGTCATGGGGATGGTGGTGCCGGGATCGTTGCCGTACACCTTGTGGGACATATCGTTGTCCTTGAAGGCCTGGAGGGCCGCTTTCAGCTCCTCCACCGTCTCGGGCACCGGCAGGCCCAGGTCGTCCAGCCAGCGCTTGTTGATCATGGAGAACTGCTGTATGCTGTGGATGGAGATGTCGTCCTCCGCGCCGACCACGCCGGTGCCCATCATCTCGGCGGCGGGCAGGCCGTAAATGCCGCCGTCATCCTGGGTGATGGCGGCCCGGATGGAGGGGTGCTCCTCCAGGATTTGATAGAGGTTGGGCATGATCTCCGGGGTGATGTAGGGGGTCAGGTCCAGGAAGGTGCCGCCCCGGCCGTACCGGGCCAGGTCGTAGTTGGAGAAGCCCACGGCCTGGAAGGCGTCGGGCAGGTCGCCGCCGGTGATGCGGATGTTCACCTGCTCGCCCAGGGAGTCGCTCATGACCTCCCAGTCGATCTTGATCCCCGCTGCCTGGGCCATCTCGTTGAGGACGGGGTTGTCGTCGTAGCCGGAGGACAGGGAGGAGATGCCGCTGACCACGTGGAACTCGGTCTGGTCGGTGTTCAGATTCACCTCGCCGTTGTTGACGCTGCCCACCCTGCCCAGGCCGCAGCCGGACAGCAGGCCCAGGCCTAAAGCCGCGCACAGAGCGCCGGAAACTACTCTTTTCATATTCATGTTCACGCGCTCCTTTCTTAACCCTTGACCGCGCCGGCCATGAAGCCCTTCTCGAAGTACTTCTGCACGAAGGGGTAGGCGATGAGCATGGGCAGGGCCGCCACGATCATGGAACTGAACTTGATCATCTCGGTGAGCTTGTTCAGCTCGGCAAAGCCCCCCTCGATCATGCCCGCCTGCTCGGTGGAGGCGGCGCTCTTGATGAGGATGCCCCGCAGCACCAGGGGCAGGGGCTGGCCCTTGCCGCCCAGGTAGATCATGGCGGTGAACCAGTCGTTCCAATAGGCCACCATGGCGAACACCGCCTGGACGGCCAGAATGGGCATGGACAGGGGGATCACCACGCTGAGGAAGGTGCGGAACTTGGACGCGCCGTCGATGTGGGACGCCTCGATGAGGTCGTGGGGGATGCTGTTCTGGAAGTAGTTGCGCACGATGATCATATTGCCCACCCCCACGCCGCCGGGGAGGAACAGCGACCACATATTGCCGATGAGGCCGGTCTGCTTGACGATCAGGTAGGTGGGGATCATGCCGCCGCCGAAGTACATGGTGAATACGAAGAACAGGCTGAGGAACTTGCGCCCCGGCAGATCCTTCTGGGCCAGGGGGTAGGCGGTGATGTACAGCATGACCACGGAGAAGATGGTGCCGATGACGGTGTACTTCACGGAGTTGAAGAAGCCCGGCATGATCTTGGGATCGGCGAACACCGCCTTGTAACCGTCCAGAGTGAAGCCGCTGGGCAGCAGGAAGGTCTTGCCCGCGTACACGTCGTAGGGGTTGGAGAAGGAGGCGATGACCACGTAGTACAGCGGATAGGCCACGATGAGCAGCACGATGGCGCAGATGGTCACCAGGATGATATCGCTGGTGCGGTCGGAAACGCCCTTTGCCTGTTTGTTCATGAGCCCACCCCCTTAGACAAATTCCACGTCCGAGGCCTTGGACGCGATCCGGTTGACCACCAGCAGCAGGATGATGTTGACGGCGGTGTTGAACAAGCCCACGGCGGTGGAGTAGCTGTACTTGGCCTGTTCGATGCCCTGCTGGTACACATATACGGCGATGACGTCGGAGGTGGCCTTGTTCAAATCGGTCTGGAGCAGTCACACCTTCTCGAAGCCCACGTTCATCAGGCCGCCCGCCGCCATGATGAGGTTGAGGATGGCCATGGGCAGCAGCTCGGGCAGGTCGATGTTCAGAATGCGCTGGAACACCGACGCGCCGTCCACCTTGGCGGCCTCATAGAGGCCGGGGTCCACGTTGGCCAACGTGGCCAGATAGATGATACACCCCCAGCCCGCGTCCTGCCAGATGCCGGAGGCGATGTAGATGGTGCGGAAGGCGGAGGACTGGGTGAGGAAGTCGATCTGGGTGCCCAGCAGCAGGTTCAAAAGGCCGCCGGTGGGGCTGAGGAAGATGCGGATCATGCCGCAGATGATCATGGTGGAGATGAAGTGGGGGGCGTAGAGCACCGTCTGCACCACCCGCTTGAAGCGGTGGAACCGCACCTGGTTGATGATCAGGGACAGGATGATGGGGATGGGGAAGCTCCACAGCAGGCTGAACAGGCTGATGAGCACCGTGTTCTTGATCATCCGGAAGCAGGTGGGGGCGTTGAAGAACCGGGCGAACCATTGCAGGCCCACCCACTCGCTCTCCAGAAAGCCCAGGTTGGGGTCGAAGTCCCGGAAGGCGATCTGGATGCCGTACATGGGGATGTACTTGTACACCACGGTCAGCACCACGGGTATGGCCAGCAGGGCGTACATCTGCCAGTTGTCCGCCAGCCGCCGCGCCAGGGGCTTGCGGGCCGGACGGCTGAGGGCCGCGGCCTGGCTTGGGGACGCGATTTTGCTCATTTGCGCTCACTCTCCCTTGAAACTTGTTCTCCATATAATGTTTCACGGAACAGGCTGGTCCCGGCGCCTGAGGGAGTTCCCTCCGGCCATTACGTGAAACGTTATTTGCTGGATGGGTTCATAGTAGTACGGAAAAGCGGGGATGTCAAGCGATTTCTGAGATGAATTGGGCTATTCGCCCAATTTTATTTGATTTGCACAAGCTGATACACCGGAAATTGTGCAAATCATAAAAATGTATCGTTTCATGAAAAACTTGTGAAATTCATCTTTACAAGGGGCGCCCCCATCTGCTATGATAGGCCCAGCAGGGGAAAACGGGCCCTGAAGCGGCCCGTCCCATGAAATGTTTCATCTGGAGGGAGCGCCATGAGAGGAACAACGCCCACCATGAAGGACGTGGCCCAGGAGGCGGGGGTGGCCCTGGGCACGGTGTCCAAGGTGTTCAACGGCCTGCCCGTGGGGGAACGCTACCGGGTCAAGGTGGAGGAGGCCGCGAAGCGGCTGGGCTATCAGGTGAACCAGTACGCCCGGGGGCTGCGCTCGGGCAAGACCTACAATGTAGCGGTGATCCTCCCGGGGGTGGACCACCCCTTCTTCGCCGCCCTGGCCCAGCACCTGTGCGCCGCCCTCATGGGGCGGGAGCACCGGATGCTGCTCTACGTCACCGCCTCCCGGCCGGAGGCGGAGCGGGAGTGCGTGGCCATGGTGCGGCAGAACAAGGTGGACGGCGTCATCGGCCTGACCTACAACCCTCTGGAGCTGGACGGGGAGCTGCCCTTCGTCAGCATCGACCGCTGCCTGGGCCCCGGCGTCCCCTGCGTGGCGGCGGACAATTACGGCGGGGGCCGGATGGCGGCGGAAAAGCTTTTGGAGCTGGGCTGCACCCGGCTGGCCTTCCTGCGCACCGGCTCCGCCAGCCCCAGCGAGACAGACAAGCGGGGGGACGGCTTTGAGATGGCCTGCCGGGCCCGGAACGTCCCCTATGACGCCCTGCGGCTCAACGACGGGGAGGACCTGGAGCGGTTCCGGGCCTTTTTCCAGGAGCATATGACGGCGGGGCGGCTGGATATCGACGGAATCTTCTGCTCCACCGACCTGCTGGCCTGGAGGGTGCGGGGGATGCTGGCCCAGTTGGGCGTCCGGGCGCCGGAGGACGTGCAGCTCATCGGCTTCGACGGCATCCGGCGGTTCGGCGCGGAGGAGCTGTACTGCTCCACCATTGTCCAGCCCACCCAAAAGCTGGCGGAGACTGCGGTGGAGCTGCTGCTTGCCAAGGACCGCGCCAACGCCCCGGCGCTGGTGTGCCTCCCGGTGAGCTACGCCCCCGGCGGCACCACGAGGGAATGACATGGCCAGCGAATATTTGAAGTGGAAGTACCGAGATGAGAAGCCCGAGGGAAAGCGGGAACTCACTCCGGAAGAAAAGCGGAAAAACTGGTGGCATTATCACAAATGGCACATAGCCATTGGCGCGGCGCTGGCGGCCATCGCGGGCAGCCTCCTCTGGAACGCCCTGGGCATCGGACAGGTCAGGCCGGACTATCAGGCGGCCTACGTGGGGACGGACGCCCTGCCGGAGGACACCGCCGCCGCTATTGAAAGCGCCTTCGCCGCCCTGGGGGAGGACCTGAACGGCGACGGGCGGGTGGTGGTGCGGCTCAACCAATACCCATCGGCGAAAGGCGCCGACCCCGGTATGGCCGCGTCCGGCGAGGTGAGCCTCATGGCCGACCTGCTGGAGTGCGAGAGCTACTTTTTCCTGCTGGAGGACCCGGAGCCATTCCAGGCAAACTATCATGTGCTGTGCCGGCTGGACGGCTCCCGGCAGGAGGAGGGCCCCTGGACGGCGGAGGGGACGTACCTTCCCTGGAGCCAATGCCCGGTTCTGGCGGGAATGGAGCTGGGCGGGTATTCCTATGAGCTGTTGGGCGAGACGGTGACAGGGGACAGCGGCGGGCTGGCCTCCGGACTGTATCTGGCCCGGCGGGGCTTCTGGACAGAAAAAACCACCGCGCACCCCGAGGGCTGCGCGGTGCTGTGGGAGAAATTGACGGAAGGGGCGGTCTCATGAGGCGGACGGTGTTATGGCTTCTCGCCGCAATTCTGACTCTGGTGCTGACGGGCTGCGGCGCGCCGCCCGCCCCGGAGCGGGCGGCGGACGGCGCGGATTGGGACGAGGAGTGGGTCACGGTGGGCGGCGTCATGGGCGTGGACACCCCGGAGGGCATGACCGCCCGGGAGAACAACGAGGCGCTGGCGGCCAGCGGGATGTATTACGCCACCTGGTCTATCGGGGAGGGCGAGCCCTACACCAACGCGGACGGGGACGAGGCCACCCTGTACGACGACCAGGTCTATCTGCTCCTGGGCGGATACAAATCGGAGGAGGAGGCCCGGGAGACCCTGGCCCAGTGGCAGGAGATGGCCCAGGCCCAGTACGCTGTGGACGAAACATGGGAGGAAACATATAACGGCCGGGACTTCCGCATCATCACCTATACCTTTGACTCCGGCGGGAACCCCTACGCCTGCGGGGCGTCCGCCTTTGGGACGTACCGAAATTACGCCGTCAGCGTGGAGCTCGCCTGCCGGGAGGAATTCGGGGGCGGGGCGGGAGCGCTGCTGGCCCGGTTCCTGGGCAATTGTCATTACGCCATGCCGTGAGGAGGGCACATTATGGGAATGCTGATCCGGGAAGACCCCGGCTATGACGAGAATGTCCGGCAAATCGGCTTCAACCGCTACAAGCAGCTTCTGTCTATCCGGTTCGGCCAGTGGTGGAAGGTGAACCTGCTGACGCTGGCGGGCTGCGTGCCCCTGGCCGCCGGGATTGTCTATGCCGTCGGGGTGTCCAGCGTGCTGGTGCTCCTCCCATGCTCCCTTCTGGGCGGGATGATCGCGGGGCCGTTTTTAGCGGGGCTGTACGACGCCGTCCTCCGGGGCCTGCGAGACGACCCCACGCCGTGGAAGGAGGCCTATGCGCGCTCCTGGCGGCAGAACTGGCGAGGGAGCCTGATCCCCGGGGCGGTTCTGGGGCTGATGGCCGGGCTGTACGCCTTCATGGCCATGCTGTTCTGGTGGGCGGAGACGCCGCCCAGCTTGGGGACGGTGGCGCTGTACCTGTTCTCTTTGCTGCTCGCGCTGGTGCTGTGCGCCCTGTACTGGCCCCAGCTGGTGCTGTTCGACCAGTCCCCCGCCCTCCGCCTGCGCAACTGCCTGCTGTTCTGCGTCAAGCATTTCTGGCGGGTCATGGGCGCGGGGCTGCTCCAGCTGGCCTATCTCGCGGTGCTGGTACTATTTGCCCCCTGGTCGCTGTTTTTGCTGCCGGTCACCGGGGCGTGGTATGTTGTTTTCCTGGCGCAGCTGCTGATTTACGACCAGCTGGATGAGGCGCTGCAGATTGAGGAACGCTTCGGCGGCAATGCGGAAGATGCCGTGTGAGGGGTTCGAGGCAGTATGAAAACCGCCGGGCGGAGGCCAGACCTCCCGCCCGACGGTTCAATTTTATAGGTGCCGCGCTTCAGAGCAGCCCGTTCAGGCACTGACCCGCCAGATAGAGCATGAGGGCGGCGCCCGCCGGGGCCAGGGGCGCTTTGGGCCCGGTGGCGATGCGCTCCATGGCGGCGGCGTGGAGCAGCGCGGCCACCCCAAACACTGCCGCACCAGCCAGCCCCAGCACCGGGGCGGGGACGCCGCCCGTCACGCCGGCACACCAGGGCAGCAGGGCAAATACTGCGCCGCCCAGCACCGTGTTCGCCGCCAGCGCGGGCCAGGACAGCTCCGTCCGGCCCCAATAGGCCTCCAGGGTCAGGGCGATCAGGCTCAGGCCCAGCATCAGGGGCAGGTCCAGCTTGGGCAGGATGGCCATGGGGGCCAGGGTTCCGGCCAGCGCCAGGACCAGGCAGGCCAGCCCCGCCACCACGGCCAGCAGCGCGGCCCGCTTCAACGGATTGTGTTTCATGTCAGCCCTCCCATTCTGTGGCGCCGGAGGATACGTCCGCGCCGGTGACAAAGGCGGCGGCGGAGTTTACAGCACGGGTCACCGCCTTGCTGGTGACGGTGGCCCCGGTGAGGGCGTCGATGTCCTCCCCCACGGCGGCCTCTCCGGCGGTGCCCAGGTACTGGATCAGGAAGGGCCACTCCGTCTGGGCGCCCCGGCCCAGGCCGAAGGTCTCCCGGTGGTCCCGCACCGTCACGCCGGACACCTGCCCCTCGTTGGTCACCCCCACCCAGAGGATCATGGGGCCCACATACCCGGCGGCCTCTACCTCAATCACATAGCCGTCCTCCGCCTTGAACACCCGGCGGATGCTCTCGTCCTCCCCGTCATAGGGCTCCTCCGTAAAGGCGGCGGGCCGGCTGGGGAGCATATAGCCCATGATCTCGCCGCGGGCGGCGGCCTCGCGCTCCTCCGCCATGGGGCGCAGGACAGCGGACGCGCCCAGCAGAACTGCGGCCGAGGCCAGAATGGCGATCACCGGCGCAAGCAGCTCCTTTGCTTTCATTTCGCCCCCTCCTTTCCGGCGCCGTAGCAAGCGGGGACCAGATACCGGTCCAGCAGCCAGGCGGCGGCGTTCATGATCAGAATCGCGTAGGTGACCCCCTCCGGGAACAGGCCGGTATAGCGGAACACCACCGTGAGCGCCCCGCACCCCGCGCCGTACACCACCTGGGCCGCGGGGCCCACCGGGGAGGTGGCATAGTCGGTGGCCATGAAGATGGCGCCCAGCAGCACGCCGCCGCCCAGCAGGCTGTACGCCATCCACAGGATGGGGCTGTCCCCCCTGGGGAACACCAGGGTGAGGACGGCCACCGTCCCCAGGTAGGCGGCGGGGATGCGGATATGGATGACCCGCCGGAACAGCAGGTATCCGCCGCCGATGAGCAGGGCCAGGGCGGAGGTCTCCCCGATACAGCCCCCGATCCGGCCCAGGAACATCTCGGCCAGGGACGCCTCGGGCAGGGTGGGCATCTGCATATGGTGCAGGGGGGTGGCCCCGGTAATCACGTCCGCCGGGCTCAGCCCCCCCAGGGGCAGGGCGGTTCCCAGGGCCGGGAAGCGGGTGAGGCAGGCGGGGAACAGCAGCATCAGGAAGGCCCGGGCGCCCAGGGCCGGGTTGAAGGTGTTCTGCCCCAGGCCGCCGCATATTCCCTTCACCACAATCACGGCGAACAGCCCGCCGATGGCGGCCACATGGTAGGGCACGGAGGCGGGCAGGGTCAGGGCCAGCAGCAGCCCGGTGACCAGGGCGGAGCCGTCGGGCAGGGTGTTGTGCCGCGGCCGCGCCAGCCCCAGCAGCCACTCCCCCGCCAGGGCGGACAGTACGCACACTGCCGCCACCAGCGCGGCCCGGAGGCCCTGGAACAGCACCCCCGCCGCCAGCGCGGGCAGCAGGGCGATGACCACGTCCAGCATCCGCCGGGAGGTGGTATCCTTCCCCCGGATGTGGGGGGAGGCGCTTACTGTCAGATTCATTTCGCACCCTCCTTCAGCGCCCGCTTCCCCGCCCGGAAGCCCTCCACCAGGGGAAGCTTGCCCGGACAGGCATAGGCGCAGCAGCCGCATTCGATGCAGTCCATCAGGTGGAGCCGTCTCAATGCGCCCAGCTCCCCGGCGTTGGAATAGCGGTAGAGATACAGGGGCTCCAGCCGCATGGGACACACCTCCAGGCACCTGCCGCAGCGGATGCACACCGGGTTGGCGCTCTCCCCGTTCTGGGCGCTGGACAGGCACACGATGGCGTTGGTGGACTTGGTGACGGGGACGGACAGGTCCCCCTGGGCCACGCCCATCATGGGCCCGCCGGACAGCACCTTCCACACGTCGTCGGTCAGCCCGCCTGCGGCGGCGATAACCTCCAGGAAGGAGACGCCCATCCGGACCACCAGATTGCGGGGCTGCTTCACCCCCTCGCCGGTGACGGTGACGATGCGCTCAATGGCGGGCATTCCCTCGTAGACCGCCCGGCACACCGCGGCGGCGGTGGCGGCGTTGAACACGGCGCAGCCGACATCCTTGGGCAGCCCGCCGGATGGCACCTGCCGGCCGGTGACCGCCTGTATGAGCTGCTTTTCCGCCCCCTGGGGGTAGCGGGTGGGCAGCACCAGCAGCTCCATTGAGGGAAAGTCCTTCAGGTGGTCCTTCACCTCTGCGGCGGCCTGGGCCTTGTTGTCCTCCACGGCGATGACCACCCGGCTGGGCAGGAGGATGCGGGCAATGAGCTCCAGCCCCCGCAGCACATCGCCGGGCCGGGTGCGCAGAAGCATATCGTCCGCCGTGATGTAGGGCTCGCACTCGCAGGCGTTGAGGATCACTGTGTCCGCCAGGCTCATGCCGGTCCTGGCCTTCACGTCGGTGGGGAAGGCTGCGCCGCCCATGCCGACGATGCCCGCCTCCCGGATGATGGACGCCAGCTCCTCCGGGGAAAGAAACTCCGGGTGGCTGTAGGGCTGCAGATGGGGGTCGGGGGTGTCCAGGAAGTCGTTCTTGATGATGATGGCGGGACAGGTGCCGCCGCCGGGGTGGGGCCGGTCCTCAATGGCCTCCACCACGCCGGAAACCGGCGCGTGGACGGGGACGCACAGCCCGCCTCCGTCTCCGATCTTCTGACCCACCCGCACCGCGTCCCCCACCGCCACCAGGGGCTGGCAGGGGGCGCCAATATGCTGGCGCAGGAGCACCGCCGCCTGGGCGGGCAGGGCCATGGCGGTGAGGGGGACGGCGGCGCTCAGTTCTTTGTGCCCGCCGGGATGGACGCCGCCGAAAAACAGGGAGTTCATACAATCACCTCTTGATTGAGAAAAATTGGGTTCTAAGTGCGGACAAGATCCAGAAAGCCGTCCGTATAGAGCAGCTCTCCGCCGCCGGCCACCCACATGGCCTGGGCCCCGCAGCGCCGGGCCAGGGCCGCGCCCTCGTCCCGGGGCAGGAGGAACAGGGCGGTGGACAATCCGTCGGCCAGTCCTGAGTCGGGGCACACCACGGTGACCGCCCGCCACAGCGTCCCCGGGGAAAGGGTCTCCGGGTCGATGATGTGGTGGTAGCGCACGCCGTCCACGGTGTAGTACCGCTGGTAGTCGCCGCTGCTCACGACGGAAGCGTTGGAGACGTACAAGGTGTGGAGGTAGTCCTGCTTCCCGCCGTCGGGCTGCTGCACCCCCACCACCCAGGGGGCGTTCCCCTCCGGCTTGGGGCCGGTAGAGCGGACGTTGCCGCCCACGCTCACCAGCAGCCCCGCCGGCGCGGCGCGGCACACCCGCTCCACGGCGTAACCCTTGGCCACCGCCCCCACGTCCAGCCGGGCGAGGGGGTCGGCGAGGCGGACGGTGGAGGCGTCCTGGTCAATCTCCAGCAGGGAAAAGCCGGTGTGCCCCGCCGCTTCCTCCAGCGCCGCCCGGTCCGGGAGGGCGGCGTGCGCCGGGTCGTCCGCCCCCGCGCTGCGGGCCTCGTGCCACAGGGAGAGCACGCTGCCCATGGTCACGTCCACCTTCCCGCCGGTGAGCGTTTCCAGCTCCCGGCAGAACAGCAGCAGGTCGACGACGCGCCGGTCCACCTCCACCGGGTCCCCCCCGGCGCGGTCATTGATGGTTTTCAGGTTGTTGAGCCCGGCGTAGTCGTGGTAGATATCGAACAGCTGGTGGTATTCCAGCAGCTCGTCGTGGAACGCCTGGGCGGTGCTCTGAAAGTCCTCCTCCGTCTCCGCATAGCCCACGATGGTGGTCACCGTGTCGAAGAGGGTGAGGAAGCTGGCCTCGTACCGGCGAAGCTCCGGGCCGGACGGGGCCTGGGCGGCGCAGCCGCTGAGCAGCAGCGCCGCCAGGGCCAGCGCCCAAACGCGCTGTTTCATATCGGTTCCGCCTTTTTGCCGCGGGGGCGGGCCCTGGGGCCCGCCCCCGTTTCGTATTATTTGGAAGCTTTCTCAATGAGGGCCTGGAACTCGCCGATGCCGATGGTGACGCTGGCGGCCAGATCCGCGCCGGCGGCCTTGCCGTCCTCGCTCACCGCCAGCCCCTTGACCTCGTCCACCGTCTTGCCGGTGACGTAATCGCAGAAAGCGGTGGCCTGCTCGTTCCACTCCTTGCCGATGGAGCTGGCCTTCCTCATGCCGTAGCCGTCGCCCAGCTGGTTCTTGGTCTGGGGGGCGGCGGTCAGGTCGGTGGTGATTTTGCCGGAGGCGTCAAAGTTCACGTTGGCCTGCACCGCGTCGATGTAGCAGCTGGTGACCGTGCCGCCGCTGAAGGTGACGGCGGCGGCGGTGGCGTAGGCCTGGGCCACGCCGTCCTTGCCGTCGGCGGCGTCCTTGCTCTTGCTCATGCTGGTCTCGCTGGCCAGACCCAGCCTGTCGCCCTTGGCGGCGCCCAGATGGGTGGCGTTGGCGGCGGCGTCCTCAATGCCGCCCACGAAGCTTCCGATGTACAGGGTGACGGAGGCGACCAGATCCACGTCCCCGGCCTTGCCGTCCTCGCCCACGGCCATGGTCTTGAGCTCCTCCACGGTCTTGCCCTTGGCGTAGTCCGCCAGGGCGGCGAGCTGCTCGTTCCACTCCTTGCCGATGGAGCTGGCCTTTCTCATGCCGTAGCTGTCGCCCAGTTCATTTTTGCTGGGGAAGCTGGTGGCGGGGTCGGTGGTCAGCGCGCCGGAGGCGCTGAAGCCGATCTTGGCCTGGACCATGTCGATGACGCAGTCGTCGATGACTCCGTCGTCCCCCACTGTGACCGCCACCAGCAGGACCTCGCTCTGGGCCGCGCCGTCGCCCTCGGCGGAGGCGTCCTTGCTGCCGCTGATGTCGGCCAGGACGGCCAGTCCGGTCTTGACGGGGACGGTGTCCCCGCCGGCGGGGGTGCTCTCAGTGCCGGGGGCGTCGGGGGTCCCGGGGGTGGCGGCGGGTTTGTCCCCTTCGGGGCCCACCACCACGGTGGTGCCGCAGCCCGCCAGGGCGGACAGCATAAGGGCGGCGCACAGCAGCAGGGCAGAGATCTGTTTCAGTTTCATGTTGCGATTCCTCCTAAAGTCTCTTGTTGGGGTATATCATGCTGCTTCATTTCAAAGTGGATCAGGAATGAGAGCAGAGCACGCAGGATGATGACGGCGCCCAGCACCATCAGCTCGGTCATGTCCCGGACCAGGACGGTCTTGAGAATCTCGGCGGCCATTTTGAACTCCAGGCTCAGGGCCAGTCCGGAGGCGAGCCGGGACTTCACGTCGCCGGGGGAGTGGGTGAACAGCCCCCGGAGATACCGCCAGAAGGCGGACAGGGTGGACACGGCGATGACCAGAATGCCCATCATCTCGCACAGGGGGGTGAGAATTTCCAGCGCTGCCTCCACCAGATGTTCCAGCATAGCAAAACCGCCTCCTTTTTTCGACCATTGTAATCCCTCCGCCTTAATGGCAGATAGATGCGGGCTTAATATTTGTTAAGGAAACAACAAAGCCCCGCCAGAACCATCCGGCGGGGCTTTGGTCAGATCGGGCGGGGCTTTGGTCAGGCGGGCGGGGGTTCCGCGGCTTCCGGCGGGGCGGCGGGGAAGGAGACGGTGAAGGCGGTGCCCTGGCCGGCGGCGCTGTCCAGGGCGATGGCCCCCTGGTGGGCCTCCACGATCTGCTGCACGATAGCCAGGCCCAGGCCGATGCCCTTGCCCGAGCCCTTGGTGGTGAAGAAGGGGTCGAAGATGTGCGCCTTGACCGCCTCCGGAATGCCCGGGCCGTTGTCCGCCACCCGCAGGGATACCCGCTCCCCGTCCCAGGCGGTGGACACCCGCACCGTCCCGCCCTGCGGGGCCAGGGCCTCAAAGGCATTCAGCAGCAGGTTCAGCGCCAGCTGGAACAGCTGGGTCTCGTCCCCCAGAACCAGCCCATCCCCGGAGGCGAGGCCCGTCTCCACCCGCACCGTCTTGGGCCGGACGGGGGCGGCCACCTCCAGCACCTGCTCCACCAGGGGGTCCAGCCGGACGGGGCGCAGGGCCCCGGGAGTTCCCTTCCGGGACAGGTTGGACAGCCTGGACACGATCCGCTTGGCCTTCTGGGAGGCGTTGTAGATCTCCAGGGCGTTGTCGTAGGACTCGGTGTCCTCCGGGGGGAGCTTCTCCAGAATAAGGATGCTGTAGCCCATGATGGGGGTGAGCAGGTTGTTGAACTCATGGGCGATGCCGGAGGTGAGGGTGCCGATGGACTCCAGCCGCTGCCGGTGGGCCAGGGCCTGGGCCTGGGCGTTGAGCTGCTCCATGGCTTCCGCCTTCTCCCGGAGGAGGGACAGCTCCTGCTGGGCCTGCCGGTGGCTCCGGCGGGAGCGCAGGAGGAACACCAGCAGCAGCGCCGCTCCCGCCATGACGGTCACACCGCACAGCACCATCCGGACCGCGGCGGACTGGTAGGGGCGGATGATCTCGTCATAGTTCCGGGCCACCCCTACGGTGAAGCAGCCGTTCTCGTTGCCGGGGGCGGGCAGGACGGCCAGCCGGGCGGTGTAGCCTGTCCCCCCGGACTGGCCCCCGGCACGGAAAAAGCTGGTGAGCGGCCGGCCAGCCCGCTGGGTGGCCAGCATGATATAGAGGCCGGCATGGACGGCGGGGTCCAGTTCTTCCACCGCGTCCACCCGGATGCCCTCCGGGGTGCGGTGGAAAAAGTACCGCTCCTGACAGTCCAGCACCAGGATGCGGTCGCTGTCCTCGGCGGCGGTCTGTCTCTCCGCGATGGCGAAAAAGACCTCCCCGTCGATGAGGGCGGCGTAGCCCACCTCCGGCTTGGACTGAACCAGGGCCACATAGGGCCGGCCCGTCTCGTCCAGCCACAGCTGGATGTCCACCGCCCCGATCCGCCCCAGCACGGCCAGGGGGACGTAATCCGTCCCCCCGCTGGTGGACAGCTCCACCTCCCCTTGGCGCAGCACCAGCATGGATTCAACCATGACGGTTTTGGGCAGGGGGCTCTCCCGCAGATGGTAGAGCAGACTGCCTCCATCGCCATCGTCGAGATAGGCCGCCTCCGCCGACAGAAAGCCCGTCCGGCTGGTGATATATTCCAGGTCGGAACAATACCAGGCGAAGTGGCCCATGATATTGTTGTCCACCGACTGGGCGGTTTTGGTCAGCTGGCCGTCCTGCCCGTCCACCAGAAGCTGCTGGCTTTGGGTGAACACGCTGGATATGGCCAGCAGCCCCAGCAGGATGATGGCCAGGGCCAGCGCTGGGAGGACGGGAAAATGCCGCAGGCCGGGGAGTTTTCCTTTCATAGCGGTCCTCTCTGCCTTTCCTTGGGAGATGGCTGACCGGCGGCGCGGCGGGGCTTGCGCCGGGGGCGGCCGGTATGCTATAATTTAGCACACGAGAACTTACCTGTAAAGGGGGCGGGACGTTGTGCCGGATACGGTGCTGATTGTGGACGACGACGAGGCGGTGCTGACCATGCTCCGCAAGGTGATGAAGAGCAGCGGAATTGATTCCGAAGTGGCCCGCAGCGGCGGGGAGGCCATTGAGCTGGCGGGCCGGGGCCATTACGACCTGATGCTGCTGGACGTGAATATGCCGGGGATGGACGGCTTCGAGGTGGTCCAGACCCTCCGGGGGCGGGGGCTCAGACTGCCCATCATCATTGTCAGCGGGCGAAAGGAGGACTATGACGCCCTCTACGGGCTGGATATCGGCGCGGACGACTATCTCACCAAGCCCTTTAACCCGGTGACGCTGGGGGCCAAGGTCAAGGCGCTGATCCGACGCAGCCGGGGCGAACTCAACGGCGGGGGAGGCGTCATCGCCGCCGGACCTTTCCGCTACGACACCAGCACCCTGCGGTTTTATAAGGACGGGGGAGAAATTGTGCTGTCCTCCAAGGAAAACGCTATCATGAAGCTGTTTTTGGACAATGTGAACCGAATCTTCACCAAAGACATGATCTATGACATGGTCTGGGGCTCTGCCATCGTGGATGAGAACGCCATCATGGTGTATATCAACCGTCTGCGGCAGAAAATTGAGGAGGACCCGGCAAAACCGGCCTATATTCAGACGGTGCGGGGGCTGGGCTACCGGTTTGTGGTCTGAGCCGGAACACCGCCTGAGTATGCGCGCAGGCATGGCAAACAGCACGAACGGCCCGGCGGTTTACCCCGCCGGGCCGCTGCCTTGACCAATTTTGTCCAGCTGTGCCAGAAGAAACTGGGTGCACAGGCCGGTGAACGCCCCGGTGAGAACGCCGCTGACCAGCAGGACGGGCAGATAGGTGACGAGGCCGGGGGTGCGGGTGAGGGCGATGGCCACAAGGATCTGCCCCACATTGTGGAATATGGCCCCGAAAACCCCGGCGACCCAGAGCTGCTTTTTTGTGAGGACCCGCCGCAACAGCAGCATCGCCAGCCAGCACAGCAGCCCGCCTCCCATGCTGTAAAAGAGGGTCATGAGCTGGCCGGAGAACACGCTGCCCAAAAACACCCGGCACACCAGAACCGCCAGCGTATCCCCCGGCGAGAGGGCGAACATGGCGTACACCGTCACGATGTTGGCCAGCCCCAGCTTGATGCCGGGAATGGGAATGGGCGGGGGAATCTGCGCCTCCACCATAAAGATGATAAGGGCGATGGTGGTGAGCAGAGCCAGGCGGGTCAGTTTTTTGATGCTCATAAGCGCCCCCCTACCCTGTCATGCCGTCCACGCCGCCGCCAGCGGACTCCAGCTGGATGACCAGCCTGTGGGGCAGGCAGGCGACGGGGACCACACTGTTGGAGATCCATCCCTGCCGCACGCAGACCTGGTCGGGGCAATCCGCCGCCGCCACACGGATGCGGCCGCGCTCCACCTCAATGACGTTATAGCCGCCCTCCCACGCAACGGTAAAAGAGAAAGGCTTGTCCACATCATCGAGCGCGATGGTGCGGAAGCATTCCCCGTCTTGATAGATGAGGGCGGTGGAACTCCCCGTTCTGCCGCGGAGCACGAGCACGCTGGCAATGGCGGAAACCAGCAGGACAGAGCCCACGAGAAACAGCCAGAATTTTTGAGTTTTCATCAAAGCACCCCCAGGGAAATCGCAGGGATATGCGCTGCATACGTTTACAGTATATCACCTTTTTCCGATTTCCGCAATGTCCGTTGTCAGGGATGCAGGGCCAGGGCCTGATAATATTGGTAGCTGAGGTCAAATCTGCCGCCTTTCTGCGCGAATTTATGAAACACCGCAGCTTGCCCGGAAGCTGCCGGCCTACAGGATGGAACGTTTTCCCAGCAGCTTTTTGTGCAGCGCAATGAGAATCCGCTCCATAATCCGGCGGACCAGAAAGCTTTTGGGCTCCTGGTCGGCCCGGAGGGGCGGCACCGCCACGGTGCACATACCCGCGTTGTTTCCGCCCAGGATGTCTGTAAACAGCTGGTCCCCCACCACCAGGCAGCGGGAGGGAGCCACCCCCGCCTGCTCCGCCAGGCTCTGATACCCCGCGGGGGACGGCTTCTGGGCGTGGGCCTGAAACAGCAGGCCCAGGGACTGCGCAAAGGACCGCACCCGCGGCAGGTCGTTGTTGGACACCACGCCCAAAGTATAGCCGGCCTTCTTCATCCGGCCGATCCACTCCTCCGCCTCCGGGGTTGGGAGGGGGTCGTCCACCAGGGAGATCGTGTTGTCGATATCCAGCCAGATGGCCTGAATCTGACGCTCATGCAGGAAGCCCTCGCCAATGTGGGAGACTCCGTTTGCGTAGAAATCCGGAAATATTGCGGCCACGATCCATTCTCCTATTCTTCCAAGGTTTTGCCGTCCGCCAGAACGACGGCGTCCGCGCGGCAGTGGCGGCAGCGCTCAAACTGCTCCAGCGACCGGCCCGCCTCCTCCCGGACGCGGCGCAGCTCGCACCCGTCCGGACTGTGCTGCTGGGCGAAGCGCTCGCGGGGAATCAGGGGGAGGATATTTTGGATGTTAGCCCCTTCCTCCCTGCCCCGCTGCGCGATCAGCGGCAGCTCTTCGTCGTTGACGCCCGGGACAAACACGCTGTTTATCTTCACCACCAGCCCCGCCTGCACGGCCATGGAGATGCCCCGCCACTGGTTTTCCAGCAGCGGCCGGACCCCCTCCTCCCCCGCCACGCCCATGACGGACTCATAGATCCGGGCCCCTACCCGGGGGGTCACGGCGTTGACGGTGACCGTCAGCGTCTCCACGCCCAGCTGGCGGATCAGCTCCACGGATTGGGGCAGAAGCAGCCCGTTGGTGGAGAGGCAGATGTGGATTTTGGGAAACGCGCGGCGAACCTGGGCGATGGTCTGAAACGTCTCCAGGTTGCAGAGCGGCTCTCCCGGCCCGGCGATTCCCACGATTGCAATCTCCACCCCCCGGTCCTCCTGCACCTGCCGGACCCAGGCCACCGCCTCCTCCGGAGACAGCAGACGGTTGGAAAGGCCGGGGGCGCAGCCGTGGACACAGGGCGAGACCGTGGGCCGGCAGAAGCCGCATTTGATATTGCACCTGGGGGCTACGGCCAGATGCATCCGCGCCGCGCCGCCCCCGGCGTTGGAAAAGCAGGGGTGCTCAAAGGGCAAAGGGTTCGGTTTCATCGGCATACGTCACCTTCTGTTTTTCGCGTAGGGGTCCAGCGCGTCGTTCAGCCCGTCGCCCAGCACGTTGAACGCCACCACGATGAGCACCAGTGCCAGCCCGGGGAAGAGGATATACCAGGGGCAAATGGTCATATAGCCCCTGGCGTCGGCGATCATGTTGCCCAGGGAGGGCCTGGGGGCGCGGATGCCGAAGCCGAAAAAGCTCAGCCCGGACTCATACATGATCGCGCCGGGGATGCCCATGGAAAAGGACACGATAATCAGGGACAGGCAGTTTGGCAGGATCTGCCGGGTGATAATCCACAGGTCCGAGGCGCCCAGCGCCCGGGAGGCTTTGACATAGCTTTTGTTCTTCAGGGACAGCGCCTGCCCCCGGATGAGCCGCGTCACGTCCGGCCAGCCCACCACCACCAGCGCAATGCACACGGTGGTCAGGTTGGCGTCCAGCACCAGTGTGATCAGCATGGCCAGCAGCATGACCGGGAAGGCCAGGAACACGTCGGTCAGGCGCATCAGCACCATGTCCACCCAGCCGCCGTAGTAGGCCGCCACCACGCCCAGGGTGACGCCCACCACCATGGTCAGCCCCCGGGCGACCACGCCCACGATCAGGGACGTGCGGATTCCATAGATGACCCGGCTGAAAATGTCCCGCCCCAGCTGGTCGGTCCCCATCCATTTGGTGAGACTGGGGGCAAAGGGCGGGAACACGTTTTTCCCGTCCACCAGCCTGCGGCTCTCGATGGCCTCCGGGTCCAGGGCCGGCAGCACGGGGCCCAGCACCGCCAGCAGCACGAAAAACGCGATCACACACAGCCCGATCATGGAGGCCCTGTCCTTTTTCAGCCGCCGCCATGCGTCCCGGTACAGGCCGGAGGACTGGTGCTGCTCCGCGCTGTGAAGCAGCTGGCGGTACTTTTTGTTTTTTGGCAGATAATTTTGTTCCATATGCGCTCCCCCCCGATCAGCTGTACCGCACCCGGGGGTCCGCGGCGGCGTACAGGATGTCCACAAACAGGTTGACCAGGCAGATCGCGACGGCCAGCACCAGCACTGTCCCCTGGAGTGCCGGCATATCCTTGTAAAACAGCGCGTCGTATCCGTATTTCCCGATGCCCGGCCAGGTAAAGACACTTTCCACGATCATTGTCCCGGTGAGCAGGCGGCTCATATCCGTCCCCACCAGCGAGAGCACCGGGATCAGCGCGTTTTTCAGCGCGTGCTTCCACACCACCGACCGCTCCCGCAGGCCCTTCGCCCTGGCGGTGCGGATATAGTTCTGGGGGATGACCTCCAGAAAGGCCGACCGGGAAACCCGGGACATCATTCCCGCTGACGGAATTCCCAGCGTGATGGCCGGCAGTATGATATAAATATCAAAGCCGTTCTGATATCCGGAGGGCGGCAGCCATTTCAGCTGCACCGCCAGCAGAAGCTGGAGGATCAGGGCGAACCAGAACTGCGGGATGGAGAGGCCCAGCACCCCGAACATACTGATTCCGCGGTCATACAGCGACCCGCGGTGCAGCGCGGCCGTCATGCCCAGCAGCAGCCCTACAATAATACTGATGACCTCGGTTGTCAAGGCCACCTGGATGGTCTTGGGGAATACCGTCATCAGCTCCTCCGCCACGGGGCGGTGGGTCTGGTAGGACCGCCCCAGATCCCCCTTTGCCAGCGAAAGCAGATAATTTTTGTACTGCTCCAAGACGGGCTTGTCCAGTCCCATAGCCACCCGGATGGATTCCACCGTCTTTTCGTCCGCATACTCGCCTGCGATCAGCCGGGCCGTGTCCCCCGGGACCACGTTGACCAGGAGGAACACCACCAGCGTCAGCCCCAGGACGACCGGGATCAGCGCCAGCAGCCTGCGTATAATGTAACGAGTCATAATGCCATTCCAGCCTTTCCTTGGGGTTCATCTGCGGCGCGGGTTCGGCACGCCCCGTTTGGGGGCGTGCCGGACTCCTTTTTCGTCTATACGGTTCTCACTTGTCCAGCCAGACCCGGTGGTAGGTGCTCACATCCAGCGCGCTGGGGCAGTAATCCTTCACAAAGGGCTGGCAGATATCCACGTAAATGTTGTGGGTCAGGTAGGCATAGGGCATATCCTCCAGCACCAGCGCGTCGATCTGGCGGTACAGCTGCGCGCGCTCATCGTCGTCGGTGGAGGCGCGGGCCTTGTCCAGCAGGGCGTCGACCTCCGCGTTGCTGTAGCGGGCGTAGTTGCCGGAGGCGCCGATGTTGTCCGAATGCAGCAGCGGATAGAACATGGCGTCGGAGTCGGGATAGCCGGCCACGATGTTGGCCCAGGCGATGTCAAAGTCGCCGCTGTTGCGGGCCTCGTTGTAGGCGGAGTTCTCAATGGCCTTGATCTCGATGTTGATGCCGATCTCCTTCAGATTCTGCTGGTAGATCTCCAGAATTTTGATGTTGTTGTTCCAGGGCGGGGTGATCACGTCAAAGGTCTGGGACAGCCCGTCGGGATAGCCGGCCTCCACCATCAGCGCCTTGGCCTTTTCCACGTCGTAGGGCGGCACGCCGCTGCTCTCCACCGCGCCCAGCATGGTGTCCGTCAGAAGGTTGTTGGCCACGGCGGCGCGGTTTTGGAGCATATCAATCACGGCCTGGGTGTCGAGGGCGCACAGCACCGCCTCCCGCAGGGCCTTGTTGCTTCCAAAGGGCTCCTTTTCCATGTTGAACACCAGGAAGCTGGTGTGCAGGGTGTAGGCGTAGCCGATGCTGTCGGTGTACCGGGAGTCGGACATCAGCCGGTCGTAGTGGGCCGGGGTGATCCAGGCGATATCCAGGGTCTGGGCGTCGAACTCCACGATGCGGGTGTTCTCGTCGTTGATCACGCGGAACTTCACGCTGTCCAGGTAGGGCCGGCCCGCCCAGTATCCGTCGAAGGCGTTGATGGTCAGGTCCTGGTTGAAGTTCCACTCGCCCAGGGTGAAGGGGCCGGCGGCCACCACGTGCTGGCCGAAGTCGTCCCCCCACTTCTCCACTTCCTCCTGGGGCACCACGGCCAGACTGGCGGAGGACAGGATGGAGACGAAGGGCGCGAACGCCTCCGTCAGGGTCAGCTCCAGCGTGTGATCGTCCACGGCCTTGATGCCGGTGATCTCGCTGGCGGCGCCGGACTGGTAGGCCTCGAAGCCCTCCAGCTTGTTGAGCATCCAGGCCGCAGGGGAGGCGGTGGCCGGATTGGCGACGCGCTCAAAGGAATATTTGAAATCCTGGGCCGTGACGCCGCGGCCGTTGTGGAACTGGGCGTTGTCCCGCAGGTTGAACGTCCAGACCAGGCCGTCGTCCGACACCGTCCAGTCCTTGGCAATGCCCGGCTCGATGTCCGTGCCCTCCGGGTTCAGGCGCACCAGGCCCTCCAGCAGGTTGGCGGCCACGATGGTCTGGTCCCAGGCGCTCAGGGTCGCCGGGTCGAAGGCCTTCGGGTCGGCGGAGGTGTAGGTGGTCAGGGTTCCCCCGTACTTCGGGCCCGCGTCCTCCGGCGGCGTGCTGCTGGCGGGCGGCGCGGACGGGTCCGCAGGCGGATTGGACTGCCCGGACGGCTGCCCGCCGCACGCGGCCATAGAGGCCGTCAGCAGGCCGGCGAGGAGCATGGACATTACTTTTTTCCCCCAATGATGGCGCATCTTGTTCTTCCTCCTGTTTTGTAATATTGGATCAATCCCCGCTCGGGGCGTATCCAAGGCTTCAGCTTCCGCCGCACAAGTGGCAGCGGACCAACGTGCTCCCCACCTGCCTCAGCTCGGGGCGCACTGTTTTACATTTTTCGGTGCATTGGCCGCAGCGCGGGTGGAACAGGCACCCCTCCGGCAGAGCGAGGGGGCTGGGCACGTCGCCGGAGAGGGTCTCCGGCAGCCGGCCGTCCACCCGGTCCACGTCCGGGATGGCCCGGAGCAGGGCCTGGGTGTAGGGGTGCCGGGGCGACCGGAACAGCTCCTGGGAATCGGCCACCTCCACCAGCTGGCCCAGGTACATCACGCCGATCCGGTCGCTGAGGTATTTCACCACGTTCAGCCCGTGGGCGATGAACAGGTAGGTCATGTGATACTTTTTCTGCAGGCCGGACAGCAGGTTCAGAATCTGGGCCTGTACGGACACGTCCAGCGCGGACACCGGCTCGTCGCAGATGATGAACTTGGGCTCCACGATCAGCGCCCGGGCAATCCCGATCCGCTGCCGCTGTCCCCCGGAAAACTCGTGGGGATACCGGTTGTAGTGCTCCGGGTTCAGCCCCACCTGCTCCAGCATATCCAGCACCCGCCGGTGCTTCTCCTCCCCGCTCATCCCGCCGCGGATGTTCAGCCCCTCCGCCACCAGCTCCCCCACCATCATCCTGGGGTTCAGCGACTCGTAGGGGTCCTGAAAGACCACCTGGATCTCCTGGCGCAGCTTTTTGCGCGCCGCCCTGCCGCAGCGGTAGACATCCGTTCCGTTGTAGAGCACCTTGCCGCCGGTGGGCCGTTCCAGCCCCAGCAGGATATTGCCCAGGGTGGATTTTCCGCAGCCGCTCTCCCCCACCAGGCCAAAGGTCTCCCCCGGATAAATTTCAAGGGATACGTCGTTGACGGCCTTTACGCTGTCCACGTTCCGGGGGATGATCCCGCCCTTCACGGGGAAATGCTTCACAACGTGTTCAGCCTGAATCAACGGAACCTTCTGATTACTCATGAGCTTCCCCCTCCCCGGCCGCGCAGGCCCAGCAGGCGGCGCCGTGGCCCCCGCCCAGCTCCGTCATCGGCGGGCGCTGTTCCCGGCAGAGGGGCTGCGCGTGCCCGCACCGGGTGCAGAACCGGCACCCCGCCGGCATTTCCGAGATGTCCGGCACGTTTCCGGGGATCACGGTCAGCTCGACCCCCTTCTGCGCGGAAAGCCGGGGAATGGACGCCAGCAGCCCTTTGGTGTACCAGTGCCTGGGGTTCTTCAGCACCGCCCGGGTGCTCCCCTGCTCCACAATGCACCCGGCGTACATGACGATCACCCGCTCGGCGAAATTCGCCACCACGCCCAGGTCGTGGGTCACGATGATGATGGACATCCCCAGCCGGTCCCGCAGCTGCCGGAGCAGGTTCAGCACCTGCGCCTGGATGGTCACATCCAGCGCGGTGGTGGGCTCGTCCGCGATGAGAATCTTCGGGCTGCACGACAGGGCCATTGCGATCATGACCCGCTGCTTCATTCCGCCGGACAGCTCGTGGGGGTAGCACTTGGCCCGCCGCGCCGCCTCCGGGATACCCACCAGTTCCAGCAGCTCGATGATCCGTTTTTTCCGCTCGGCCCGCGTCAGGTCCGTGTGGGCCCGCAGGGTCTCATCGATCTGGCCGCCCACGGTAAACACAGGGTTCAGCGAGGTCATCGGCTCCTGGAAGATCATGCCGATCTCCTTGCCCCGCACCTTTTGCAGTTCGGCCGGACTGAGTCCCACCAGCTCCCGCCCCTCCAGCCGGATGCTGCCGGAAATGGCCGCGCTGCCGTCCTGGCTGGCCAGATTCAAAATGGACAGGCAGCTGACCGTCTTGCCGGAACCGGACTCGCCGACAATGGCCACAATTTCCCCCTTGTCCACATACCAGCTGACATCGTCCACCGCGGGCAGCTCGCCCTGGTCGCTTCGAAAGCAGGTCGTCAGGTGCTCCAGCTCCAGCAAATGCGGAGCCCGATCCATTCCGTTGCCCACCTACATCACCTCAAAGTATTTTCTGCGGATCAATTCGTAGAGCGCCTCTGTCTCCAGCGGCGCGGGTTCGCAGGGCGGCGGCCCCTCCTCCAGCAGGCGGCCGGCCAGCGCCTCGTAATGGGCGGCGATATGCTCCGCGCCCGGACACTCGCAGATGGCCTTCCTGCGGATCTCCCCCAGCTTGATCTCTTCGGCGTAGGGAATCCTGGCCGTCACCGGCACCCGGACCGCGGCGCTGAACTCCTCCATGATGGCGTCCTCGCCCCGGAAGCCGCGCCCGTTGTACAGGATGCCGGACACGGGGCGGCGGATGGCCTGCATCCCCCGGATCAGGTTGTTGGCCGCGAAAAGGGAGGCCTGTTCCCCGGAGGACACCACGTAGATCTGCTCCGCGTACCCCCGGGTCACCGGCGAGGCGAATCCTCCGCACACGATATCCCCCAGCACGTCGTAAAGCACCACGTCGCTGCGCTCAAAATACCCCGTCTTGTCCAGATAGCCCAGCGCGATGGTGATGCCCCGCCCGGCGCAGCCCACCCCCGGCTTCGGCCCCCCCACCTCACAGCACCAGAGGTTTTCCCGGGGACGGAGGATCACCTGCTCCGGGGGAACGCGCCCGTGGAGCAGGCCGTCGTACTGCTCCATAATGGACGGCAGGGGCCGGTCCGCCAGCAGGCGGGTGGTGTCCTGCTTCGGGTCGCACCCGACCAGCAGCACCTTTATCCCCCGCTTTGCCAGGGACAGCGCCAGATTGAGGGAGACGGTGGTCTTCCCGATGCCCCCTTTTCCATAAAGCGCGATATGCCGTCTCATGTTTTTCCCTCCGCCAGGGCCAGCAGAGCCTGTGCGACGCGCTGCGCCCCCTCGTATCCCATCAGGACGCCCTCCGCTTCCACGGTGCGCCAGACCGGCTGGAACAGCGGGATGTACCCCCATCTGCCATCCGCCTGGATATTGGAGGAGCCGAATGCCAGCCGGGTTCCAAACGCCTCCATCAGCTCCACCAGCTCGAACCGGCCCACGTCCTCGTAAAATTCCTCGCACACGTTCTCCCACGGGATGTCCGGAATCTCCTGGTCCACGCTCAGCAGCACCCGGCAGCCCAGCTCCCGGCTCAGGAACCGGGCCAGGCCATAGCCCTGCCAGCCCGCGCTCTCCACGGCCACCGGAACGGCCAGCGCCTTCAGCCGGGCCGCCAGCGGCCCCATGGCCGCCGCCTGGTCCAGGTGCTCCCGCGCCCCCTCGGCGGTCAGCCCGCCCGGGCCGCAGAGGGATTCCAGAAAGGAGCGGGTTCCCTCAATCCCATAGGGCGCCGGTATGGCCTGAGTGGAGTTTTTCCACAGCAGGCCCATCTGATATTTCCGGGCCCGGTTATAGCGTTCCCGCTGCCGGGGGTCCGCCGCGTCCATGCCGGAGAACAGGCCGGGGAGCACGGTCCGTCCCGTGGCCCGCTCCACCAGCGCGGACAGCGCGGGGTACTCCCACGCAGAGCCGTAGTCCGTCCGGGCAAGCCCCTCCAGCACAATATCCGGGCCGGTTCCCTGGGTGAGCGCCCATGCTTCGCACAAGAGCCGGTACACCTCGTAGGGCGCGGTGAGCTCGTCCCCCGCCAGGGCGCTGCCGTCCACCAGGATGGCCCGCCCGCCGGTGCGCCGCTCATAGGCCAGCAGCAGCCGGGAGAAATCCTCCCCGGCCATGCTGGTGGCGCAGGTCAGGATCAGCGCCAGCAAAGGCGGATGATACCGCGCCCACGCCTCCTCCAACGCCCGCTCCAGCCGGTCCAGGGTTCCCAGGACGATGTCCGGGTCGGTGACGTTTGTGGTGGGCAGCAGAGGCTCCACCCCCGCGTAAAGCAGGGCCAGCCTGTGCCCCGACGAACAGCTGAGGGGGCCATGGATCATCGGCAGCACGCCCGGCATGCCGGCCACGCATTTCAGCGCGCCCAGAATCCCGCAGCCTGTCATCGGCTCTAAGCGTTGGGCGGACATAGGTATCCCTCCACTTCCCTGGCTGAGAAGGAGCTCTCCGTAAAGGAAAAGCCTCCCATAGCCAAAAGCAGTTTGTTCCCCAGATTGACCGCCCCCTCAAACCCCACGTGGGGCGTGGTGTATACCGTGATCGGGACGAAAGGAATCTGGTGGCGTTTGCAGGTGTGCTGCTCCTGGTAGCCGCCCAGCCAGACGTCGAAGGCGTACTGCGACGCCACCCGCTCCAGATCGTCCAGCCCCGGCGAAAGGATGAACTCCTTGACCCGCAGGTGGTGCTGTTCCATCATGTGGCGGATATCGTCCCGGCTCCAGTCATGGGGCCAGAACATACAGGCCACCTGTATGTCCATCTCATAGTCCATCAGCGTGTGCAGCAGGCCGATCAGGCGGCCCGGCCCGCCGCTGACAAACACTTTTTTCCCCCGCAGCTTCTCTTTATTCTCTGAAAACTTTGACTGGTAGCGGGCCTGCATCCCGTCGATGGCCGCTGTCACGTCCATCCCCAGCGCCTGGGCGATGCTGTCCAGCCATTCCCGCGTCCCGGAAAAGCCGTAGGGCGCGCGCTGCCCCGCCAGTGTGATCCCCTTTTTGTCCAGCTTGTCCAGCATCTCGCCCATCACCGAGGAGCAGACCACCGCGTTGGCCCCGGCGGTCATGCTCGCTTCAATGTCCCGGATGGAAATGCCGCCGGAGATCACCGTGTTTACCGGGATGCCCACCTCCCGCAGCATATCAATGCAGCAGCCAATCTCGTGCCCCCGGTGGCGGGACGGCCACATCCAGCCCACCAGGTTCACCGACTGCGTGCGCTGAAAGTCCCGGTCCAGATAGGGCGCGTACAGGGCCTGGAGCGCGGCGTCGTACCCCGCCCACTGGTTGGCGCTGGAGACCGCGGATACGTTGATAAAGCCGGTGCCCACTCCCGTCCCCTCCTGAATCCGCTGTGCAAGCCCGGCCAGGTCTGCCCCGCACAAAAGCATGGCGTCGGTGGGGAACAGCATGATCCGCCTGCCGCCGTGGATTTCCGCCAGCCTCTTCAGCTTTCGCATCCAGCTGGGCGAGATGGAAAAATCGCCGCCGATGATCTGCTCCTGCCGGAATTCCAGCACCGGAAGGGGGCGCTTGCCCAGATAGAAATCGATCTCCCCCCAGGCGACAATGGTGAAGTTCAGATGGTAGGCGCACCCCTTGGCGCCCACGATCACGGTGAGGACGTCGTCCATGGTCATGAAGATCCGCAGCGCGGAAAACATCGGGCCCAAGACCTGATAGTCGGCCCAAAACGCCTCGTCCCGGCCGGAGTCCTTTTCCAAAAAGCCTTCCAGGCTTCCAATATATTTCTGCATTCCGCGCTCCTTTGCAAACTGGGCCGCTGAGAGACGGGCCCCTTAATACCGCACAAACTGTTCGCCCCGGATGACTGCCTCCTGCACCGGCGTTACGATCTCTTTGGAGGCCACGATGGCCAGCAGGTCCATCAGCGCCCGGTTTTCCGTTGAAACCACGATCACCGCCCGGTCCATCTGGGCCTTCATCTCCGGGTCCAGCCCGTTCAGCGGATGGAGCTCAAAGGCCTGCCCGTCCTCCCGCTCCGCCTCGTGGTTGACCAGCGCGGCCTCCACCTGCCCGGTCCGCACCAGGTCCGCCAGCTGCACGCCCAGATACCGGCCGCAGGTCTGCTCCTCCGGCCAGCAGGCCCGGACCAGCGCCCGCTGCTCATAGGAGTAATTGTCATAGGCAATCTGCCGGAAGGTCTCCGCCGGGGCGCCTTTCCGGGTCAGGATTCCATAGGAGCAGCCCCGGCGCCCGATCTCCCCCACCTTCATCAGGGGCTTCCCCAGCTCCAGCGCGTACTGGTAGGCCATCTCGCTCATGACCACGAAATCGCTCTTTCCACGGGTCAGAATCTCGGTCCGGTTCGCGCTTCCGCGGGCGAAGAGGATATGGATGGGCAGGTCATATCGGGTGAAGCCCTCGTAAATGCCCGTGGCCAGCCCCTTGATGCTCCTTCCGGTGTCCAGCGGGAGCAGCCCCACCAGGATGCCGTATCCGCTCATCTTCCAGAGGGCCTTCTGATCCACCCGGGCCAGGAAGGTCCCCTGGGCGCCGCAGGCGTTCAGCTCCACCGCGCCCGAGACCTTCAAATCGTTCAGCGCCGCCTGCACCGTCCCCAGCCCTACGCCGAACTGCTCCGCATATTCCTTGATGGGCCGGAGCCGGTACTCTTCCCTGAGGTTCTGCACGATCAATTCCTTCGCCAATTCCGCCCGGATCGCGTCCTGCTTGTTCATCGTGTTCATACCCATTGGGACAGCCCTCTTTCTCGATTGATTTCTCCCCAGGAGTACAATATACAGTTTTCTGTAAACTGCTTAAGCGTATTATACACGACGCTCCGGCTTTTGTCAATAGGGCAAATATGGAATTGACAGCGGCGGGATTTTTTTGTATAGTTTCTACATTCTACGCGCAAATGGAGGTCTTGTTATGGGTTCCCGTCCCGAGTATGTCATCGTGATATCCATTGACGCCATGACGAACGCCGATCTGAAGCAGGCGGGTTCTCTTCCCGCCTTTTCCCGCCTGCTCCAGGGCTGCGCCCTGGTTGAATCCGTCCAGTCCGCTTACCCGTCCCTGACCTACCCCTGCCATGTCTCCATGGTCACAGGCTGCTGGCCCGACCGGACCGGGGTGGTCAACAACGAGCGCTTTCTGCCGCTCCAGTCCAAACGGCCCTGGTATTTTTATGCCGACGAGATCCGCTGCCCGACGATTTTCCACTTTGCCAGACAGGCCGGGATCTCCACCGGCTGCGTCATGTGGCCCTGCATGGGCCGGGGGCCCATCGACTATCTGGTCCCCGAGATCTGGGGCGAGACCCCGGACAGCGGCTTTTTTGAGCCCTTCTGCGCCGCCGGAACCCCCGCCCTGATCCGGGAAATCTGGGACGCCGTGGGGCATATCCCCCACGGCTTTTCCCAGCCGGAATTTGACCGGTTTGCCTTCGCCTGCGGGATGGAGGTCTTGCGCCGGAAGGCGCCCCGGCTGCTGTACCTGCACATCTGCCAGGTGGACAACGCGAAGCACCATTATGGGCTCCACTCCCCCCAGGCGGCCGGCGCCCTGCAAAGGACAGACGCGCTTCTGGGGCAGCTGCTGTCCTACCTGGACGCCCGGCAGCTCACCTCCCGCACCGCCATCCTCCTGTGCAGCGACCACGGCCAGGTCCCGGTCCACACCGCCAGCTACCCCAACCGCCTCCTGCGCGGCCGCGGGCTGATCCAGGACCGGGCGGGCGAGGTGGTCCAGTGGGAAGTGCAGAGCCACTCCGCCTGCTGCTCGGCCCAGATTTACGCCGCCGGAGACCAGGCCGCGGAAAAGGCCCTCCGCCTGTTCTCCGATCCGCAGGTGCAGGACGCGCTGGGGATCGCCCGGGTGTATACCAAACCAGAGGCGCGGCAGCGCTTCCATTTGGACGGGCCCTTTGCCCTCCACATAGAGGGCAGGCCCGGCATTCTGTTCCGGGATGAGCTGTCCGCTCCCGCCTGCACCGTCCCGCTGGAGCAGGCCGGACTGCCCTACCTCGCCAATCACGGCCACGACTCCGCCCGCAGCGACGCGCCCTTCTTTCTGCTCTCCGGCCCGGGCGTGCGCGCCGGCGCCCGGCTTGCCCGGGCCGCCCTGGTGGACGAGCCGGCCACAGTGGCCCGGCTGTGCGGGTTCTCCATGGAGGATATCCAGGGCAGGGCCCTGGACGAACTGCTGCTTTAGGCTGGCCGAGGCAAAGAGGCTGGGGGGCGGCTCTGGAATTCAAACAGGCGCGGGCGGCTTTTCAGCCGCCCGCGCCTGTTTGAGAGTTTGAGGGTCCGAATCTCCGCTGCTTTCTGGCGTGCGCGCCATACTTGTCCGGAACTGTTTTAGTGCGGCAACCACTCTAAATTCAAGCGCAGAGCCGACAAGTTCACGTCCGGCTTCACCTTTTCGCCGTGGAAGTCGCTGCCGCCGGTTTGATGCAGATGGTATTTTTCCGTCAGCCGGAGATAGAACGCCCGCTGTTCCGGGGTGTACTTCGGGTAGTGGCACTCGATGGCGTCCAGCCCCCAGCCCTTGAGCTGCTTCACCAGCGCGTCCAGCTCCCCGTCGGGGAGCCCCATCTGGTAGGGATGGGCCAGCGAGACCTTCCCGCCCGCGGCTTTGATGGCCTCCACGCAGGCACGGGCGTCCGCTTTGAACCGCTTCACCTTCCGCCGGAACTCCTCCGTGTCCAGGTAGCGGTCAAAGGCCTCCCGGTTGGTGGAGACATAACCGCGCCGCACCAGCACCCGGGCAAAGTGGGGGCGGGCGATGACCTCGCCCCCGGCCAGCTCCTCCACCTGGGCAAGGTCGATCTCCACGCCCTTTTCCCGGAGAAAATCCGCGATTTTGTACTTCCGCTCGTCCCGCCCTGCCCGGTATTTTTCGCACAGGCGGGACAGCTCCGTGTCCCCCTCCCGGAACCCGTACCCCAATATATGGAAATTTGGCCGCTCCTTGGCGCTCAGCTCCACCCCGCGGATTACCCGCAGGCCCAGGGCGTCCCCGGCGCGCCGGGCCTCGTCTACGCCCGCGGTGGTGTCGTGGTCGGTGACCGCCAGCACAGACAGGCCCCGCTCCTTTGCCAGCGCTGCCAGCTGGGACGGCGTGTACTGCCCGTCGGACGCGGTGGTGTGGGTATGAAGATCACATAATCCGCTCATGCTGTTTTCCTCCGAAAAAGCCGCACTCCGCCGCACAGGCGGAATGCGGCCTGTTTTTGCCGTCTGCCGGCCCTGGGCGAACAGGGCGCGGCGCTTGTCCGGCCTGGCTGCGGGCAGAGACCGGCGCTTCCTCTGACGGGCCCGCTTTGCAATGGGCGGACGCACCGCCGCCTCAAAGGGAAAAGGCCTCGCAGAAATACTGGTACTGCGCATCCCAAAAGCCGGGCTCCTCCGGGGCGTACTCTTTGACGCCGAAGCTGGCCCGGAGCACAGACCGCCCCTGCGCGACATCCCGAAGCTCGCCCCGGGAAATAAGCTGGAGCATCACATTGCCCAAGGCTGTGGCCTCACACGGGCCGGCGACCACCCGCCGGGCGCAGGCGCTGGCCGTAAGCTGGCAGGACAGCGCATCCCGCGCGCCGCCGCCCACCACGTTGATCACGTCCCGGTGGAGCCCGGTCACCTCTTCCAGCTTTTCAATGCACCAGCGGTACTTCAATGCCAGACTGTCATAGATGCAGCGGGCATAGGCGCCCAAATCGTCTGGGGCCTCCGGACCCGCATACACGGCCCTCTGGCGGAGCGTTCCGATTATGTCCCCCGGTGTGAAAAAATCGGGGTGATCCACATCCACCAGCATACGGCACGGGGGGGCCTGGGCCGCCAGCCGCTCCAAATCGGAATAGTCATATTCTTTGCCGCGGCTGAGGCACTCCGCTTTGAGCTGCTGAAGGAGCCAGTTTCCCATCACGTTTTTCAAAACCCGGTGGTGCCCCAGGCAGCCGCCCTCGTTGGCCACGTTATAGCGGTAGCCCAGTTCGTTGATGACCGGACCGTCCGTCTCCAGCCCCACCAGGGCCCAGGTGCCGCTGCTGATGAGAAAAGAGGGTTCCGCCGCCACTCCGGCCAGAAAGGCGCTGGCGGTGTCGTGCTCGCAGACAGAGACCACATCCATGCCGGGCAGGGCCGCTTCCGCCCGTATGATATTTGATATCGTTCCTCTCGGCGTTCCCGGCTCCACAATGTCCGGGAGCAGGTCCCGGGGAATGGTGAGCCGGTTTAAGATATCGCCGTGCCAGTCCCGGGTGGAAAAGTCCAGCAGCTGGGATACCGAGCACACCGTATACTCCCCCGCGGCCTCGCCTGTGAGATAGTAGCACAGCAGGTCAGGCAAAAGAAGCAGCCGGTGGGGGCCGGGCCTGAGCAGGGGCGAGCCCTCCGCCGCCATAGCGCCCAGCTGCATGGCCGTGTTGAACAACGCCACTTGGTTCCCAGAGGAGAAATATAATTCTTTGGGGCTGATCCGGGAAAAAATCTCCGGCTGGTGGAGCCGCGTGCGCCTGTCGCGATAACAAAATACCGGGGACAGAAGCCTTCCGGCAGGGTCCACAAAGGAAAAATCATTGGAAAATGTATCAACGCCAAAGCTTTTCAGCTCTTTTTTTGTCTGCGCCGCCGCTTTTTGAAGGCCCTGCAGCAGTTGCTGATAGAGAAACAGAAAATCCCAGTAGAGATTTCCTTGAAGGGAGACGGGCCTGAGAGGAAACCGATGGATCGGCTCCAAGGAAAGCCTGTCCCCGTCAAAGCGCCCGCAAAACAGCTTCCCGCCGCTGGCGCCCACATCCAAAGCCGCACAATTCATAGGCAGTATTCACTTTCTGCGTTACCTCGCGATCAGCACCTCGGCCCCCAGTTTCCGGATTGGCTCTAAAAAAGCGCGGTCCGCGTTGTCGTCCGTAATGATGGTGCGATTCACGGAAATATGATCCAGACGGACCTGACCGATGGTGTGGAATTTTGTATGGTCCACAAGATAGTAGACTTTGCTGCTGTTGTCAAGCATCAGGCGCTTGATCTCCGCCTCCTGCATACTGCTGTCGGTGACCAGGCCGTCGCCGCGGATCCCGGCGCAGCTCAAAAACATCTTGTTGGGGTAGTACTCCTCCGCCTCCTTGAGCGCGGTTCCGCCATAGATGGAAAGATTGGCGGCCTTAAAGCTGCCGCCGAGGCAGAAGCACTGGATGTTGGAAGACTTGACCCGCGCGGCTTCCAAAAGGATCTGCACGGAGTTGGTAATGACAGTCAGGCGGATGCTCTCGGGGATGTACTTCAGAAGGTAGACCACAGTGGAGCTGTTGTCAATGAAAATCGTATCCCCGTCCTCAATCAATGCCGCCGCGTATGCGCAAATCTGGTTCTTTTCCCCGTGCCGCTGGATGCCGCGGATGAGCATGGGGTATTCGTCCAGGGAGCTGTCCGCCTCCCGGTTATATACGGCCCCGCCATGGACGCGGACCAGGAAGCCTTTCTGCTCCAGATCGGCCAGATCCCGGCGGATGGTCTCTTTTGAAGCGCCGAGCAGCTCGGAAAGCTCATTGACGCTGACTTCCTTATCCCGCTCTATCAAATTGATGATGGATTCTTTGCGGCGGAAATTACTCATAACGGCAACTCCATCCAATCTCTCGTTTTTGGTCATGCCCACAATTATAACATACTTTTTTTATCTCCACAACCAGGAATTACCCCAGGGGAGAGCCGTCCGGCACCGCATCCACCAGACCCCGGGTCAGGTTGCACAGCGCGTCGCACTCAATGCGCTCCAGCATGCTGTAAGCGTTGAAAATCGTCTCCCCGGTCACCACGACGCCGTGAAGGGGGAGGATCACCCCCAGGGGCTTCCGCTCCGCCAGCTCATGGCGCTGCTCAAAATATTGGTAGACATTTTCCGCCAGATCATCTGTATACGCCTTGGTGTAGCCGATACAGCCCACCGCGCCGCGGCCCATTGTGGCCTCCGTGACGTTGGGGATCATTTTCCCCGCGCTGACAAAGGGCATACACCAGAAGGGATGGGCGTGGATGGAGGCGCCGATGTGGGAGAAGTTTTTTAACAAGTTGATGTGCATTCCGGTCTCTCGGGACAGCTTGCCGTCTCCTTCATAGATGTGCTCCTGCCAGTCCACCAGCAGAAGATCCTTTGGCTCCAGCTGGCAGTGCTTTCGCTCGCTCATCAGGCTTGGCGTCACCAGCATCCTGTCCTGCGCGACCTGTACGGCCATGTTCCCCCCCGCGGCATTGGTCAAACGCCGCTCCCACATCAGGCGGGCCACCCTGCACATTTCCTCGCGGGCCTCTGGGTAAGATAGACTCATTGCATGATTTCTCCTTTCCTGCAGCTTTCTCACAATTTTATGATTTGGGCTTGATGCAGCAGCGAATCCCGAAGGGCTTCGTCAAATCCGGTGGATAAGGGCCAGGCCGCCGCCGCCGCGGAAACCGCGGTGGCGTAATCCAGGGTTTCTTCCGCCGCGAGTCCCTGTTCCAACCCATACAGAATGCCGGAGAGGAAGCTGTCGCCGCACCCGGCGGTGTTTACCGCATCAACCCGGGGCGGTTTTACCCGGTATAGTTCCCCGCCCATTTTCACCACGGAACCATCCCCCCCCAGGGACACCGCGACAATTGGAATGTCATACCGCTCCAGCTTTTTCAAGGCGTTCAGCACATCCTGGTCCGTCCGGATGGCAAACCCGCACAGCTCGGCCAGTTCATTCCGATTGGGCTTGATCAGGTAGGGGCCCTCCTCCAGTGACCGCCGCAAAGAGGGGCCGCTGGCATCCAGAAATATCCGCACCTTTTTTTCCTTGAGCCGGCGCATGATGCGGCCGTAAATCAACGGGTCCCGAAAATTGGACGCGTCGCCCGCCAAAACCAGGGCGTCGCCCTGGGCGGTTTCCCGCTCCAGGCAGTCGAGCAGCCACTCCACCTCCCCGGCTGCTGGCTCCACCCCCCGTTCGGCGACTGTGGTGCTGCTGCCATGCGCCTGCTCGATGATGATGTAGTTGGTGCGGCTTTCCCGTCCATCCTGGCCGGAATAGAAAAACCTGGTCTCAATGCCCAGCTCCTCCAGCGCCTGGATGATGGCCTGCCCGATCCTGCCGTATCCAAAGCCGAATGCCCGGCTGTGCACCCCCAGCTTTTGAAGCGTCATGGACACGTGCGTTCCCTTGCCTCCCACGGTCAGCAGCTGGCGCGTGGCGCGATTTGTGGCATCCCGCTGAAATCGGTCAATGTACAAAATTTTATCCATGGCAGGATTCAGTGTGAGGGTATTAACCATAAACAGGTGCCTCCTTTTGCCGTTGTAATTCCGGTTATGACCGTATATTACCACAACTACGCTTAGATTGCAAGAGAAAATAAAAAATCAGTCAAAAATAAAGATAATTTCGGAAAAAGCACTGGACAAACCCGAAGTGGTCTGGTATAATACGGTCAAAATCGGTCAACATTGACGGGCCGAACCCACAGGACAACGACACGTGACACGGAGAAGGAGTGACTTCTGATGAAAAAGGTCAGCATCGGCATTGCGGGGCTGGGGTTTGGAAAGGAGTTCCTGGCCATCTATAAGGAGCATCCCAATGTGGGGGAGATTGCGGTCTGCACCCGGAATCCAGATACGCTCAAACGGGTGGGCGATGAGTTTGCCATCCCGGAGGCGCTTCGCTTTCAAAACTACGATGACATGGCGGCGTGTGAAGCACTTGACGCGATCCATATCGTCACCCCCATCGCCGAGCACACACCCCAGACCCTGAAGGCCCTCCGGGCAGGGAAGCACACGGCCTGCACCGTACCCATGGCCACCAGCCTGGAAGACCTGCGGGAGATCACCGCCGCCAAAGAGGCCAGCGGGAAATACTACATGATGATGGAGACCTCCCTTTACACCAGGGAATATCTCTACGTCAAGGGCCTGGTGGACAGCGGCGAACTGGGCAGAATCCAGTATATCAAGGGAGACCATATGCAAAACATGGCTCTGGACGGCTGGGGGGACTACTGGCGGGGCTTTCCCCCGTTTTACTACGGGACCCACGTGCTGGCTCCCATCCTGGGCCTGCTGAACACCCGCGCCGAGGCGGTGCGGTGCCTGGGTTCCGGGCGGGTCGCGCCGGACAAGGCGGAAAAATACGGCTGCAAATACGCGGTGGAGACCGCCACCTTCCGGATGAAGGACTCTGACGTGGTGGCAGAGGCCCACCGCTGCCTGTTTGAGACCATCCGGCAGGTCCGGGAGTGTTTTGACGTTTACGGGGACAAGCTCTCCTTCGAGTGGGAGCCGACCGTGGATGAAGGCCACACCCTCTTCCACGGCATCGACGACTATACCAAGCTCCACGCGCCGGACAGCGAAGCGCTCCTCCCGCCGGAGATCCGCAAGTTCACCCGCCGCCAGCTGATCCGCGACCCCTCCCAGCCGTCCTTTATCCAGGGCTCCGGCCACGGCGGTTCCCATCCCCACCTGTGCCATGAATTCATCTCCGCCATCCTGGAGGACAGGGAGCCGGCGGTGGACGTGTACCGCTCCGCCGACATCACCGCCGCCGGCATCTGCGCGCAGATGTCCGCCTTTGGAGGCGGCGGATGGGTGGAGGTCCCCGATCTGCGCGGCGAGGCGCCGGAAAGGAGGGCCCGATGAAGAAAGCGAATAAGCTCCTGTACGCGATCGGAAGTGCTTTTTTCGTTCTGATGCTGCTGATTATGGTGGTGCAGATTGTGGCCCGCAGCACCAAGATCAGCGTTTCCTGGACAGAGGAGGCGGGCAGGTTATGCTTTATGTACGTGGTGTTCCTCGGGGCCGCCATCGCCGCCAACAACGGCTCCCATTTGGCCATCGACACCGTGCTGGTCAAAGCCACCGGGGCTGGGCGGAAAATCTTTGAGATCGGGATCAATCTGGTGTGCCTGTCCGTGCAGATTGTCTTTCTGATGGGGTCTCTCGCCATGCTGAGGGTGTCCGTTGGAAAGAGCTACGCCACGCTGCCTGTCAGCATGGGCTGGAAATATGCGGCGCCCCTGATCAGCTTCGGCCTGTCTGCCGTTTTTACTGTTTTTCACATATTCCGCTTGCTGCTTGGGCGCGGCGGAACCGCCGGAGAGGAGGGAGAAGCCCTGTGACCGTCATATATCTGCTTTTGCTGATCGCGTTTCTGATCCTGGCGGTTCCTGTGGGCTTTGGCATTGGCGGAACCTCCATCGTCCTCTCCCTCATGGAGCGCGGCCCTGACTTTTCCGCCGCGTTCCTGGCGCAGCGGCTCAGCGCGGGCCTGGATAACTTTCTGCTGCTGTCCGTGCCCCTGTTCCTCTATGTGGGAAAGGTGATGAACGTGGGCAGCATTTCCAACCGCATTTTCAGCTTTGCCAGCGCCCTGGTGGGCGGGTTCCGGGGCGGGCTGGGCCATGTGAACGTGGTGTCCAGCGCCATATTCGCGGGGATGTCCGGAACCGCCGCCTCCGACGCGGCCGGCCTGGGCGCCATCGAATTGTCCGCCATGAAGGAGGGGGGATACCCCGACGACTTTTCCATCGGCATCACCGCGGCCTCTTCCACCCTGGGCCCCATTATCCCGCCCAGCCTCCCCCTGGTGCTCTATGGGATGATAACAGGCGCGTCCATCGGCGGCCTCCTCATCGGCGGGATCATCCCCGGCGTCCTGATGGTCCTGGCCATGATGCTCTATGTGGAAATTTATGCCCGCCGCCACGGCATGCAGAAGACGGGGCGGTTTTCCATCAGGCGCGCCTGGAAAGAGCTGCGCCGGTCCTTCTTCTCGCTGATGACCCCGGTAATTATTCTGGGCGGGATCATGTCCGGTTTCTTCACCCCCACCGAGGCGGCCGCCGCCGCGGCGGTCTATTCCACCGTCCTCACCCTGTGCATGGGGGAGCTGACCTGGAATTCGTTCAAAGAGATCGTGAAGGAGACCGTGGAGGACTCCGGCGCCATTCTGCTGGTCGCGGGCATGGCGACGGTATACGGCTACCTGATTACCCGGGCCAATATTGCCACAAATATTGCCGCCATGATCGGGACAATTTCCAGGGACCGGGTGATCGTGGGCCTGATTCTGGTGGTGTTTCTGCTGATTGTAGGCTGCTTTATGGACTGCAACGCCGCGATCATGGTTCTGGGGAGCACGCTGCTCCCCATTCTGGGGCAGTCTTCCATCGATCCCCTCCACTTTGGCATCATTATGGTCCTGACGCTGATGATCGGCGTGATGACCCCGCCTTTCGGAATGGTGCTGTTCATCATGCAGCGCCACACCAAGCGGCCCATGGCCTACATTATCAAGTCATGCCTGCCCTTTATCCTGCCCCTGCTGATCATAGACATCATCATTCTGATCTTCCCACCGCTTGTCACATGGCTGCCCGGCGTGATGGGTCTGCTGAGTTGACGCCATGTCGCAGGAAATTAAAAAGAAAAGGAGAACATGAAGATGAAAGCGAAACGATTGACCGCCCTGATTCTGGCTCTGCAGCTCCTGCTCTCTCTTGCCGCCTGTCAAAGTGCCGCCAAGCCCAGCCAGGCGCCGGCGTCCCAGCCCCCGGCGGGGAGCTCCGCCCCCGCCGCCGGCCCGGCCGCGGAGCTGGAGGAGGTCACCATCAAATTCGCCACGACCTACGCCCAGGGCAGCAGCGTGGCCAAAGCCATGGAGCGGTTCAAGGAGACCATGGCCGAAAAATCCGGCGGGAAATTCAAAGTGGAGCTGTACACGGACGGCGCCCTGGGCAGCGACGGGGATCTGGGCGAGCTGATGGAGATCGGCGACGTGGATATGGCCGTCACCGGCATCGTGCTCATCCCCACCTACGCGCCTGCCTACTCCTTCTTTGACGCCCCCTTCCTCTACCGGGATAAGGACCACTATATTGCCGTGCTGGAGAGCAAGATCGGCGACGGTGCCCGCGAGGAGCTGAAAAAAGCGAACATCCGGCAGATGGACATCATTGAGATCGGTTACCGCTGCGTGATTTCCACCATTCCCGTCCACTCTGTGGCCGACTTCCCCAGCCTGACCATCCGTATGCCCTCCTCCGCGCCCTACCTGGAGTCCTTTGCCGCCGCCGGGGCCACCACCGCGCCCATGGCAATGTCCGAGGTTTTTACCGCCCTTCAGACCAGCGCCGTCAACTCCACCACCGCTACCGTGGAGCAGATGAACACCTTTAAGTTTTACGAGGTGGCCAAGTATGTGGCCAATACGAACCACTTCTATACCACGCTCTTATGGAGTATGCGGGAGGATCTTTACCAGGGACTTCCCGATGCCTACAAGGCCATGATAGACGAAGCCGTTGAGGAGGCCGCGGATTACGGCACCGAGCTCAACAAGGCCAGCGAGGCGCAAATGATCTCCGATATGAAGGCCGCCGGCGTCACCTTCAGCGACTTTGACCTGAAGGCGTTCCAGGAGAAGTCGGCGCCGGTGCGCGAGAAATTCTTCCAGTCCACGTGGACTGTGACCACCCAGGAAGAGATTGACAGCATTCAATGATTAGGAGCGGGTCAGCATGAAAGTTTTGCTCATCAACGGCAGCCCCCACAAAAACGGCAGCACCTTCCACGCCCTGCGCATCGTGGAAAACGCGCTGGCTGAAGAGGGAATTGAGACGGAGATCTTCCACATCGGCCCCGGCCCCGTCCAGGGCTGTACGGGATGTATGTACTGCAAGACCCACCCGGGGAGCCTCTGCGCCATCAAAGACCGGGTGAGCGAGTGCAGCGAGAAGCTTCTGGCCGCCGACGGGATTATCCTGGGCGCGCCCTGTTACTTCGGCGGGCCGAACGGCGCCTTCACCGCCTTCCTGGACCGGGCCTTCTACCCCATCAATGAACAGCTCCACCACAAGCTGGGCGCCTCGGTCACCACCCTGCGCCGGGCGGGGGCCACCGCCACGCTCAACCGGCTGAACCTGTATTTCACCAACACCATGATGCATATCGTCTCCTCCAGCTACTGGCCCATGCTCCACGGGTTTGTGCCGGAGGAGCAGCAGGAGGACAAGGAGGGCCTTGAGGTCCTGGCCGTCCTGGGCAAAAACATGGCGTGGATGCTGAAGTGCATTTCCGCGGCCAACATCCCCGCCCCGCAATATCCCAGCCGAACCCGCACAAGCTTTGTCCGGGAGGCAGAGAAACCGTCCTACTACAAGGTTTGAGCGATGGGCGGCCGTCCGGCAGGATAAAGAACATCGAGGCCAGGAGCCCAGGGGGCTCCTGGCCTCGACGCCTGTTTCCGCCTAGAAAGCGGAGCTTTGCCCCCGGACACTTTCCAGCGAAATCAAATTGACGGGCAGGAGAGATTGTGTTACAATATTCACAATCGGCCAATGGCGTACCGGCGGGTCCGGGGCGCTGATGCTTGGGATATCCATAGGAAAGAGGAGAAGCTATGTATCGGATCGTCAAGAAACGGGTGCTCAATCCCACCGTGTCCCTGATGGAGATCGAGGCCCCCGCCGTGGCCCGGAAAGCGGAGCCCGGCCAGTTCATCATCCTCCGGGTGGACGAGGAGGGGGAGCGCATCCCCCTGACCATCGCCGACTTCGACCGCAAGGCCGGCACCGTCACCATCATCTATCAGGTGGTGGGGGCCACCACGGAGAAGCTCAACCACAAGCAGGAGGGGGAATTCCTCCAGGACTTCGTGGGTCCCCTGGGCCGCGCCACCGAGACCGAGGGCCTCAAGCGCGTGGCCGTGGTGGGCGGCGGCGTGGGCACCGCCATCGCCTACCCTGTGGCGAAAAAGCTCCACGACGTGGGCTGCCACGTGGACCTGATCGTGGGCTTCCGCAACAAGGATCTGGTGATCCTGGAGGACGAGTTCAAGGCCGCCTCCACCAACCTCATCATCGGCACCGACGACGGCTCCTACGGCAAGAAGGCCCTGGTCACCGACCTGCTGAAAGAGCAGATCGAGGCGGGGGCCCAGTACGACCGGGTCATCACCATCGGCCCGGTGATTATGATGAAGTTTGTCTGCCAGCTGACGAAGCAGTACGACATCCCCACCGTGGTGTCCATGAACCCCATCATGATCGACGGCACCGGGATGTGCGGCGGCTGCCGCCTGTCCGTGGGCGGCGAGACCAAGTTCGCCTGCGTGGACGGCCCGGAGTTCGACGGCCACAAGGTGGACTTCGACGAGGCCATGGCCCGGGGCGCCATGTACAAGGACTTTGAGCGCCACGCCTATGAAGAGGCGTGCAACCTGTTCAAGCAGGAGGTAAAGTGATATGCCTAACATGAGACCGGATAAAAACCCCATGCCCCACCAGGACCCCCAGGTCCGCGCCGCCAACTTCAACGAGGTGGCCCTGGGCTACACCAGGGAGCAGGCCATCGACGAGGCCCAGCGGTGCCTCAACTGCAAAAATATGCCCTGCGTGGCCGGCTGCCCGGTGAAAATCCACATCCCGGAGTTCATCGCCAAGGTGGCCGAGGGCGATTTTGAAGCCGCTTACCAGATCATCGCCAAGGACTCCGCCCTGCCCGCCGTGTGCGGCCGCGTGTGCCCCCAGGAGAGCCAGTGCGAGGCCAAGTGCGTCCGGGGCATCAAGAACGAGCCGGTGGGCATTGGCCGGCTGGAGCGCTTCGTGGCCGACTGGCACAACGCCAACGCCACCGAGAAGCCGGTTCGTCCCGCCCCCAACGGGCATAAAGTGGCCGTCATCGGCTCCGGCCCCGCGGGCCTGACCTGCGCGGGCGACCTGGCCCGGAAGGGCTATGACGTCACCGTGTTCGAGGCCCTGCACCTGGCGGGGGGCGTGCTGGTGTACGGCATCCCCGAGTTCCGTCTGCCCAAAGCCATCGTCCAGAAGGAGGTGGACACCCTCAAGGAGCTGGGGGTGAAGGTGGAGACCAACATGGTCATCGGCCGCGCCATCACCATCGACGAGCTGAAGGAGGAGTACGGCTTCGAGGCGGTGTTCATCGGCTCCGGCGCGGGCCTGCCCAAGTTCATGAACATCCCCGGCGAGAACCTGAAGGGCGTCTACTCCGCCAACGAGTTCCTCACCCGCATCAACCTGATGAAGGCCTATAAGGACGGGGCGGACACCCCCATCCAGCACAGCCAGAGGGTGGCGGTGGTGGGCGGCGGCAACGTGGCCATGGACGCGGCCCGCTGCGCCAAGCGGCTGGGCGCCGAGGTGTACATCGTCTACCGCCGGAGCGAGGCGGAGCTGCCCGCCCGTGCCGAGGAGGTGGAGCACGCCAAGGAGGAGGGCATCATCTTCAAGACCCTCACCAACCCCACCGAAATCCTGGGCTACCACAACCCGGACGACCCCCGGGACCCCCGGAACGGCTCGGTGTCCGGCATCCGCTGCGTGGAGATGGAGCTGGGCGAGCCGGACGCCTCCGGCCGCCGCCGCCCCATCGTCAAGGAGGGCAGCCAGTTCGACATCGAGCTGGACTGCGTCATCATGGCCCTGGGCACCAGCCCCAACCCGCTGATCAAGTCCACCACCCAGGGGCTTGACACCGAGAAGTGGGGCGGCATCATCGCCGACGAGAACGGCCTGACCAGCCGGGAGAACGTGTACGCCGGGGGCGACGCGGTCACCGGCGCGGCCACCGTCATCCTGGCCATGGGCGCGGGCAAGACTGCCGCCAAGGCCATTGACGAAACCCTTTCCAAACAGTAAAAAGTGTGATAGAATCGCTGCCGGGGTTTATTGCCCCGGCAGCTATTTTTTTGATTACGGAGGGATAATTCTATGCTGATCCGTCAAGAAACGCCAGCAGATTATAATGCGGTCTACGCTTTGGTTCGGGAGGCGTTCGCCGCCGCCGAGCACGCCGACGGCACCGAGCAGGATCTGGTGACGGCCCTGCGGAAAAGCTCCGCCTTTGTCCCGGAGCTGTCCCTGGTGGCGGAGGAAAACGGGGAATTGGCGGGCTATATCCTGTTCACAAGGCTCCAGGTGGGCGGGGACGAGGCCCTCGCCCTGGCCCCGCTGGCGGTATGCCCCGCGTATCAGAGGCAGGGGGTGGGAACCGCCCTGATGGCCCGGGGCCACCAGATCGCGGCGGGGCTGGGTTTCCCCTATTCCCTGGTGCTGGGCAGTGAGACCTACTACCCCAGGGCGGGATACCGTCCGGCGGCGGACTTCGGCATCGAAATACCCGAGGGCTTTCCACCGGAGAACTTTATGGCGATCCGGCTGCTGGAAGATGCCCGGCCCATCGGCGGCCCGGTGGTCTACCCCAAAGAGTTCGGTATGTCCTGAATAGAGGCCCTTTCCAAATCAGAAAGGCTGTGGTATAATAACTGCCGGGGTTTTGCGACCCCGGCAGCTATATTTTGTGAGGCGGTCGTTTATGGTGCGCGAGGCAAGGCGCGGGGATCTGGACGCGGTCCTGGAATTATACCTGTCCCTCCATGAGACTTCGGTGCCGGAGCATTCGGCGCATTTGGCGGCGGCCTGGGAGCAGATTCTGTCCGACGAAAACCACCACCTGATTGTCAACGAGGTGGGTGGGAAGCTGGTCTCCTCCTGCGTCTGCGTGGTTATCCCCAACCTGACCCGGAACGTCCGGCCCTACGCCTTTGTGGAAAACGTGGTCACCCACTCCGATCACCGGGGGAAGGGCTATGCCACCCAGTGTCTGGACTACGCAAGGGCCGTGGCGGAGCGCCAAAACTGCTACAAAATGATGCTGCTCACCGGCTCGAAGGAGCAAAAGACGCTGGACTTCTACGCCCATGCCGGGTACAACTGCGCCGACAAGACCGCGTTTATCCAGTGGCTGTAGGCGCGGGGGCCGGTCGGCTCAAGCACATTCGCTGAACGGAGGAAAACCTGATGATAAAAGCGGTGATTTTTGACCTGGACGGCCTGCTGGTGGACACAGAGCCCATCTGCTATCAGATATTGAGGGACATTCTGGCCCCCTTTGGCTGTCCGATCACCCTGGAGGAGTATGTTCAGGGGTACAGCGGCAAGCCGGAGGACGCCAATGTGGCCCACCTGATTGAGGCATATAACCTGCCCTGGACGGTGGAGGAGGGGCTGGACCGGGTGTTCTCCATGGAGCGGGAGCTTCACGCCAGAGGGGTGGTGCTGAAGCCGGGGGCCGGGGAGCTGCTGGACTATTTGGAACGGGGGGGCTATGGGATTGCGGTGGCCTCGTCCAGCACCCGGGACCGGGCGCTGAACCTGCTGGACCAGCACGGGGTGACAAAATACTTCCGTCAGTTCGTGTTCGCCGGGGAGGTGGAGCGGGGCAAGCCCGCCCCCGACGTGTTCTTGAAAGCCTGCGAAAAGCTGGGGCAGGCGCCGGAGCGCTGCCTGGTGCTGGAGGACAGCGGGGCGGGCGTCCAGGCCGCCCACGCCGCCGGAACCCCGGTGATCTGCGTGCCCGACCTGAAGCCGCCGGAGCCGGCAATCCTGGCGCTGACGGCGGCGGTGCTCCCCTCCCTCGACCAGGTGATCCCCTATCTCTCCCATCAGAAAGGCTGATCCCATGTTTTACGCCATCCTGGCCGCCGCCCTGGTGGCCCTTGACCAACTGGTCAAATACCTCGTCCGCGCCAACATCCCCCTGGGCGGGTCTGTCCCGTTCATTCCCCGGCTGCTGGACTTGACCTACGTGCAGAACACCGGCGCGGCCTTCTCCCTGCTGCGCCAGCACACCTGGCTGCTCACCCTCACCTCTGCCGTGGTGGTGCTGGTCATGTGCCGGCTCATCGTCAAGGGCTTCTTCCAAAACCGCCTGGGGCTGTTCTCCGCCGCCCTGGTGCTGGCCGGGGGGATGGGCAACCTCATCGACCGGGCGGTGTTCGGCTTTGTCACCGATATGTTCCAGACCGTGTTCATGGACTTCGCCGTGTTCAACGTGGCCGACTGCTGCATTACCGTGGGGGTGCCCCTGCTGTTTTTGTACGTGTGGCTCTACGTGGGCAGGGACGGGAAAAAGGAGGCGCGGGACGATGGAGCCGGTGAGCTTCCCCCTGACGGTACTTGAACCGGGGCGGGCGGACGCGGTGATCGCCGCCGCCCTGGACGGCCTCACCCGCTCGGCGGCGGTGCGCTGGCTGGAGGAGGGCCGGGTCACCCTGAACGGCGCGCCGCTGAAAAAGAATACAAAGCTCCAGCCAGGAGACGAGGTGCGCATCTCCCCGCCCCAGCCCCAGAGCGTGGACCTGACTCCCCAGGACATTCCCCTGGACGTGGTCTATGAGGACAATGACGTGATCGTGGTGAACAAGCCGGTGGGCATGGTGGTCCACCCCGCGCCGGGTCACCCGGACGGCACGCTGGTCAACGCGCTGTTATACCACTGCAAAAATTCCCTGTCCGGAATCAACGGGGAGCTGCGCCCGGGCATTGTCCACCGCATCGACCGGGACACCTCCGGCCTCATCATCGCGGCGAAAAACGACCGGGCCCACCTGTCCCTGGCCGCCCAGCTCCAGGACCACTCTCTGTTCCGGCTGTACCACGCCGTGGCGGTGGGGGCGTTCAAGGAGGACAGCGGCGCCGTGTCCGCCCCCATCGGGCGGCACAGGACCGACCGCAAGCGGATGGCGGTCACCCCGGACGGCCGGGAGGCGGTGACCCACTGGCAGGTCATCGACACCCAGAACGGCCACAGCCACCTCACCTGCCGCCTGGAGACGGGGCGGACCCACCAGATCCGGGTGCACATGGCGTACCTGGGCCACCCGCTGCTGGGGGACACGGTGTACGGCGCGAAAAGGCCCGTCCCCGGCCTGGCGGGCCAGTGCCTCCACGCCGCTCAGCTCACCTTCACCCACCCCTCCACCGGGGAGCGGCTGACAGTAGACGCCCCCCTGCCCGACTGGTTCCAGGCGGTTTTGAGCCGTTATGGTTTGGAGTGAAAGGAGCGCAAAGCATGAACCTGAAAAAAGTGCGGAAGCTTTTCCTGGCCCTTGTCTGGGCGATGGCCATTCTGCCGCTTCTCCTCAAGGCCATATTCCCGTCCCTGTGGCCTCTCTGGCTGGCGCTGGTCTTTGGGCTTGGCGCAGCGGCCATCGCCGTGACGCTGATCTGGTGGCGCTGCCCCCACTGCGGCGCCGGTTTGGGCCACGGCGTCCCCAAATTCTGCCCCAGCTGCGGGCACAAGCTGGACGATCTGCAATAGCGGAGGAGAGATCAGAATGGCCACAATCTACGACCGCGCAGACATCTACGACCTGCTGGAGAGCGAGGAGCGCTCCGCCGCCTGTCAAAAACACTGGGAGCGGGTGCTGGGTGGCACGGGGGTGCGCTCCCTGCTGGACGTGAGCATCGGCTCCGGCGGCGTCACCCTGCCCCTGGGGGCGCTGGGGGTGGAGTTGTCCGGCTCCGACCTGAGCGGGGCCATGCTGGAGCGCTGCGGCCGGAAGGCGGCGGCCCAGGGGCTTCCCGTGGAGCTGCGCCAAAGCGACTTCCGAAACCTGTCCTGCTGGGCGGGCAAAACCTTCGACTGCGTGGCCAGCACCGGCAACTCCCTGGCCTACGTTACAAACGAGGAGATACCGGGCGTGCTGGCCCAGATGGACGCGCTGGTCAAACCGGACGGGTATCTCTATTTCGACACCCGGAACTGGGATCGCATCCTCCGGGAGCGGCGGCGGTTCTACCTCTACAACCCCTTCTTCCACGGGGAGGACCGGATCAACCTGGTGCAGGTGTGGGACTATGAGCGGGACGGCTCCATGACCTTCCATCTGCTGTACACCTTCGAGCGGGACAATCAAATCTTCCAGAAGGAGAAGTTCGAGGAGCACTACCACCCCATCCCCCGGCGGCTCCTGCTGGACGCCCTGGCGGGGCTGGGCTATCATGATGTGAAGCAGTTCCCCTTCCCCGCCACAGCGGAGGGTGACCCGGAGCAGGCCGAGTGGTACTGCGTGCTGGCGAGGAAGGGAGCGCGTAGTATGGACATCATCCTCGCCCCCATGACCCGCCCGCTGTGCCACGAGTACTTCCGCGGCTTTGAGAGCGACCCGGATATTTTCATGGACATGGGCCTTTTCACCCCCTACGAATATGTGCCGGAGCGGGTGGACCGGTATTTTGAAAAGCAGCAGTCCCCCGACCGCAGTATGTTCCTAATCATGCTGGACGGAAAACCTGTGGGCGAGGTGGGCTTCAAGCATATCGACCGCGTGAAAAAGGAGTGCGAGCTGACCATCCACCTGCAAAACGACGGGGTGAAGAACCGGGGCATCGGCACCGCTGCCGAGCGGCTGGCCCTGAACTACGCCTTTGACGTGCTGGGCATGGAGACGGTGAACGCCGACGCGGTGCTGAAAAACAAACGCAGCCAGCGCGTATTGGAAAAAGCGGGATTTACCTTTGTCCGGGAGGACGATACCTTCCGGTATTATGTGCGCAGACGCATATAGGTTTGCCAGCCAGCAAAACCGGATTGATTTACGGGAAAAGGAGCACGACAGGAGGGGAAGCGGATGAGCTTCAAACAGAAAAAGCTGCTGATGAACGCGCTGAATGGGATCGCGGCGGGACTGATGATCTGGCAGCTGATGCAGTTTTCCGCTGTGACGTTTTGGCTCTCGCTGGCCTTTGTGGCCGCGGCCATCGCCGCCAACCGGGCGCTGTGGCGCTGCCCCCACTGCGGGGAGCACCTGGGCGTGGGGGCGGGCGATACCTGCCCCCGGTGCGGCAAAAGGCTGGACAGCCCGGAATAACAGCATAACCCCTCCCGTTTTGGAGAAACTATCCCCAAAAACGGAAGGGGTTTTTCCTATGCTCAACCACCGCAAGGCCGCCGTCATCGGCTGCGGCTTCGTGGGCGCCTCCATCGCGTTCAGCCTGATCCAGCGGGGGCTGTTCAGCGAGCTGGTGCTCATCGACGCCAACCGGGACAAGGCCGAGGGCGAGGCCATGGACCTCAGCCACGGCCTGCCCTATATCGCCGCCATGGACGTGTACGCCGGGACTTACGACGACGTCAGCGACTGCGCCCTCATCGTGGTCACCGCCGGGGCCAATCAGAAGCCGGGACAGACCCGGCTGGAGCTCATCGGCCAGAACGTGACCATCCTCAACTCCATCATCCCCCAGATCACCGCCCGGCCCTTCGAGGGCATCCTGCTCATCGTGTCCAACCCGGTGGACGTGCTCACCTACGCCGCGTTCCGCATCTCCGGCTACCCCGCCCACCGGGTGATGGGTTCCGGCACGGTGCTGGACTCCGCCCGCCTGCGCTACCTGCTGGGGGAGCACCTGGACGTGGACAGCCGCTCCATCCACGCCGTCATCGTGGGCGAGCACGGGGACAGCGAGCTGGCCGTGTGGAGCGGGGCCAACGTGTCCGGGGTGCCGCTGGACGACTTCTGCGCCATGCGGGGCCACACCGGCCACCGGGAGGCGGAGCAGCGCATCTACGAGGACGTGCGGGACAGCGCCTATGAGATCATCAAGCGCAAGGGGGCCACGTACTACGGCATCGCCATGGCGGTGGCCCGCATCGCCGAGTGCGTCATGAAGGACGAGCGGGCCATCCTGCCCGTGTCCGTGGTGCTGGGCGGGCAGTACGGCCTGCGGGATCTGGCCCTGTCCATCCCCTCCATCGTGGGCCGCCGGGGGGTGGAGCAGATTCTGGAGATCCCCCTGGCGGATTCCGAGCGGGAGGCCCTCCACTCCTCCGCCGCCCAATTGCGGGAGGTCATCGACGAATTGAATCTGCCCTGATGTTATAAAGGGCCCCCGGCTTTTTGCCGGGGGCCTTGGCGCGTCCATGAGAGGCCGCTCAGTTGTAGTAACTGCTGATCGTGATGTGTCCGGTTAAGGTCTTGGTTTCCGTATTTACAATCCTCAAAGTGTAGGTGACAGTGGTGCTTACCGACGCAAAATTAACATATGTCCCGCCCTCCACAGACCGGTATTCAAGCCCCTCATTATTGAGAAGCAGAATGTAGTATTTGCTTCCGCTGGTATTGCTGATTACAATATTGAGGGCGTTGTGGGGGCTGGAGGGCCAATTCTTCATGTCGAACTTCCGCTCGAAGTATTTGCCGGGCTCAATGGTAAAGCTGGTGTCGATATCCACCTTTCGCCCTTCGATGGCCTTGGCGTCAATTTCACCGGCCTCCCCGATGAGATAGCCTAGCTCCTCCGCATTGGTGAAGACCTGGTTTGAGGTGTCTCCGCCTCCCACACGGACGGCCCCCTCGTCAGACTGAGGGACGTTCGCGGCTGCGGGGCTGGCGGCAAACGCCATGGTGACGCCGCACGCCAGAAGGATGGACAGGGCCAGCCCCAGGGCGGTGGTTTTTTGATACTTCATAATCGCAACAATCCTTTCCCCGGCCGCTTTCCGGCCGGATGTGCGGCGAAAGCCGGGGGCCTCCTGAATCGGACAGGGTTATTCCGTCCTGCCGCCCAGCTCTACAGCGGCGGAGGGCACGGGCCCCAGCTCCGGGGTGAGGATCACATACCTGCCCGCCTTGCCCGCGTACCGCACCCCATCGTGCTCGTGGGGCGCGTCGTTGTCACAGTCCGGGTGGGCGCACAGCAGGCCGGGGTTCTCGTAGTAGACCCGCACCACCTCGCCGTCGATATGGCAGTGGTCGTAGGGCACGGCGCAGTCCTTGGACTTGCACAGATCATAGGGGCCGGAAGAGGAGCGGACAGCACCATCGGTTCTGAGGTATTCCTCAATCTGGGCCTCTAGACGCTCGTTCCACTGGGCCTCCAGGGCCGCTTTCAGCTCCTCGTTGGCAGGGGCGGCGCTGTCTACCTCGGGCTCCACCGCCACGAATTCATGCACCTTGGCAAGGCACTCTTCCGCAAGGGCTTCCATGAGGTCTTCCAATTCTGCCTTGACGATATCGTCCGGGATACCGGCGGATTCCACGGGTGTGCTGACGCTGTTTACCTCGGGCTCCGGCGTCACGGACTGGACATCGACGCAGCCGTACTGGGTGCAGCCGGTGGCCGACGTATATGCCATATAGGTGCCGCAGCAGTCTGAGCAGGTGTGGTTATAGATCGCGAAATGCTGGCTGGGCTTTGCCAGGTCGTGGTTGGAGCCGGCGTAAAACACGGGCTCAAAGCTATGGCTTTCCGATGTCATATCTCCGGGAACGGCAATGACTGTACCGCAGTCATTGCAGCGCCAGTAGGTGTATTCGGTTTTGATATGCACAAGGCTTGATTTGGGCTCGAAGAATATGCCCCGGCAGTTATAAGTCCTGCTGGAATGAGGACAGCTGGCCCGCGCCGCAAGATCCGCCGGGGAACAGCCCAGCTCGTCATCAAGCTCGTTTTGTATTCGCAGGCGCGTTGCTTCCACAAACTGTTGGTGCAGTGCTTGCCAGGTCTCCTCGTCCACAAAATCATTGGTGCAGCCGGGGAAGCCGCTGATACCGTCCTGAGGTTCGCTGACAGTTTTGACAGGCTTGGTGGCAAACGCCACCGTGACGCCGCACACCAGGAGGATGGACAGGGCCAGCCCCAGGGCGGTGGTTTTTTTGTATGTCATGATTCCAACAATCCTTTCTTCGGCCGCTTTCCGGCCGAACGTGTGGCAGAAGGCGGGGTCTGTCCCCGCGGTTGCCAGGGATACCAGGACCCGGGCGTAGTCCCCCCGCCGCGCCGCGCCCAGCCGCGCTATGGCCGCCCGGTCACAGGACAGCTCGATGTCCCGCCGCAAAAGGCGCGACATGAGCCACACCGCCGGGTTCCACCAGTGGACGACGAGGGCCAGCGCCATGGCGTAATGCCACAGGTTGTCCCGCCGCCGCGCGTGAACCCCCTCGTGGGCCAGCACGCAGTCCAGCGCCTCCCCGGACAGCTCCGGGGGCAGCACCACCGTGGGCTTCACCGCCCCGAAGGTGAGGGGCGCGCCCTCCATCATGCCCTCCCGCAGGCGGGCAAACCGGGGCAGGGGCAGATACCGGGGGTCGCCCCGTCCCACCGGGGCGGCGTTTGCCACCGCCCGCCGGGTGTGCCGCCAGCTCAGGGCGTACCGCGCCGCCAGCGCCAGCCCCACCGCCAGCCAGAGCCCAAGCAGCACCGCCCCCCAGGGGAACGCCGCCCCGGAACCCGCGGGGACAAGGGCCTCTCCCCCGGCGGCGGGCGCTGTGACGGCGGGAACGTATAACTGCGGCGCCTGTGAGGGCTGGGGCGCTGTAACGCCGGGAGAGGACGGGGGGGCGTATGGCTGGGGCGGCGGGGCAGGGTCCGGCCCGCCCAGCAGTCCCCACAGGGAGAACACACTGGCCGGGGCGGCGGGGACGAGAAGGCGCAGCAGGCACAACCCCCACAGGGCCAGCCGGGCCTCGGGGATCAGGCGCCCCTTCAGCACAAGGCGCAGAGCGGCCGCGGCCAGGATCAGCGCCGTGCCGTACAGGGCGTTTTGGAGCAGCTGGGCCATGGGATCACCTCGTTTCCAGGCCTTGAATCAGTTCGCGCAGCTGGGCGGCCTCCGCCGGGGTCAGGCCTTTTTCGCTGAGGAAGGCGGAGAGAAAGCGGGTTTTCGAGCCGTCAAACAGCCGGGTGATGAGGCTGTCCGTCTCCTGCCGCTGGATATCCTCCCGGGTGACCAGCGGCGCGCAGACAAAGCCCGGATCGCTCCGGGACACGGCCCCCTTGTCGATGAGCTTTTTGATGACGGTGTAGGTGGTGTTGCGGTTCCACCCGGCGGACACGGCCAGCTTTTTGGCCAGCGCCCCCGCCGTCTGGGGACCTTCCGCCCACAGCGGCTCCATCACCTTCAGTTCCGAGTCGTACAGTTTTTCCATGGATGCGGCCTCCTCCTGCGCCCTGCGGGGGGCGCAAAATGACTATTGCAATAGTAACCCTACAAGAATACTACTACAATAGTCACCTGTTGTCAAGCCCGCAATTGAAAAAACAGGCGGAGGGGCCTGGCCCTCCGCCTGTCCTGCTGTGCAAAAATGGTTTGCTGGGTTACTTCACGCTCTCGCCCCGGGCCTTTTTCGCCTCAATCTCCTTGAGGGCGTCCTTATAGGACAGGTTGACCCGGCCCTTCTCGTCGATGTCGGTGACCTTCACCCAGATCATGTCGCCGATGTTGATCACGTCCTCCACCTTGGCCACCCGGTGGTTGGCCAGCTTGGAGATGTGCACCATGCCGTCCTTGCCCGGGGCCAGCTCCACGAAGGCGCCGAACTGGAGGATGCGCACCACCTTGCCGTAGTACAGCGACCCCACCTCGGGGACGAACACGATGGTGTCGATCATCTTCTTGGCGGTCTCGCAGGAGGCGGCGTCGGGGGAGGCGATGTGGATGGTGCCGTCGTCCTCAATGTCGATCTGGGCGCCGGACTCGGCGGTGATCTTCTGGATGACGGAGCCGCCCTTGCCGATGACCTCCCGGATTTTGTCCGGGTCGATCTTCACGGTGATCATCTTGGGGGCGTAGCGGCTGACCTCGGGCCTGGGCTGGGCGATGCAGGGCAGCATGATCTCGTCCAGGATGGCGAACCGGGCGTCCTTGGTGATGTCCAGCGCCTCCTTGATGATGGCGTGGGACAGGCCGTCGTTCTTGATGTCCATCTGGATGGCGGTGATGCCCTTCTTGGTGCCCGCCACCTTGAAGTCCATCTCGCCGTGGAAGTCCTCCACGCCCTGAATGTCGATGAAGGTGGTGAAGCCGCCGTCGTCGTCCTGGATGAGGCCGCAGGAGATGCCCGCCACCGGGGCGGAGATGGGCACGCCCGCGTCCATGAGGGCCAGGGTGGAGCCGCAGATGGAGCCCTGGGAGGTGGAGCCGTTGGAGGACAAGACCTCGGACACCACCCGGATGGCGTAGGGGAAATCCTCCACAGAGGGGATGACGGGCTCCAGGGCCCGCTCGGCCAGGGCGCCGTGGCCCTTCTCCCGGCGGTTGGTGGACCGGGCGGCCCGGGCCTCGCCGGTGGAGAAGGCGGGGAAGTTGTAGTGGTGCATATACCGCTTCTCCTCGTCCTCCCAGATGGTGTCCAGCTTCTGGGCGGCGGAGAGGGTGTTCAGGGTGCAGATGGACAGCACCTGGGTCTGGCCGCGGGTGAAGAGCCCGGAGCCGTGGACCCGGGGCAGCACGCCGACTTCGGCGGCCAGGGGACGGATTTCGTTTTTGGCGCGGCCGTCCACCCGGTGGCCCTCCAGCAGCCACGCCTTGACGATCTTCTTCTGGAACTTGTAGGTGATCTCCTCCAGGAACTGGTCCATGTCGGGGTGGTCCTCCAGGTACTTCTCGTGCCACTTCTCGATCATGGCGTTCCAGCGGTCCTCCCGGACGTTCTTGTCGTCGGTGTCCATGGCGGCCTTGGCCTCGTCCATGAAGTCGGCGGTGATCTTGTCGAACAGCTCCTGGTCGAAGGCGGCGTGGTCGTAGGTCATCTTCTCCCGGCCCACCTCGGCCACCATCTGGTTGATGAGGGCCACCTGCTTCTGAATCTCCTCGTGGGCCTTGACAATGGCGTCGTACATGATGGGGTCGGGCAGCTCTTTCGCGCCCGCCTCAATCATGATGACCTTGCCCGCGGTGGCGGCCACGGTGAGGTCCAGCTGGGAGGCGTGCTTCTGCTCGGTGGTGGGGTTATAGACCAGTTTGCCGTCCACATAGCCCATCTCCACGCAGCCGATGGGGCCCGCCCAGGGGATGCAGGACACGGCCAGACAGGCAGACACGCCGATCATGGCGGTCACCTCGGGGGAGCAGTCGCGGTCCACGCTCATCACGGTGCAGGTACACACCACGTCGTTGCGGAAGTCGTAGGGGAACAGGGGGCGGATGGAGCGGTCGATGACCCGGCTGGCCAGCACGGCGGGCAGGGAGGGCTGGCCTTCGCGCCGCATGAAGCTGCCGGGGATGCGGCCCACGGCGTACAGCTTCTCCTCAAAGTCCACGGACAGGGGGAAGAAGTCGATGCCGTCCCGGGGCCGGGGGGAGACGGTGGTGGCCACCAGCACGGTGGTCTCGCCGTAGGTGACCAGGGCGGAGGCGGTGGCCAGCTCGGCCACCTTGCCCATGTTGATGGTGAGGGGACGGCCGCACAGGTCCATGGACCAGGTGCGCTCGTTGGTAAACTGCTTGTGGGTGATGACGGTTGACATTGGGTGTGCTCCTTTCGTTTTGTGAATGACGTGGGAGCCGCGTTGTCACGCTCGGGTTGGACACATATACGGCCCGGCTTCCCTGCGACTCAGGCAAAACCCAGCCCCGCTTTGCGGGCCTTGGGCTTTTGGGTCTCGCCTTCGGTTCGGTCGGCGGTAGACGCTTGCCACTGGCAAGCACCGCCCTTCGCTCCGGTCCATCCGGGCCTATGTGTCTACCCTCGCGCTTCCGCTTCCTTTTAGCACTTGAACATAAGCCCCGCCGATTGGCAGGACCCATGTTCAACTGCTAAAAAGGCGGCGGCTCCATGGGTGGAAGGGACTATTTGCGGGAAAAGGCGCGCAGGATTTTGCGCAGCCTCCGGACGCACAGGAAAACCCATATGGCGTCCAGGGCAAAGAGGAACAGGGAGATCAGGGGAAGGTCGGGGAGGGCGCCGATCCCCACCAGCAGGATCACGGCAAAGACAGCGGCGCAGAACAGGGCCAGCACCGCCAGCACCAGCAACCGCTGCCATGCGGGGCGGCGGCGGTTGGAGGCGGCGGACACGCCGCCCTCCACAATGGCCGTCCCCAGCATTTCCATGAGAATTTCGGCGAAAAACTCCATTTTGAAGTCTCCATGCTTAGAAGGGCGGCGCGGTGACCCGCGCCGCCCTCTGTTTACGGTAACGGGCATTGTCACGCTGCGAAGCGGCCAGTCCGTTCGGTCGCTTTCCCTCCGTCTCGGGCAAAATCCGCCCCCACCCTGCGGTGGCTAGGTTTTTGCCTTTGCTTCGGTCCAAGCTCCCTCACTGTCCGCCTCTCCGCGCTTCGGCGTTGTCACGCTCGGGTTGGACACATATACGGCTCGGCTTCCTTCCGACTCGGGCAAAACCCAGCCCCGCTTCGCGGGCCTTGGGCTTTTGTCCTCGCTCCGGTCCATCCGGGCCTATGTGTCTACCCTCGCGCTTCTTACTTACGGATGCCCAGCTTGGCGATGATGGCGCGGTAGCGCTCGATGTCCTTCTTCGCCAGATAGTCCAGCAGCTTGCGGCGCTTGCCGATCATCTTGTACAGGCCGCGGCGGCTGTGGTTGTCGTGGATGTGCACCCGGAGATGCTCGGTGAGCTCCTGGATGCGGGCGGTGAGGATGGCGATCTGCACCTCGGGGGAGCCGGTGTCGGTCTCGTGGGTGCGGTTGGCCTCAATGACGGAGGTCTTCTGGTCCTTGCGGATCATGGGGGATTCCACCTTTCTTATATATTCCCCTGCCGCTGAGTACCGGGCGGGTGAAGCGCCCATGGTTCATGGGCTTTGTCCCGAAACTAAGCAGGCGGGCGCGCCCCTGGGGGACGTACTGGCAAAGCATATCATAGTTTGGCCCGATTGTAAAGAAAAATTTCCTATTTTCCGGCTTTTTGATATCCTGAACAAGCTTCCAGGGGGCACGGGCGCCACCTTATTATAAATACGGACGGGAAAAGGCCCGCGCAAACGCCCCGGAAGGCGTCTGGCGGGCCCTTGTCAACGGATTTTGGGATAACCCATGGTCACCGGCGCGACCCCCGGGTGGAGGGGGGAGAAGGCGTAGCCCGAGCGCTGGTAGCCCTCGACAATGGCGGGCAGGGCGTCCACAGTGGTGCCCCGGGCGGCGCTGTCGTGGCACAGCACCACCACCAGGTCCCGGCCCACCCCCCGCAGGCAGTCGGCGGCGATATCGGCGGCGGGGCGGGGGGTGACGGTGGCGTCCTGGGCGGAGGCGTTCCAGTCAAAATAGACGAAGCCCCGGCGGGTCATCTCCGCGATGATCTCCTGGTACACCCCCCGGTCATAGCCGTTGATGCTGCCGCCGGGGAACCGGAACACCTGGGGGTAGACCCCGGTGACCTCGTGTATGTACTGGTAGAGCCGGTAGAAATCGGCCAGAAACGCCTCCACCGAGGCGTAAATTTTTTTGTAGTCGTGGCTCCAGCTGTGCATCCCGATGGCATGGCCCGCCGCCGCGATGTCCCGCATCCGCTGCTGGCTGGCCGCGCCCGTGGCGGCGCTGCCCACCACGAAAAAGGTGGCCTTGACGCCGTACCGCTCCAAAACTTCCAGCACCCGCCCGGTGTTGCGGGAGGGCCCGTCGTCAAAGGTGAGGAAGCACACCCTGCCGCCGTCCACCCGCTCCCCCTCCCAGGGCTGGGCGTAGAAGTCGGGGTAGAGCTGGGTATATTCCGGCACGGTGCCGTCGGGGGAGGCCACGGAGTACTCCTCCAGCAGGCCGATGGTGTCCCGGGCCTGGGCCAGCTCCGCCTCCCGCTGGGCCAGCTCCGCCCGGGCCGCAGCCAGGCCGGCGTTTGCCTCTTCCAGCTCCTGGCGCATATAGTCCCGGCCCGCGCTCATCAGAGCCATGCTGCGCCGGCAGCCGCTGCCGAAGAACCAGAGGTATGCCGCCAGCGCTCCCAGTGCCACCGCCAGCGCCGCCACGGCGAAAAACAGGGGCTTGGGCAGCCCCCGGGCGGGGGCCGCGGCCTTCGTCTGCTCCTCCAGAGGCGGGCGCAGCGCCTCCGGCCCGTCCAAACTTGTGTTGTGCTCCGCCATGTGCTCCATCTGAGATCGTCCCCCGGTCATCGTTCATGTGACTCCCAGTATAGGTCGAAATTTGTCGAAAGTCAATGGAGGGTACTACATTGTAAACCAACTGTAACCAGTGAGGCCGATTCGTTTCCAATTTGTAATCCAAATGATAGAGGCGGCGGCAAAAAAGGGCGCGCCGGAAGATTATCCCGGCGCGCCCCAGGGAAGGGCTATTGCTGAGCGTATTTTATCCGGCCGTGATACCAGCCTGTAATGCCGTCCTTTTTGACCAGGAGGCCCCGCTGAGTCTGCCGCACCAGGGCCAGCCGGTCGCCCGGGGAGACGGGCAGGCAGTAGTCGGTGGCGTCCTCGGTGTGGGCTTTTCCGTCCCGCCAGACGCTGACAAACTCCCTGGGCAGCCACAGCTCCCGGCCGGTGGCGGGGTGGCGGATGAGGACGCAGTCCCCCTCCTCGGCCAGCACCTCCACCTCGCTGTCCGACCAGCGGATGTTGATGGGGTCGGGGGAGGCGGCCTGGGGGTCCAGGGCGGTGGCAGCGGGCAGGCCGTCGTACCAGGTGAAGTCCATCTCCCATCCGTACACGTCCGGGATGATGAGGGCGTTGAGCTGGCCGTCCAGCTTGAGCACACAGCCGCCGTCGATGGAGGCGATGTGCCGATCCTGGTCCAGGATGGGGGCGGAGCACTGGATGTGGGGGTCGTAGAGGGTGACGGGCCAGTGGCCCACCACCACCCATTTGCGGAAGCTGTGCCCCTGGCCCATGAAATCGTCGTTTTTCATGCAGGGGTAAGCCTCCAGCTCCTCCAGCCGGTCCTCCCGGGGGACGCCGCCGTGGACGAAGAGGAAGTTCCCTGCCTCCAGGATGGTGGGCAGGCTGAGCAGGAAGGCCGACTCCTCCGGAAGGCGGTCCAGCAGGGCGGCGCGCAGGGCGGGCAGGTCCTCCGCCCCCCGGGGGAAGGGCAGGCCGGCCGCCAAAGCCATCTGGATCAGCAGGGCCCGCTCCCGCCAATAGTTCAAAATAGGCCACACCCCCTGGTCGATGCCGGGGCGGTCTGCCAGAAACGCCTGGGCGATGTCGTCGCAGTTGCCGCACAGGGCGTAGACGGTGTGGGTTTTTTGCAGTCCCAGCACATAGCGCAGGGTGGCGAGGCTGTCACGCCCCTTTTCCAGCAGGTCGCCTACGATGACGAGCACGTCGTCCGGGGTAAACCGGACGGTTTCCAGCAGGCCCTGGAGAAAGGGCAGGTTTCCGTGGATGTCGCTGACGGCGACGACCCGGCGGCCCGGCTGAATCCGGGGCCGGATGACTTGGGCGGGACGGGGCATGGGCGCGGCCTCCTTTCCTGTTCTACCTTGTCAAGTATACCACAACAAAATCCGGTTTTCCACCCCGCAGATTATTTACAATTTCCTCTTTTTTCTGCCTGGTGGTTGTGGTATACTGATGCGAGCTAACATTAAACTGGGTTATTGTACTTTAAGGATAGAAAGGACACAACGCTATGGGTCTGTTTGCAAAAGTGTTCGGCACCCGCTCCCAGCGGGAGGTCAAGGCGCTCACCGCCACGGTGGACAAGATTGAATCGCTGGAGCCGGAATACCAGGCCCTCAGCGACCGGCAGCTCCGGGCCAAGACGGACGAGTTCAAGTCCCGCCTCAGCCAGGGGGAGACCCTGGACGACATTCTCCCCGAGGCCTTTGCCACCGTGCGGGAGGCCGCCGTGCGGGTGCTGGGCCAGCGGCCCTTCCGGGTGCAGCTCATCGGCGGCATCATCCTCCACCAGGGCCGCATCGCCGAGATGAAAACCGGCGAGGGCAAGACCCTGGTGGCCACCCTGCCCGCCTACCTCAACGCCCTGACGGGGAAGGGCGTGCACGTCATCACCGTCAACGACTATCTGGCCAAGTACCAGAGCGAGTGGATGGGCAAGGTGTACAAGTTCCTGGGCCTCAGCGTGGGGCTGGTGATCCACGGGGTGGAGAAGGACGAGAAGAAGCGGGCCTACGCCGCCGACGTCACTTATGGGACCAACAACGAGTTCGGCTTCGACTACCTGCGGGACAATATGGCCATCTACTCCTCCGAGCTGGTGCAGCGGGGCCACGTGTTCGCCATCGTGGACGAGGTGGACTCCATCCTCATCGACGAGGCCCGCACCCCCCTCATCATCTCCGGCCAGGGCGAGCAGTCCACCCAGCTCTACCAGCTGGCGGACAACTTCGTGGCCCGGCTGAAGTGCAGGCGGGTGAAGGCGGTGGACGCCAAGGAGGAGGAGGACGCCTCCGACGACGCGGACTACATCGTGGACGAGAAGGCCCGCACCGCCACCCTCACCGCCCAGGGCATCGCCAAGGCGGAGCAGGCGTTCAACGTGGAAAACCTCTCCGACCCGGAGAACACCACCCTGTCCCACCACATCAACCAGGCCATCAAGGCCCGGGGGGTCATGCGCCGGGACATCGACTACGTGGTGAAGGACGGCGAGGTCATCATTGTGGACGAGTTCACCGGCCGCCTGATGTACGGCCGGCGGTATAACGAGGGCCTGCACCAGGCCATCGAGGCCAAGGAGCACGTCACCGTGGCCCGGGAGTCCAAGACCCTGGCCACCATCACCTTCCAGAACTACTTCCGGCTGTACGACAAGCTGTCCGGCATGACGGGCACCGCCATGACCGAGGAGGAGGAGTTCGGCACCATCTACAACCTGGACATTGTGGAGATTCCCACAAACCGCCCCCTGGCCAGGATCGACCGGCCCGACCTGGTGTACAAGACCAAGGAGGGCAAGTACCGCGCGGTGGTGGAGCAGATCAAGCAGTGCCACGCCAAGGGCCAGCCGGTGCTGGTGGGCACGGTGTCCATTGAGATCTCCGAGCTGGTGAGCAAAATGCTCACCCGGGCGGGGGTCAGGCACAACGTTCTGAACGCCAAGCACCACGAGAAGGAGGCGGAGATCGTGGCCCAGGCGGGCCGCCTGGGGGCGGTCACCGTGGCCACCAACATGGCGGGCCGCGGCACCGACATCATGCTGGGCGGCAACGCCGAGTTCATGGCCAAGGCCCAGCTGCGCCGCCAGGGGATGAGCGACGAGCTGCTGGCCGAGGCCACCGGCCACGCCGAGACGGACGACCAGGAAATTCTGGACGCCCGGAAGCTCTTTGCCGAAACCGAGGCCAGGTACAAAGCCGAGATCCAGGAGGAGGCCGACCAGGTGCGGGAGGCCGGGGGCCTGTATATTCTGGGCACCGAGCGCCACGAGTCCCGCCGCATCGACAACCAGCTGCGGGGCCGCGCCGGCCGCCAGGGCGACCCGGGGGAGAGCCGGTTCTTCCTCTCCCTGGAGGACGACATTCTGCGCCTGTTCGGCTCTGAGCGCATCCAGGGCATGATGGAGCGGCTGGGCGTGGACGAGGACACCCCCCTGGACCAGAAGATGCTGTCCGGCGCCATTGAGAACGCCCAGAAGCAGGTGGAGTCCCGGAACTTCCAGACCCGCAAGACGGTGCTGGAATACGATGACGTGATGAACACCCAGCGCAAGGTCATCTACGAGCAGCGCCGGCAGGTGCTGGACGGGGAGGATATTCACGCCGCCATTGAGAATATGCTGGCCAATACTGTCACCGGCCTGGTGTCCGGCCACGCCGGGGAGCAGGGAAAGCTCAGCGGCGAGGACTTCAAAACCGCCACCGCCCACCTGTCCGGGTCGGTGTTCACCCCGGCCCAGCTGGCAAAGTTCCAGGAGGAGGCGGAAACCCTCTCCGTCGGCGCGCTGTCCGACCAGCTGCTGGCCGCCGCCCGGGACAACTACGCCAGACGGGAGCGCTATGTGGACATGGCCATGGAGGGCCGGATGGGGCCGGATAAATCCGCCATGCGGGAGCTGGAGCGGGTGGTGCTGCTGCGGGTGGTGGACGAGTACTGGATGGACCATATCGACGCCATGACCGAGCTGCGCCAGGGCATCGGCCTGCGGGCCTACGGCCAGT
>CAJUOT010000002.1 GCA_910588135.1 uncultured Oscillospiraceae bacterium | reverse complement strand
GCAGGGGCAGGATCTCGTTCACGTCGCCCACGATGCCGTAGTCGCAGTTTTTGAAAATGGGGGCGTTGGAGCTCTTGTTGATGGCCACGATGGTGGACGCGTCCTTGATGCCCTTCAGGTGCTGCACCGCCCCGGAGATGCCGCAGGCGATGTACAGGTTGCCTTTGAACTTCTGGCCGGACATACCCACGTAGCGGTTGAGGGGGACGAACTTGTGGGTCTCGGCCACGGGGCGGCTGGAGCCGATGGCCGCGCCGGCCGCTTTCGCCAGGTCCTCGATGAGCTTCATATTCTCCTTGGAGCCGATGCCCTGACCGGCAGACACCACCCGCTCCGCCTGGGCGATGGGGGTGTCCATGGGGATGCCCACGGTGAAGTCGTAGCCGTCTTTTTTCAGCGCGGCGACGAGGGCGTCCACCCGCTCCTTGGCGTCCCCCTCCTTGAGAATCATGCCCTTGCGCACGCCGGTGACGGGGGCGGGCTTCCTGGCAACGCTGGAGGAGCCGCCTTCGCGCTTGGGGGGCTTGCCCATGATGGACGCGCCGATCACCATGCGCTGCACCTCGCTGGTGCCCTCGTAGATGGTGGTGATCTTGGCGTCCCGGTACATCCGCTCCACATCCATGCCCTTGAGGAAGCCGGTGCCGCCGAAGATCTGCACCGCGTCGTTGACCACCTCCAGCGCGGTCTCGGAGGCGTACAGCTTGGCCATGGCGGCGTCCACGCCGTAGGGCTCGTGGGCCTCCTTCTTCTCGGCGGCGGAGTACACCAGCATCCGGGCGCACTTCAGCTTGGTGGCCATGTCGGCCAGCTTGAAGGTGAGGGCCTGGTTGAAGCCGATGGGCTTGCCGAACTGGACGCGCTCCTTGGCGTACTCCACGGCGGACTCATAGGCCCCCTGGGCGATGCCCAGGGCCTGGGAGGCGATGCCGATGCGCCCGCCGTCCAGGGTGGCCATGGCGATTTTGAAGCCCTGGCCCTCCTTGCCCAGCAGGTTCTCCTTGGGCACCTTCACGTCGTCAAAGTTGAGCTGGCAGGTCTCAGAGGAGCGGATGCCCATTTTATCATAGTGGGGCTCAAAGGTAAAGCCCTTCCAGCCCTTTTCCACGATAAAGGCGGAGATGCCCCGGGTGCCGATGTCGGGGGTGGTGACGGCAAAGACCACATAGGTGTCCGCCACGCCGCCGTTGGTGATGAAAATCTTCTGGCCGTTGAGCAGCCAGTGGTCGCCCTTGTCGATGGCGGTGGTTTCAGTGCCGCCGGCGTCGGACCCGGCGTTGGGCTCGGTGAGGCCGAAGGCGCCGATCTTCTCCCCTCGGGCCAGGGGCACTAAGTACTTTTTCTTCTGCTCCTCGGTGCCGAAGGCGAAGATGGGCCAGGTGCCCAGGGACACGTGGGCGGACAGGATGACGCCTGTGCCGCCGTCCACCCGGGACAGCTCCTCCACGGCGATGGCGTAGCTGAGCACGTCGAGCCCCGCGCCGCCGTACTCCTTGGGGTAGGGGATGCCCATCAGCCCCATTTCGGCAAACTTTTTGATGGCCTCAGCGGGGAACCTGCTCTCCTGATCCATGAGGATGGCGTTGGGCTTCACCTCCGCCTCGGCAAAAGCGCGGATTCTGGCGCGCAGTTCCTCATGGGCCTGCGTGGTCTGGAACAACATAGAGTGACCTCCTTTGAATAATCTGTGACAATAATAGGAATCATTATCCACTTATTTAAATGTATCATGGCAGGGCTGGTTTGTCAACGGAAATCACTGTGTTTTGCACAAAAAGGGGGGGCGGTATTCAGGCCGCTCCGACAAAACCGCCAAAGAAGCGGTTGCGCTCCCCGGCGGGCCGTGGTATGATGGGGAGCAGAGATGAAAAGGGGGGCGCATCAATGGAACACAGCGGCTGGAACCGATATTATCCCCGCCCTCAGCTGCGGCGGGGCAGCTTTTTTCCATTGGACAGGGGCTGGACGCTGAATGGCAGGCCCATCCGGGTGCCCTGGCCTCCCCAGGCCCCCCTGTCCGGCTGGGAGGGAGAGGCGGGGGATGTGCTGCGGTACGAGGCGGCCTTTTCTGTGCCGGAGGGTTTTCTGCCGCCAAACCACCGGGCGGTGCTCCACTTCGGCGCGGTGGATCAGGTGGCCCAGGTGCGGGTGAACGGCGTGGGCGTATGCCGCCACGAGGGGGGATACCTGCCCTTTTCCGCCGATATCACCGATGTGCTGCGCCCCGGGGAGAACCAGTTGGAAGTCAAGGCGGTGGACACGCTGTCCCACGACTACCCCTACGGCAAGCAGCATAAGCGCCCCCATGGGATGTGGTATACCCCTGTGTCCGGCATCTGGCAGAGCGTGTGGCTGGAGGCCGTCCCCGCCCGGGGGGCGATTGCCTCGGTGCGCATCACCCCGGACCTCACCGGGGTGACGGTGAGAGTGGATGTGGGGGCAGGGGGCGCGGAGTTCAACCTGGCTGTCCCCCTGGGGGATGGGAAAATGCTCACCGCCGCCGGAAAGAGCGGGGAGCCCCTCCGCCTGGAGGTGCCTGAGCCCCATTTGTGGGAGCCGGACGACCCCTGCCTGTACGCCATGACCATCGCCACCGCCACCGACCAGGCGGAGAGCTATTTCGCCCTGCGCACCGTGGATACAAAAGAGATCAACGGCCACGCCCGCCTGTGCCTCAACGGGAAACCCGTCTTTCTCCACGGCGTGCTGGACCAGGGCTATTTCCAGGACGGCCTCTTCCTCCCCCGGGACCCGGAGGAGTACGGCCGGGACATTCTGCGGATGAAGGAGCTGGGCTTCAACACCCTGCGCAAGCACGTGAAGGTGGAGCCAGAGGCGTTTTATTACGCCTGCGACCGGCTGGGAATGCTGGTGGTCCAGGACATGGTGAATTCGGGGGAGTACCGGTACGTCCGGGACACGGTGATTCCGACCATCCTGAGCAAAAAGCGCCGGGATGTGGGCGCGGGGGGCGGCGAGCAGCGCAAGGCGTTTTTTGAGCGCCACTGCCTGGACACCGTGGCTCACCTCTATAACCACCCCTGCGTTGTGGGCTGGACCATCTTCAACGAGGGCTGGGGCCAGTATGACTCCGACCGGATCTACCGCCTGCTCAAGCCCGCCGACCCCACCCGGTTTTTCATGACCACCTCCGGCTGGTTTGCCCAGCGGGAGAGCGACGTGGAGAGCGAGCACGTCTATTTCAGCAGCCGGGTGCTGGAGGGGAGGGAGCCGGGGAGATTTCTCTTCCTCAGCGAGTGCGGCGGCTTTTCCCGCCGGGTGGAGGGCCATGTGGCCCCGGGGCGGAAAAATTACGGCTATGGTGAGCAGTGCCGCTCGGAGGGGGAGCTGACGGCCCGCATCCGGGGGATGTACGAGGATATGGTGCTGCCCTCTGTCCCCCGGGGCCTGTGCGGATGCGTCTACACCCAGCTCAGCGACGTGGAGGGGGAGACCAACGGCCTGTACACCTATGACCGGCAGGTGCGCAAGGTGGAGCCGGAGGCTATGCGGAGCATGGCCGCCCAGGCGGCGCGGGCGCTGGCCCGGGAGACGGAAAACGGTTGACACCGGGGCGGAATGTGCTATACTTTCTTCATAAAACGCGCGGGGCGCGAAGATGATAAAGGAGTGTTTGAAATCATGGACAAAAAAGTCGCCGGACTGCTGAACGACCAGATCAACAAGGAGCTTTACTCCGCGTACTTATATCTGGACATGGCCAACTTTTACAGCGGCAGAGGGCTGGACGGCTTTGCCAACTGGTACGAGATCCAGGCCAAAGAGGAGCAGGACCACGCCATGCTCATGTACAAATACCTGCACAACAACGGCCAGACTGTCACCCTGGGGGCCATTGCCAAGCCTGACAAGGAATTCCAGGCGCTGTCGGACCCCCTGGAGGCCGCCCATGAGCATGAGCAGTATGTCACCAGCCTGATTAACGCCATCTACGACGCGGCCCAGGAGGCCAGGGACCACCGTACGGTGCAGTTCCTGGACTGGTTCATCAAGGAGCAGGGGGAGGAGGAGAAGAACTCTGCCGACCTGATCACCAAGATGGGGCTGTTTGGCGGCGACGCCAAGGGCCTGTATATGCTCAACAGCGAGCTGGCGGGCCGCGCCTATTCCGCCCCCTCGCTTCAACTTTAAGGAGCGCGGGCGCAGGCGCAGCGAGATCGCAGGAAAACGTCCGGCCCCCATGGGGGCCGGACGTTTTATGCCGGTTCCGGGCAAACCGTGGGCTTACTGCTTGGGCAGGTAGTCGGCGGGGTCCACAGGCGTGCCCTCCTTCAGCAGCTCGTAGTGAAGATGGGCCTGCATGGTGCTCTCAAAGGCGGCGGTCTCTCCCACCGAGCCGATGATGTCTCCGGTGGTCACCTTGTCCCCCTCGGACACGGTGGGCACGGCGGCCAGGTTGGCGTACCGGCTGACCAGACCCTGGCCGTGGTCGATCTCCACCACGGTGCCCATCAGGTCGTGCTGATCCAGCTTGGACACCGTGCCGTTGGCGGCGGCCAGCACCTGGGTGCCCAGGGGGGCGGCGATGTCCACCCCGTCATGGGTGCGCCAGTCCCCCATGGTCTCACTGTAGGCCAGCGTCTCCACGGAGATATCCGCGATGACCGTGCCCTTCACCGGCCATGTAAAGACCAGGGGCGCGGGGGCGTGGCTGGGGACGGCGGAAGGGGCGGGCTGCGCGGAGGGCGCGGGGGCGGCGGAGGCCGGGGGCAGGGTGATCCGGGCGGAAGCCCCGGCGGGGGGATCGGTAGGCTTGGGGGCGGGCTGCGCGGAGGGCGTGGGGGCGGCGGAAGGCCGGTCCACAATGGCGGCGGAGCCGGCCACCGGCTGGTCTGGGCTGTCCTCAAGGCTGCCGCGCACGCCCCGCACCAGGTAATAGCCGGACAGGGCGATGGCGGCCACGCAGATGAGTACCACAAGATAGAAACCCTTTCCTGAGACAAAATCGCTGAACTTTTCAATCCATGTTCGTTTGCTGTTCATAATGACACCTCCGGCCCTATTGTGGACGGGGCCTGGGCAATTTATACCAGGAAACGGGAAAAAGTGCCGGGGGATTGTTTTCGATGGGAAAGATGTGGTAAACTATGGTCAAAGCGGGAGGGCCGCGGGGGCGGGTGATGCCCGCCCCTGCGGGCTGCCAATGCGGCCACAGGGAATGAGGAGGTGACGCCATGCCGCTGACACGGGATACCCCCCTGACCGACCTGCCGGGGGTGGGCCCCGCGCGGGGGAAGAAGCTGGAGAAGCTGGGCCTGCGCACCCTGGGGGACGCGCTGGAGCACCTGCCCCAGCGGTATGAGGACCGGCGGGAGCGCCATACCCTTCGGGACGCGCCCTTGGACCGGCCCTGCTGCGTCGCCGCCATGGTGGCGGAGCCTCCCCGCGCCACCCGGGTCCGCAAGGGGCTGGAGCTGGTCAAGGTGCGGGCGGTGGACCACACCGGATGGGCGAACCTCACCTTTTTCAACCAGGGATATATCAAGGACGCCCTGCGCCCCGGGGAGAGCTATGTATTTTACGGCACGGTGGAACGCCAGGGCAGGGGCTTTGCCATGACCAACCCCGCCTTTGAGCGGGAGGGGGCGGGCCGCTTTACCGGCCTCATCCTGCCGGTGTACCCCCTCACGGCGGGGATTTCCAACAACCTGCTGGCGGGGATCACCCGCCGGGCGGTGGACGAGTGCCTGGACGGCCTGCCCGAGGCGCTGCCCGACCAGGTGCGGAAGGACCATCAATTGTGCCAGACCCGGTTCGCCCGGAAGAACATCCACTACCCCGCCACATTCGAGGAGCTGGCCCTTGCCCGGCGGCGGCTGGTGTTCGAGGAGCTGTTTGTGCTCACCTGCGGGCTGGCCCAGCTCAAGGACCGGCGCGCGGCGGGGGCGGGCCGGGTGATGGAGGGCGGCCCGGAGGAGTTCTCCGCCCTGCTCCCCTTCGCCCCCACCGGGGCCCAGCGGCGGGCCATGGAGGACATCGCCGCCGATCTGAGGTCGGGGAAGGCCATGAACCGGCTGGTCCAGGGGGACGTGGGCTCGGGCAAGACGGCGGTGGCCGCCTTCGCGGCCTGGACGGCGGTGAAAAACGGGGCCCAGTGCGCCCTCATGGCCCCCACCGAGCTGCTGGCCGGCCAGCACGCCCGGACGCTGGACGCCCTGCTCTCCCCCGCCGGGGTGCGGGTGGCCCTGCTCACCGGCTCGGTGAAGGGAAAGGAGAAAAAAGCCCTGCTGTCCGCCCTGGCGGCGGGGGAGATCGACCTGCTGGTGGGCACCCACGCCCTGTTTTCGGAGGGGGTGGAGTACCACGACCTGGGGCTGGTCATCGCCGACGAGCAGCACCGCTTCGGCGTGGCCCAGCGCTCCGCCCTGGCGGAGAAGGGCGGAGCGGCGGCCCCCCACATCCTGGTCATGTCCGCCACCCCCATCCCCCGCACCCTGGCCCTCATCATCTACGGCGACCTGGACGTGTCCGTCATGGACGAGCTGCCGCCGGGGCGCACGCCGGTGCGGACCCTGCTGGTGGGGGAGGACAAGCGGGCGCGGATGTACGGCTTTGTCCGCAGGCAGGTGGGGGAGGGGCGGCAGGTGTACATCGTGTGCCCCTCGGTGGAGGAGAACGGCGGCGGGGACTGGGGGGACGGCCCCGCCATGGACCTGAAGGCCGTCACCGCCTATGCCGGGGAGCTGCGGGAGCGGGTGTTCCCCGAGCTGCGGGTGGGCTTTGTCCACGGCAGGCTGAAAGCCGGGGACAAGGACGCGGTGATGTCCGCCTTTGCCGCCGGGGAGCTGGACGTGCTGGTGTCCACCACCGTCATCGAGGTGGGGGTGGACGTGCCCAACGCCTCCCTGATGATCGTGGAGAACGCGGAGCGGTTCGGGCTGAGCCAGCTCCATCAGCTCCGGGGCCGGGTGGGCCGGGGACGGCACGAGAGCTTCTGCGTGCTGGTCACCTCCAGCCGCGGCGAGACCGCCCGGGAGCGCCTGCGGGCGCTGTGCGCCACCAACGATGGCTTCCGGATCGCGGAGGAGGACCTGCGCCTGCGGGGCCCCGGCGACTTCTTCGGCAAGCGCCAGCACGGCCTGCCCCAGCTGAAGGTGGCGGACTTTGCCGCCGACATGGAGCTGCTGAAGGAGGCCCGGGCCGCGGCGGAGGAGCTGATCGCCGCCGACCCCGGGCTGGAGCGGCCCGCCCACCGCCTGCTGAAACAGCGGGTGCGGGAGCTGTTCGGGGAGAACGGGGAATTGTTCAACTGAAGGGGCCTCTGAAAAGAATTCCCTTTCTGATAAAATTTTGATGAAAATCCCCTTGACAAACCAACAGGAGCCTGCTATACTACAATCAACAAGGGCAAACCCGGTGAAAGCCGGTGGCGCAAAGCTAAAGGGCCTTCCCTTCGGGGGGTGGCAGCCAGTTGCAAACAAATTTCGGGATTTGTTTTACAATTGGCATAACTTTTAGAGTTGCGTCTAGACGCAACTCTTTTCTTATTAAAAATAAGAAAAGAGTGCCCACTAAAGCACAGAGGAGGTGTGCGATGCGAATTGGCTCCAAATAGCCCGAGCGATTTTCTGAAAAAGGCAGACCATCCGAAAGGGTGGGGCGCAAAGGCATGGGGCTAAGGTCGAAACAGACTTTGCGGTGACGACTATGCCGGCCAGCCCGCCAGAATTTCAACTTCCCAAACTAACAAATTAGGAGGATGAAATTATGGCAAAGAAGTTTTTCTCGAAAGTCCTGTCCGTGGGCCTGTCCCTGGTGCTGTGCGTCAGCTTGGCCATGCCGGGGTTCGCGGCCTCATTTGCAGAGCTGCAAGGCGTGATCGACAATCAGCAGTCCCTAATTAACGAAGAAACCAACGAAACCAGAATTGGCTATGAGGATGGTAAGGTCACCCTCTATGAGAACGTGACGCATGAATCGGATGAGGGGAATAAGCGGGTCACCTTCTCTGGCGAGGATATCAACATCACCCTGGATTTGAACGGCAAGACCATTGATGGCAATGGTGAGGTCGGTGTCATCGCGGTGAACAAGGGCGCCAGCCTGACCATTGAGGACAGCAGCGAGACTGGCGGCGGCAAGATTACCGGCGGCCAGGTGGCCGTTGGCGGCGGTATCATTGTTAACGGCCGAGGAGAATCCGGCAAAGGTTCCGAGCTCACCATAAATGGAGGCGAGATCACCGGCAATGAGGCCACTCTGCACGGCGGCGGTGTTGTTGTTGACCCGCACACTAAGTTCACCATGAACGGCGGCAAAATTACCGGGAACACTTCAGCTGGATCCGGCGGCGGCGTTAACATGAATTCCCAGGCGGAATTCACGATGAACGGCGGCGAGATTTCCGGCAATACCTCGGGGAACTGCGGCGGCGGCGTTGAGGTCATTTTTGAGTCTACGTTCACCATGAACGGCGGCAAGATCACCGGCAATGAGGCCACGCACGACGGCGGCGGTGTCGGTGTTGGACAGGACGGGACGTTTGTGATGAACAACGGTGAGATCTCCGGCAATGAAGGCGCCTTCGGCGGCGGCGTGGCCAACAGCGGCAGCACCACCATGAACGGCGGCGAAATTTCCGGCAACAGCGCGGTCATTGGCGGTGGTATTGCCAGCATAAAGGGTGACGTCACCGTAAGCGCGGGCACCATCTCCGGCAATGAAGCCGAAAACGAGGGCGGCGGCATCTATGCGGCTTACACGGAAACTGAGGTCAATGGCGAAATTTCCGGCAACAACGCGGCCAATGGCGGCGGTATTCAGGCCGTTTTGTCCGACGTCACCCTGAAGGGAAACGCCCAGATCAACGGGAATACCACCGAGATGCACGGCGGCGGCGTGAACATCCAGCAGGGCAGCCTGACCATGGAAGAGGGCGCGGTCGTCAGCGGGAACACGGGCAACATGGGCGGCGGCATCTTTGCGCATGATGTGGAGGCTGAGATCAACGGTGAAGTCTCCGACAACACCGCGCACTGGGGCGGCGGTCTGTACGCCCAGGGGGGATCGGAGGCTGTGATCGGCGGCAAAGTCTCCGGCAATACCGTCGACCAGAACGGCGGCGGCATCTATATTACCGGCTCCAAGGCCACCCTGAACGGCGGTGAGATTACCGGCAACTCCGCTGATAAGACCGGCGGCGGCGTGGTGAGCGCTTCCAACAGCGAATTTACCATGACCGCCGGGGCAATCAATAATAACAGCGCCGCGAAAGCGGATGATATCCATAGCCAGGGTTCCAAGCTGACGCTGATCGAAGCGGCGGGCACGCTGAACAGTGACAACAAGCCCATCACCGGCTGGTATTTTGACGGCGGCGAAGGCTGGGGCAGCAACGGACAATTTGGGTATTATTCTCAGGATCAAGCGGTGGTCGGAGTGGTGTGCACAGGGACTGCTTCCCTGAAGGCCGCCCATGACCAGTATTTCCAGCTGATCGACATGGATGGAAATGTGCGGGCCGAGGTGGAAAAGGGCACTATGGTGGATGTCAGCGAGTTCGAGAAGCCCACCCTCGATGGCTTTGCCTTTGTTGGCTGGACGGTGAACGGCGAGCTCGTGGAAGGTCCCTTTGAGGTGACGGGGGAGGTCGAGCTGGGAGTTCGGTGGGAGTTGATCCCCACCAATCCCCCCGAGACCGAGATTACCGACCCCGAGGTGCCCCTGGCCGCGGGCCCTGTGACCCGCGCTGAGTTCGTCGACTACCTGTGGCGGCACGAGGGGGAGCCTGCCCCCGCAGAGGACAGCGGCCTGTTCGAGGACGTGACCGAGGAGCACGAGTATTTCCCGGCTATGGCTTGGGCCAAGTCCATTGGCATCATTGAAGCGTATGAGGACGGCACGTTCGAGCCGGACGAACTGGTGACTGTGAGCGCTGTGCGGGACATCCTCACCCGCTTTGCCGCTTACGCGGGCATGACCATGCCCGAGCTCACCACCCTGACGGGCGACGGGGACGAGGCTGTGCTCAACTGCGACGAAGTGCTGGCCGAGTTTTTCGGCGAGGAGTACATCCCCGCCCAGGACGAGGAGAGCGAAGTGGCAGCCTGACCCCCGCAACACGGAACCAAACAGCGCGAAATGCCCCGGACACTCTTGTGTCCGGGGCGTTTTTGTGCTATGATAAGCAAAAACTGCGGCGCAGACGGGAGGTGGGAAGATGGCGGAAAAGCGGCTTTGCGTGGGCCTGCTGGCCCATGTGGACTCGGGCAAGACCACCCTGTCCGAGGCCATGCTGTACCGGGCCGGGGTGCTGCGGCGGCAGGGCCGGGTGGACCACGGGGACGCCTTTCTGGACACCGAGGAGCAGGAGCGGGAGCGGGGGATCACCATCTTTTCCAAGCAGGCGCGGCTGGACTGGAAGGGGTGCGAACTCACCCTGCTGGACACTCCCGGCCATGTGGATTTCTCCGCCGAGATGGAGCGGGCGGTGCAGGTGATGGACTACGCCGTGCTGCTCATCAGCGGGGCGGACGGGGTGCAGGGCCACACGGAGACGCTGTGGAGGCTGCTGGAGCGCCACCGGGTGCCCACCTTTTTGTTTGTCAACAAAATGGACCAGCCGGACACGGACCGGGGGGCGCTGCTGTCCCAGCTGCGCGCGCGGCTGGACGAGGGCTGCGCCGATTTCTCCGGGCCGGCGGAGGAGGTGCTGGAGCAGGCCGCGCTGTGCGAAGAGGAGCTGATGGAGCGCTATCTGGGCACGGGGGCGCTGCCCGACGCGGACTTGTCCGCCCTCATTGTGGAGCGGAAGCTGTTCCCCTGCTACTTCGGCTCGGCGCTGAGGCTGGAGGGGGTGGACGGGCTGCTGGACGGCCTGGGGCGCTTTGCCCTGGAGCCGGACTGGCCGGGGGAGTTTGCCGCCCGGGTGTTCAAAATCTCCCGGGATGACAAGGGGGAGCGGCTCACCTGGCTGAAGGTGACCGGCGGCGTTCTGCGGGTGCGGGACACGGTGAAGGGCCCGGACTGGGAGGAGAAGGCCACCCAGCTGCGGCTGTACTCCGGGGCGAAATTCACCCCCGCAGACCAGGCTCCGGCGGGGACGGTGTGCGCCGTCACCGGCCTCACCCGCACCCGGGCGGGCCAGGGCCTGGGGGCGGAGGAGGACTGGTCCGGTCCCCAGCTGGAGCCGGTGCTGGCCTATCAGGTGCTGCCCCCCGCCGGGGGGGACGCGCACACCCTGCTGGCTCAGCTCCGGGTGCTGGAGGAGGAGGACCCCCAGCTTCAGGTGGAGTGGAACGGGCAGCTGGGGGAGATCCGGGTGCACCTTATGGGGGAGGTGCAGCTGGAGGTGCTGTCCCGGCTGATGGAGCGGCGGTTCGGGGCGCAGGTGTCCTTCGGCCCCGGGCGCATCGTGTATCTGGAGACCATTGCCGCCCCGGCGGAGGGGGTGGGCCACTTTGAGCCCCTGCGGCATTACGCAGAGGTTCACCTGCTGCTGGAGCCTTTGGAGCGGGGGGCGGGGCTGGTGCTGGACACCGCGTGCCCGGAAAACGTGCTGGATCGGAACTGGCAGCGGCTCATCCTCACCCACCTGATGGAAAAGACCCACCTGGGGGTGCTCACCGGCGCGCCCATCACGGATATGAAAATCACCCTTTTGACGGGCAGGGCCCACTTGAAGCACACCGAGGGGGGCGACTTCCGGCAGGCCACTTACCGGGCGGTGCGCCAGGGGCTGATGTGTGCGCAGAGCGTACTGCTGGAGCCGTGGTACTCCTTCCGGCTGGAGGTGCCCACGGCCAGCGTAGGCCGGGCTATGACCGATTTGCAGCGCATGGGGGCGGATTTCCAGTCCCCGGAACAGCGCGGGGAGGCTGCGGTGCTCTCCGGCAGCGTCCCCGTGTCCGAGGCGGAGGGCTACTGGACCCAGCTGGCGGCCTACACGGGGGGCCGGGGGCGGTTCTCCTGCGCGGTGGAGGGCTACCGCCCCTGCCACAATGCCGGGGCCGTCGTGGCGGAGGCGGGCTACGACCCGGAGCGGGACGTGGACAACCCCTCCGGCTCGGTGTTCTGCGCCCACGGGGCGGGGTTCAACGTGCCCTGGGACGAGGTGCGGGAGCATATGCACCTGGACAGCGGCTGGCGGCCGCCCCAGGCGGCCGCCCGGGAGGAGGCTCCCGCCCGCCGGGAGCCGGCCATGAGCTATGAATCCCGGGCGGCGCTGGACAAGGAGCTGGAGGCCATCTTTGAGCGGGCCTACGGCCCGGTCAGGCCCCATGCCTTCCGCCCCGCGCCCAGGGCGTCCGCCCCGCCAAAACCCAGGCCCTGGAAGGGATTGAAGGTCCGGGACGGGGACGACTACCTGCTGGTGGACGGCTACAACATCATCCACGGCGTGGACGAACTGCGGGCGCTGGGGAGGGTGGACCTGGACAGCGCCCGGGAGCGGCTGATCCACCGGCTGCGCAACTACCAGGGGTGGAAGCGCTGCAAGGTCATCGTGGTGTTCGACGCCTACAAGGTGAAGGGGAATCCGGGCAGCGTGGAGCGGCTGGGGGACCTGTTCGTGGTGTACACCAGGGAGGCGGAGACGGCGGATATGTATATCGAAAAGACCACCTACGCCCTGGCGAAGGAGCGGAGGGAGCACCGGGTGCGGGTGGCCACCTCCGACGGGCTGGAGCAGATGATCATCCTGGGCCACGGGGCGGTGCGGATGAGCGCCGCCGAGCTGGAGTTCGAGGTGGAGCAGGCGGAGCGGGAGATCCGCCGGATCATCGGCGGCTGAGCGCGGGGATGCTGAATGAAAACGTGACAGAATTCCCCAGGGAAAATTATGTAAAGCAGTGACAATAAGAAGGAAAGCAGACTTTTTTATCAAAATGGGAAGAAACTTTCTCTTTTTCTCTTGACGGAATCGCCGCAGTCAGGGTATGATAAGATCAGTGATATCAAGGCGCGTGAAACGCGGCGTTCCCGCCCCGGAGGCGGGGGAAAGGAGGCGGCATGGCATACGGAGACGTCTTTACAAGGATTAACCGGGAGTACTATCAGCTGACCGGGGCGGAGAAAAAAATTGCGGACTACATCCTGCTCCAGCGGCAGGAGTGCCAGTTCATGTCTATCTCCGAAATGGCGGAGGTGGCGGAGGTGGCGGAGGCCACCGTGTCCCGCTTCTGCCGGCGGCTGGGGTACAAGGGCTACAGCGCGTTCAAGCTGGCGGTGGCCGGGGCGGGCGCGGGGCAGCGGCTCACAAACCCCCTGTATGGCGAGATCGACGCAGAGGACAACGTGGGCGAGATGTGCCGCAAGCTGTGCGCGGCGGATGTGGACGCCATCACCCAGACCCTGGCCATGATTGACCCGGCGGCGGTCACGGCGGCGGCGGATATGCTGGTGGCGGCGGACCGGGTGCTGTGCATGGGGCTGGGCGGCTCCGCCATTCTGGCCAAGGAGGCGGCCCACCTGTTTTCCACCGCCATGCCGAACTTCTACTCAGTGGACGATTCCCATCTTCAGGCCATCCGGGCGGCGCTGCTCTCCCAGCGGGACGCCATCCTGTATTTCTCCTACTCCGGCTCCACCCGGGACATGGTGGATCTGCTGAAAATGGCCCGGGAACGGGGAGTGGGCACCATTCTCATCACCCGGTTTCCCAAGTCCCCCGGCGCGGCCCTGGCGGACATTGTGCTGGAGTGCGGCGCCAAGGAGGGCCCCCTTCAGATGGGGTCTGTGGCCGCCCGCATGGCCCAGCTCTATCTCACCGACGTGCTGTTCAACGAGATATGCCGCCGGGACATGGAGGGCTGCCGGGCGCGGCGCAGGCTGGTGGCCGACGCCCTGTCGGACAAGCACCTGTAGGTTTGCCCGGAGAGGGAGAAAATTTTTTCGATTTTATAGATTCTGGAAAAATCCAGTCTCCGCCGTATTGACAAATGGGGGCGGGGATTATACAATCTATCCAAGTGGACCGCCTCAGGGCGGGGCACGGTTCAGGAAAGGCCTCTCATACTTCCCCACCGCGGGACGCGGCTGCCGTACCAAATTTTTTAACAGAGGTGTTTGTCATGCGTATTTATTGCGAAAAGGATTACAATGCCATGAGCCGCCGCGCCGCGGCGGTGATCGCCGCCCAGGTGGTGTCCAAGCCGGACTGTGTGCTGGGCCTTGCCACAGGCTCCACCCCCATCGGGGCCTATAAGCAGCTGATTGAGTGGAACAAGCAGGGGGATCTGAGCTTTGCCGAAGTCCGCTCCGTGAACCTGGACGAATACTACGGCCTGGCCCCCGACCACGATCAGAGCTACCGCTATTTCATGCAGACCAACCTGTTTGACCATGTGGACATCGCGGTGGAGAACACCAACGTGCCCAGCGGGCTGGCCGCCGATCCGGCGGCGGAGTGCGCCCGGTATGAGCAGGTGGTGGCGGACCTTGGCTACGCTGACCTGCAGCTGCTGGGCCTGGGCCGGAACGGACATATCGGCTTCAACGAGCCCTGCGCGGATTTCCCGGCGGCCACCCATCTGGTGGACCTCACCCAGAGCACCATCGAGGCCAACGCCCGGTTCTTCGCCAGCGCGGACGATGTGCCCAAGCAGGCGCTGACCATGGGCATCGGTACCATTATGAAGGCCCGGAAGATCCTGGTGGTGGCCAGCGGCGCGGACAAGGCGGACGCCGTGTGGAAGGCGTTCAGCGGGCCCATCACCCCGGAGGTGCCCGCCTCCATCCTTCAGCTCCACCCGGACGTTACCCTGGTGGGCGATGAGAGCGCCCTGGCGAAGCTCATGGAGGACAAGGCATGAAGATCACCGGCGGCAGGGTATTTGACCTGCAAAAAGGCTTTGTGGAGCGGGACGTCTGCTTTGACGGCGCCCTGCTCACCCCGGACAGCCGGGATGCGGCGAGCTATGACGCGGCGGGCTGCTATGTGATCCCCGGCCTCACCGACGTGCACTTCCACGGCTGCAAGGGCGCGGACTTTTCCGACGGCGACCCGGAGGGCCTGCAGGCCATGGCGGAATACGAGCTGTCCCGGGGCGTGACCCAGATCTGTCCGGCGGGGATGACCCTGCTGGAGGACCGGCTGCTGAAGGTGTGCCGCACGGCGGCGGAGCACAAGCGGGCGGGCCGCCCCGGCGCGGATCTGGTGGGCATCAACCTGGAGGGCCCGTTCCTGTCCCTGGCCAAGAAGGGCGCGCAGAACGGGGACTGGCTCCATGCCCCCGACGTGGCGATGCTGCGCCGGCTGGCGGAAGCCTCCGAGGGGCTGGTGAAGCTGGTGTCCGTAGCCCCGGAGGTGCCGGGGGCCATGGAGTTCATCCGCGAGGTATCCGAGGAGGTAACCGTGGCGGTGGCCCACACCACCGCGGATTATGACACGGCGATGGAAGCGTTCCGGTGCGGGGCCCGGCAGGTCACCCACCTGTTCAACGCCATGCCCGGCTTCACCCACCGCGCCCCCGGCGTGGTGGGCGCGGCGCTGGACAGCCCCTGGAGCCGGGTGGAGCTGATTTCCGACGGCATCCACATCCACCCCAGCGTGGTGCGGGCGGTGTTCAAGATGTTCGGCGCGGACCGGGTGGTGCTGATTTCCGACACCATGCGGGCCGCTGGTATGTCCGACGGCGAGTACGACCTGGGCGGCCAGAACGTCATCGTCAAGGGCCCCCTGGCCACCCTGGCCGACGGCACCATCGCCGGCTCGGCCACCGACCTGATGGCGTGCATGAAAACCGCCGTCTCCTTTGGCATCCCCCTGACGGACGCGGTGAGGGCCGCGGCGGTGAACCCCGCCCAGGCCATCGGTATTTTTGACCGGGTGGGCAGCCTGGAGCCGGGGAAGCGGGCCAACGCGGTGGTGCTGGACGGAGCGCTGAATGTGAAGGCCGTGTTCTTCCACGGGAACCTCGTTCAAACAAGCTGAGCGCTGTGAGCTGTGCCCGCGCGGGCAGGGCGTACCCGCTCCGCCGTGTCTGCTCCCCCCAAGATAGAAGCAAGAGAGGCGCTTCCCGCGCCTCCCTTGTTTTATGGTCAAAGCACCTCTGAAGGACATAATTTGCGTGTTTTGGTGCGTTGACGGCGTCAGATGGTGTTCGTGGCGGCCGGAAGGGACGGGGCGGGGGAGGGCTGCGGACTGGCTGCACTTCCGTCCGGCATGGCCAGCCCGTGGAGGAAGCTGCCGGAGGACGACTGGATCTGTCCGCCCACCACCCGGTTTTTGTAGACCAGCAGGGCGATCTGCACCGGCTCAGCCTGGCTGGGGTAATTGGTGAGCTGATAGGTGTACCGCTTCACCCGCTTGCCCCGGTACTGGGTGAGGTCAAAGCCCTGGTCGGCCTGGAGCTTCAGGTAACCCTGGTAGCTGTCGTCAAATTCCTCTGGGATGAGCAGCTCCTCGGTGGCGATGGGCTGCTCAGACACCTGCCAGCCCAGGCCGCTCAGGTAGGCCAGCCGGTCGTCATTGCTCTTGATTCGCTTGACCTCGGCCGAGGCGGACACCGCCTTCCCGCCCAGCGCCAGCGCCAGGGCGACGGCCGTCAGCCCGCAGCAGCACAGGACCGCCGCCCCAGACAGCAGGCGTTTCTTTGGTATGCGTGCTGTGACGATAAACATGGTACTACGACCTCCCGTGATGATGGTGACAAGAGAGAATATGTAACTGCGGCAGTCAATATGATAGGACAGGATGGGGGGAGCGGGATGGAGCGGCTGGACAAACGGCTGGCCGGCACGGGGAAATGGAGCCGGAAGGAGGCCCGGGAGCTCGTCCGGGCGGGCCGGGTGAGTGTGGAGGGCGTCCCATGCTGCGCGCCGGAGCGCAAGGTGGACGGGGCCGCCCTGGTGCTGGTGGACGGCGTTCCCATCCCCCCGTCCGAGCCGGTATACCTGATGCTTCACAAGCCGGCGGGCGTGGTATCGTCCACGTCTGAGCCGGGAGAGCGCACAGTGCTGGACCTGCTGGGGGAGGCGTATCAAAACATCGGCCTGTTTCCCGCCGGACGGCTGGACAAGGACGCCGAGGGCCTGCTGCTGCTCACCAACGACGGCCCCCTGGCCCACCGCCTGCTGGCCCCCAAAAGCCACGTGGACAAGGTGTACTACGTGGAGGTGGATGGGGAGCTGGACGGGGAGGATGTGGAGGCCGTCCGGGCGGGGGTGACGCTGGGGGACGGTACGGCGTGCCTGCCGGGGGAGCTGGAGCCCCTGCCCGGCGGGAGGGCGGCGTATGTCACGATCCGGGAGGGGAAATACCATCAGGTCAAGCGGATGCTGGCCTCCCAGGGGAAGCCGGTGACCTACCTGAAGCGGGTGCGCTTCGGCCCGCTGGTCTTGGACGAGGGCTTGGCAAAAGGGGACTGGAGGCCGCTGAACGATAGAGAGCTGGAGGTTGTTTTCAGTCAATGATCCAAAATTTTTGGCAGTTTCCACAAAAATTTTTTTGAAAACTATTGAAATCGGCAACGAAACTCTATATAATAGATAAGTACGAGTGTAATCACATAAAAAGTGGCGGAGTAAAGGATTCCTGGCCGCGTAGAAAGGAGAAAGCGCAATGTCCAGCAGGGTATTTCAGAGCGTCGTTCTTCAGATGAAGGACTGTTCCGACCGCGCCGTTGGGGTCATAGATGGGCAGGGCACCGTGGTGGCCTGCAATGAGCTTGCGTGTATTGGGGAGAAGTGGGGCAACGCGGCGGCGCTGCTGGCGGCGGAGCAGGACGCCCAGGTGGTCAGCGGAGGCTTCACCTTCAAAGCGCTGCCCGGCTGGAGCGGCCAATTTGACTACGCGGCGTTCGTGCGCGGGGAGGACGAGCGGGCCGCGCTCATCTGCTCCATGGCGGTGATTGCCCTCAACGGGGCCAAGACCTACTATGAGGAGAAGAACGACAAGGCCACCTTTGTGAAAAATATCCTGTGCGACAATATCCTGCTGGGGGACATCTACGTCCGGGCCAAGGAGCTGCATTTTGTGTCCGAAACGCCCAGGGCGGTGATCCTGGTGCGGCAGCTGGGCACGCCCGACGCGTTTGCAGCGGATGTGGTTTCCGGCCTGTATCCGGATAAGCAGGCAGACTTTGTGCTGTCGGTCAGCGAGACAGACGTGGCCCTGGTGAAGCAGCTGGGGGAGAACGCGGACGCCCGGGACCTGCACAAAATAGCCCAGAACGTCCAGGACGCCCTCACCCGGGATCTGGGGATCAAGACCGTGGTGGGCATCGGCACCATTGTGGGCCACATCCGGGATTTGGCCCGGGCCTACAAGGAGGCCCAGGTTGCCATCGACGTGGGCAAGGTGTTCGAGACGGAGCGCTCCATCATCAACTATGAGAACCTGGGCATCGGGCGGCTCATCTACCAGCTGCCCACCACCCTGTGCGAGATGTTCCTGCGCGAGGTGTTCAAAAAGAACCCCATCGACGCGCTGGATCAGGAGACCCTGTTTACCATCAACAAGTTTTTTGAGAACAACCTGAACGTGTCCGAGACCGCCCGGAAGCTCTTTGTGCACCGCAACACCCTGGTGTACCGGCTGGAGAAGATCAAGAAGCTCACCGGGCTGGACCTGCGGGAATTCGACGACGCCATCACCTTCAAGGTGGCGCTGATGGTCAAGAAGTATCTGGTCTCCCGGGGGATTGAATCCTGACCGCATTTTGCTACAAAAGAAAGCCGCCCCAAGGGCGGCTTTCTTCGCGCGCGGCTGTTACTTTTTTGTTTCCAAAAAGTTTACATAATTCTATGGTGGTTTTTGGGAAGTTTGCCGTTCCGGTTGACAGGGCGCGGCTCAGCGGCTATAATAGGAAGCGATTCCGTCTACCTAAATAGATTACAAAGCGGTAACAATGGAGATGTGGGCCATGATACGATTGATCGACGTACATAAAGAATACGACAACGGAACCAAGGCCCTGAAGGGGATCAACCTGCGCATCGAGGACGGGGAGTTCGCGTTTCTGGTGGGGCCGTCCGGGTCGGGCAAGTCCACCATCATCAAGCTGCTGACGGCGGAGATCACCGCCTCCCAGGGACGGGTGATCGTCAACGGCTACAATCTGAACAACATCCGGCGCTGGCAGATTCCCCATATGCGCCGCACCCTGGGGGTCATTTTCCAGGACTTCCGGCTCATTGAGAAAAAGACGGTGCAGGGCAACCTGGAGTTTGCCATGCGCACCGTGGGCGCCAGCGGCCGGGAAATGCGCAAGCGCATCCCCTATGTGCTGGAGCTGGTGGGGCTGGACGACAAGGGGGACGCGTTCCCCAACGAGATGAGCGGCGGCGAGCAGCAGCGGGTGGCCATCGCCCGGGCGCTGGTGAACAACCCGAAGATGATTATCGCCGACGAGCCCACCGGGAACCTGGACCCCCGGCGCTCCCTGGAGATCATGACGCTGCTGGAGCGCATCAACGCCATGGGCACCACCATGCTGGTGGTCACCCACGAGCGGGATCTGGTCAACCGTTTCTCCAAGCGGGTGGTGGCCATCAAGGACGGGGAACTGATACGGGACGGTCAGGGAGGCTACTACAGAGCATGAGACGATTTAACTTAGGCTATTTCATCAAAGAGGGCTTCACCAGCATCTTCTCCCACGGGCTGATGTCCTTCGCCGCGGTGTGCATGATCGTGGCCTGCCTGATCATCATGGGCTCCTTCTCCCTGCTGGCGGTAAACGTGGACGATATGCTCAGCCATCTGGAGGAGGAGAACGAGTTTTTGGCCTACATCGACGAGGATTTCACCCCGGAGCAGGCCAGAACCCTCATGGAACAGGTGAAGCAGATGGACAATGTGGGCGAGGTCAAGTTCATCACCCGGGAGCAGGCCAAGGCGGACTACCTGAAGGGCCATGAGAGCGAGGGGCTGTACGTCAATATGCCCGACGAGGTGCTGCGGGACCGGCTGTCCATCCACGTCATCGACCTGGAGCGGTTCAGCGAGACGGTGGAGGCGGTGAAGGCCCTGCCCGGGGTGGCCAACTATCAGGCGGCGGGCAAGGTGGCGGAGGGCTTTGTGGCGGTGCGCAACGCCGTCACCGCCTTGGCTTACGTGCTGATTGGCATCCTGGCGGCGGTGTCCCTGTTCATCATCTCCAACACCACCAGGCTCGCCGCCTTTGCCCGCCGGGAGGAGATCGCCATCATGAAAATGTGCGGCGCCACCGACGGCTTTGTCCGCTGGCCCTTTATCATTGAGGGCCTTCTGCTGGGCCTCATGGGGGCGCTGATGGCGTTCTTCCTCCAGTGGGGGGTGTATGGCGCGGTGAGCAGGGCCCTGGCGGAAAACGGCGCCGGCGCGCTGTTCACGCTGATGGGGTTTGGACAGATCTGGAAGCGGGTGCTGACGACCTTCCTGGCGGCGGGCTCCATCATCGGCGCGCTGGGCTCCAGCTTCGCCATCCGCAAATTCCTGAAGGTCTGACGGGCCGCGGGCGGAACAAAGGAGGACGGCATGAATAAAAAGACACAGCGGATCATCGTAATTCTGGTGGCGGCGGCGCTGCTGCTGTCGGTGCTGGTGCCGGTGCTGAGCGTATTTGCCCAGGCGGACGTGACCAAGGGCGATATTCAGAACATCAAGGATGAGCTGAGCGAGATCAAGGCCCAGAAGAAGGACGCGGAAGCCAAGCTGGCCTCCATCCGCAGCGACCTGTCCAAGGCCAGGGAGCAGGTGCAGATCATCCAGGACCAGGTGCTGCTCACCGAGCAGGAGATCAGTACCAGTCAGGCCCTGCTGGACAGGTATGACACCCAGATCGGCGAAAAGGAACAGGAGATCGCCGGACTGGAGGCTCAGGAGGAGGCGCAGTACCAGGAGTTCTACCAGCAGGTGCGCTGGATGGAGGAGACGGGGGGCGTGAACTACCTGTCCATCCTGTTTGAGGCCAAGAGCTTCGCGGATATGCTGGACTACGCCATGATGATTACCGACATCATGGACTACTCCAACCGGATCATTGACGAGCTGAACGCCACCCAGGCGGAGCTGGCCATGGCCCGAGAGGCCCTGCAGGCGGACCGGGACGCCCAGGCGGCGGCCCAGCAGGAGCTGGAGGAGCGCAAGGCGGAGCTGGAGCAGAAGCGGGCGGAGGCCCAGAAGCTGCTCAATCAGATTGCCGCCTCCGAGAGCGAGTACGCGGCGGAGGCCAAGCAGCTGGCGGAGGACGAGGCCAAGGTCGACAAGGAGCTGAAGGAGGCCGAGCGGAAGTACGCCGCCCAGCTGGCCGCGCTGGAGGCCCAGAACCGGGTGAATATGACCAGCGGAAACTGGTACTGGCCCCTGCCCAACCGGTATAAGCTGTCCTCCCTGTTCGGCGGGCGCAACCATCCCATCACCGGCCGCTGGCACAGCCACAGCGGCGTGGATATCCCCGCCCCCAGCGGTACGCCCATCTATGCCGCCCAGGACGGCATCGTCACCACCATCGGCACAAACCGGAACTCCTCTTACGGCTATTACTGCATCATCAGCCACGGCAGCGGGTATGCCACCCTGTATGCCCACCAGTGCCGCGTCCCGCCGCTCCAGGAGGGACAGACGGTGAAAAAAGGCCAGGTCATCGGTTATGTGGGCACCACGGGCAGCAGCACCGGCAATCACCTCCACTTTGAGCTGCGGATCAACGGTGTGCGCAACAGCGCGCTGAAGCTGTATCCCGGCATGACCTTTACTTATACGTCCGAGGGCTACACCCAGACGGTGCAGGGCGGTTGACGCCGGAACAAGGGATTTTACGGATTACAAGCCCGGGGGCGCGGGGATACACCCGCGCCCCCGTTCATCATTTGCAAGGAGGGGTATGGAATATGGAGGAACAGGCCGCCCGCGTGGCGGGCAGGAGGAAAAAACGGCTGCCGGTGTGGGCAAAGCTCCTGATGTCCGTGCTGTTCACCCTGGTTTTATCCACGGGGCTGTGGTGCGCCCTGCTGGGGCGCGGCGGCATGGCGATGGTGCAGACCTACCTGCTGGCCCGGTTTGCCTTTGTGGACACGGAAGCCGACCTGGGCAGGGCGGTGGACGCGGGGCTGGACGCCTTTGTGGACGGCCTGGGCGACCGCTGGTCGTACTATCTGAACGCCGGGGACTACCAGTCCACCCTGGAGCGCAGGGCAAACAGCTATGTGGGCATCGGCGTCACGGTGGACGGCACCAGCCGGGAGGAGGGGCTGCTGGTGCTGTCCGTCACGGAGGGGGGCCCGGCGGAGAAAGCAGGGCTCCGGGCCGGGGACGTGATCACCGCGGTGGACGGCCAGTCCATTGCCGGGGAGGCCCGCCAGGAGGGCTCGGAGCGCATCCGGGGAGAGTCGGGCACCCAGGTGTCGCTCACCCTGCTGGGGGAGGACGGAACCACCCGGGAGGCGGTCTGCACCCGGGCCACCCTCCACAACTCCTCCGCCAAGGGGCGGATGCTGGAGGGGAACATTGGATACGTCAAGCTGGACAACTTCTACTCCGGTTCGGCGGACAGCTTCCGGCAGGAAGTGGACGCCCTGCTGGAGCAGGGGGCGGCCGGCCTCATCGTGGATGTGCGCAACGACCCGGGGGGGTACATCACCGAACTGGAGAGGATTCTGGATTACCTGCTGCCGGAGGGCCCGGTATTCACCCACAAGCCCCGGTGGGGTTTCCAGTCGGTGACCCAGTCGGACGCGGACTGTGTTGACCTGCCCATGGCGGCGCTGGTGAACGCCAGCACCTACTCGGCGGCGGAGCTGCTGGCGGCCCAGCTGCGGGAGAGCGTGGGCGCGCCCATCGTGGGCGAGGTGACCTCCGGAAAGGGGTACTCCCAGCTGACCTTCCCGCTGATCAACGGCGGCGGGGCGGGGCTGTCCACCGCCACCTACTGCACGGGCAGCGGCCATTCCCTCATCGGGGAGGGGATCGTTCCCGACGCGGAGCTGCCCCTGCCGGAGGATGCGGAGCTGGGCGGGGAGGGAGACGTGCAGCTCCAGGCGGCGCTGGAGCTGCTGGCCCAGAACGCCGGATAAAATAAGAACCCCCCGCCGGCGCCGCCGGCGGGGGGTTCTTTGCGGGGATAAACCCCTGTTTGTGCGGAAAACGGCGCCCAGGCATGGAGCCGGAACGGCAGCCCCGCCCGTTGGGCGGGGCTGAGCTGAGCCTTTATTTGCGCAGAAAGATGACGCCCAGATATGGGGCCGGAACGGCATCCCCGCCCGACAGGCGGGGATGCGCTTTTATTTGCGCAGGAAAATGACGCCCAGATATGGGGCCGGAACGGCAGCCCCGCCCAGCGGGCGGGGCTGAGCTTTTACTTGCGTAAAAAGATGACGCCCAGAGTGTTGGGGCCGCAGTGGCAGGAGATGGTGCAGCCCGCCACGGCGGTGAACACCTCCCGGAAGCCGCAGCCCCGGACAAGCTCACAGATGGCGGCAGGGATGGCCGGATCGCATCGGGTGTGCACGACGAAGACCCGGTCCAGGTCCACATCCTTATCCGTCAGCTGGTCCCGGACATAGTCGGGGAGCACCTTGTCAAAAGCGCCCCGGTACTTCTTTCCCACAGTCATCCTGCCGCCGGAGAGCACGATGCAGGGCTTGAGCTTCAGCAGGTTGGCCCCCAGCGCCACCACCGACGAACAGCGCCCGCCCTTGGCCAGATAGTCCAGCTTGTCCACCACGAAGGTGGTGTCCACCTTGCCGGTCAGGCTGTCCAGCAGCTTGAGAATGGCTTCGATGCTCTCCCCGCGCTCCGCCGCCTCGGCGGCGGCGATGGCCAGGATGCCCTGTCCCACGGTGAGGTTGCGGGAGTCCACCACGTACACGTTGGGGTAGTCCTCCGCGGCCACCAGGGCGTTTTGATAGCAGCAGGAGAACTCGCTGCCAATGGTGATATGGAGCACCGCGTCATACTGGGGGGAGAGCCGGCCGAACAGCACCTGGTAGTCGGCGATATTGACGGCGGCGGTGGAAGGCAGCTGCCCGCCCCCCTCCACATGGCGGAAAATGTCTTCGGGGCTGGCATCCACGCCGTCCCGGCAGGTGTTTCCGCCGAAGGAGACGTACAGGGGGACCATGGTGATCTGGTAGCGCTCCAGCAGCTCGGCGGGCAGGTCGCAGGTGCTGGTGGCGGTGATTTTGATGGACATCGGGGAACCTCCCTTTTTCTTAGCGGCAGGCAGGGCTGTTACAGGGCTGTCAAGCGGTTTTGTCTGCGCCAATTATATCAGACAGGGCGGGGAAAAACAAGCGGGGAAATGTACAAGCTCCTCTGGCGCTTTTGGGGAGGGTGTTAAAAAATATGACGATAGGGCGGGGAGTGACAAGAACGGCATCATGCCCGGCGGGCCGGGGGCATATGTGTCAGTGGGAGGGATGGACATGGTGGGACAGCTGGTGTGGAGCCGGGAAAAGGGGAGGGGACGGGCGCAGGCGGCGGAGCTGGGCCCGCTGCCCGCCCTGCGCTGGACGGTGTACGCGCCGGAGGGGCTGGCCCCCTGGCGGCTGGCGCGGCGGCTGCGCCGCGCGGAGCGGGCCCTGGCCTGGGCCGGGGCGGGCCGGGTGATCCTGGGGCCGGACTTCCCCTGGGCAGACCGGCTGGCGCTGCTGCGCCCGGTAGACCCCCTGCCCATGTTGCGCGCCTGCGGGGACGTGCTGGCCCTGGGGGCGCTGGCAGCGGAAGGGGTGCCGCCCAACCGGGGCCGGGTGGCGCTGTCTGCCCCCCGGCTGTGCCCCGAGCTTACGGGTGCAGCAGAGCGGCTGTGCCCCCTGGTGCGGGGGCTGCTCATCGACGTGCCGGGAGGGGAGGACTACGCCCGGTATCTCCAGGCGAAGTTCGGCCTGCCGGTGAGCCCGCCCTCGGCAGGGGCGGACGTGACCGCGGCCTTCGGCCCGGTTGGAAGCCGCTGGGGGCGGAGTGTGGAGCTGTATGAGGGCGGCTCAATGGGCGGGCTCTCCCTGGCGGCGGAGGGGATCGAACTGCCCCCGGACTGCGCCGATCAGGTGCTGGCCCTGCTGTGGGAGCGGGGAGAGGTGGGGCGGGGGGAGCTGCGCGTGAGCGTGGAAACGCCTAGATTGTCCGACAAAACGCGGTGATCTCGTCCTTCCGCGGCGCCACCGCCCGTTTGTCCTCTATGCCGCACAGCCCGAGGCTGCCGCGGCATTCGATCTCCAGATGCCCGTAGAAATGCGCGAGGCTCTCTATGATGCGGTCACATTCCCGCATGCTCGGCCCTGTGCGCAGCGCGATGGAATACCCCTTTTTGCCGGGGCCGATGGCGGCGTGGGGCTCGTGGGTGTTACACCAAGGGGTGCACCGGTCGATGAACGCCTTGAACTGACCGGGGATGTCCGCCCAGTAGGAGGGGGCGACGCACAGGATGATATCCGCCCACTGAAACTGGCCCATCAACCGCTCCATATCGTCGCTCTGGGTGCACTTCGCCGTGCTGTGGCAGGTCCGGCAGCCCTTGCAGAAGCCGATCCGGAAATCGTCGATGCAGACGGTTCTGGTGTCGTATCGTTCTCCCAGGCATCCGGCGGCAATTTTGACAATCTCTGCGGTCGCCCCATTTCTTACAGGGCTGCAATTCATGACCAGCGCGTTCATCAGAATTCCTCCTCACAAAGCATGATGAGCAGAACCCGGTGTGGGAAGGCTCCCGCCGGGTTCTGCTCCGCGCTCAGAATTTTGCCCCGCCGAACTCGGACAGGGTGATGGATTTGTTCCGCTCCGCCGTCCAGTTGATGGACCACTGGGAGGCGAAGAGCAGCAGCTGGTTCTGCCGGTAGTCCTCCACCAGCATGGCGTCGCCGGGGAGGGTGAGCTCGTCCGAGCGCAGGGGCTCGTCCCCGTCGTGGTGGAGCCAGCGCAGGTACTCGTAGGGCAGGCCCTCGGCGTACAGGTCCACGCCGTACTCGTTTTTCAGGCGGTACTCCAGCACGTCGAATTGCAGCGTGCCCACCACGCCCACGATGACCTCCTCCATGCCGGAGTAGGGGGTTTTGAATATCTGAATTGCGCCCTCCTGGGCGATCTGCTCCATCCCCTTGAGAAACTGCTTGCGCTTCATGGTGTCCAGGGGCCGCACCCGGCAGAAGTGTTCGGGGGCGAAGGTGGGGATGGGGTCGAACTGGAATTTGTGCCCCGGCATACACAGGGTGTCGCCGATGGAGAAGATGCCGGGGTCGAACACGCCGATGATATCCCCGGCGTAGGCCTCCTCGATGATCTCCCGCTCCGCGGCCATGAGCTGCTGGGGCCGGGAGAGCTTCAGCTTCTTGCCCCCCTGGACGTGGTAGACCTCCTTATCCGCGTCGAACCGGCCGGACACCACCCGCATGAAGGCGATGCGGTCCCGGTGGGCCTTGTTCATGTTGGCCTGGATTTTGAACACGAAGGCGGAGAAGCCGTCGTCGAAGGAGTCGATGAGCTCCTCTCCCGCCGTCCGGGGCAGGGGAGAAGTGGTCATGCGCAGGAAGTCCTCCAGGAAGGGCTCCACGCCGAAGTTGGTCAGCGCCGAGCCGAAGAACACCGGGGAGAGCTGCCCGTGGCGCACCCGGTCCATGTCGAACTCGCAGGAGGCCCCGTCCAGCAGCTCGATCTCGTCGTTGAGCTGGTCGCGGTAGCCCTGGCCGATGAGAGAGGCCAGCGCCGGGTCGTCCAGGGCGATCTCGGTGGCGGTGGCGGCCTTGGAGCCGCCGTTGGAGGTGAAGTGGATGATGCGCTTCCGCTCCCGGTCGTAGACCCCCTGGAACGCCTTGCCGCAGCCGATGGGCCAGTTGACGGCGTAGGTGTCGATGCCCAGCTCGTGTTCCAGCTCCTGGCACAGCTCGAAGGGGTCCCGGGCCTCCCGGTCCATCTTGTTGATGAAGGTGAAGATGGGGATGTCCCGCAGGCGGCACACCTTAAACAGCTTCCGGGTCTGGGCCTCCACGCCTTTGGCGGCGTCAATGACCATGACGGCGCTGTCCGCCGCCATGAGGGTGCGGTAGGTGTCCTCGGAGAAGTCCTGGTGGCCGGGGGTGTCCAGGATGTTGATGCAGAAGCCCTCGTACTGGAACTGCATCACCGAGGAGGTGACGGAGATGCCCCGCTGCTTCTCAATCTCCATCCAGTCGGAGGTGGCGGCCCGGGCGTTCTTCTTGCCCTTCACCACCCCGGCCTGGGCGATGGCCCCGCCGTAGAGCAGGAATTTCTCCGTCAGGGTGGTTTTGCCCGCGTCGGGGTGGGAGATGATGGCGAAGGTTCTCCGCCGCTTGATTTCGGATTCGTATTGTGACATAGGTTCCTCCTATTTTGATTGGTTATCTGGAAAAATGGTTATTTACATTGGAAGAACCTCCTAAATAAAATCTGTGGTTTTCATAGTATATCATAGAAGGTAAGAAATAGGAACGTATTTATCCAGTCAATTTGCGTTGTAACCATATTTTTCATTCCGGGTCATCATGACATCCTTCCAATAGCTCTCCCGCAGTATGATGAAATCGTCTGTGGTGAACATCGGATGTATTTCAAGGAGCGTGAATTTAAAGTTCCTTTCCACATATTCGTACCCGTTTTGAGAGACCAGATCCACAAGCTCTTTGTTGCCGCCGTGGCCGTTCGCGCAATATTGGCTCCACCGGGACCAGATCCCGCTGTTCCCATAGGCGGAACCGATATATCGTTTGCCGTTTTGCAGATCGGTAAGCATATAGACGCCCTTGACATTTTCCAATGCGCTTTTCCAACCCGGGGGCTCGCGATTTATAATGTTCTTCATGGAGGAAAAAGCGTAGTCAATGTACTCATAGCCGGGAAATACATGGCTGGAATAGGATTTGTCTAAAATTTCTACCACTTCTATTTTATCGTAATGATTTTCAAAATAGAAAGCGCTTCCCCGTTGCGTGATAATATTTGATACCTCTAATCTTCCAATAAATTCCTTGTAAAGCTCACAAAGCTGGACGTCATAATGGTCTGAGTAAGTGTTTAATACTTCAAAAATGCCGCCGAATAAAAATGTTCCTCTCTGAGGGTAAAAATCCATAAAGGAGATGACAAACTGCCGGTTAAACCGATTTTTACTGCCGCGCCAAGAATTCCAATTGACCCAGTTCTCGAAATTGTTGATAAAATCATCAAGGGGGTTCGTTTCGCCATTGTACTTTGCAACATGCAGTTTGTAGAGGCTTGGATTTTCAATCGGCATGATTTGTTTCAGCATAATCATTTTGTGCACCTGTTCTTATCCATAATAAAAGTAACTGTAAATCCCTTGTATGCGTTTGTGCCGTTAGAGAACGATATGCGCGTGCCTTGTCACATGGCACCCCAGATTCACCGCGCAGGGCAGCCCCGCAATATGCGTCCCCTGGGTGAGGATGGCGGCGGACAGGGCGGTGGTAGCTCCCCCCAGCCCCTGGGGGCCGATGCCCAGCCGGTTGGCCCGCTCCAGAATGCGCCCCTCCATGGCGGCGTAGACGGGGTCGGGGTGGCGCTCCCCGGCGGGGCGCAGCAGGGCCCGCTTGGCAAGCTCCACCGCAACCTCCGACGTGCCCCCCAGCCCCACGCCGATGACCACGGGAGGGCAGGGGTTGGACCCGGCCTGGGACACGCAGTCCACGATGAAGTCCTCGATCTCTTGCTGGCTGACGGAGGGGTTGAACATACGGAGCCTGGTCATATTCTCGCTGCCGAAGCCCTTGGGGGCCACGGTGATATCCACCCGGTCTCCCGGTACCATCCGCAGATGGAGGATGGCGGGGGTGTTGTCGCGGGTATTGGCCCGGCGCAGGGGGTCGCCCACCACGCTCAGCCGGAGATGGCCCTCCAGGTAGCCCCGGCGCACCCCGTCGTTTACCGCCTCCTCCAGGGAGCCGCCGGTGAGATGGCAGTCCTGCCCCCAGTCCAGAAACACCACAGCCATCCCCGTATCCTGGCAGATGGGCAGACCCCTGGCTTCGGCAAACTCATAATTCTCCACCAGGTCGCCCAGGATGGCTTGTCCCACGGGGGAAGGTTCGTGCTCCTGGGCGGAACAGATGGCGTTCCGCAGGTCGTGAGGGAGGATGGTGTTGGCCTGGATGCACAGCGCCCGGACAGCATCGGACAGGGCTTTTGCCTCGATTTCCCGAATCATTTAAAGGACCTCCTGTCCGTCGATGAATACGTGGGTGGCGCGGGTGCGCCAGTGGAAGGGGTGGCCGTCCATGACCACGATGTCCGCGTCCTTGCCGGGGGAGAGGGAGCCCAGCCGGTCGCCCACCCCCAGGATATTGGCGGCGTTGATGGTGATGGCGGCCAGGGCGTCCTCCTCATCCATCCCCGCCCGGGCGGCCAGGGCGGCGCAGAAGGGGAGCAGGGAGATGGGAGTCTCCGGATGGTCGGTGCAGATGGCCACCTGCACCCCCGCCCGGGCCAGAATGGCGGTGTTTTCCATGGTGAGGCGGGCAAGCTCCGGCTTGGAGCGGTCGGTGAGGAAGGGCCCGGTGATGACGGGCGCCCCCTCCCTGGCCAGAAAGTCCGCGATGCGGTGGCCCTCGGTGCCGTGGACAATGACGCAGTCCAGGCCGAACTCCCGGCTGATGCGCAGGGCGGTGGCGATGTCGTCCGCCCGGTGGGCGTGGAAATGGGCGGGCAGGCGGCCCGCCGCCACCGGGCGCAGGGCGTCCAGCTGGGCGTCGAACTCCGGGCCGTCCAGCTGGCCGTCCGCCTGGGCGCGGGCGCACTTGAACTCGTAGTCCGCGGCCCTGGCCAGCTGCTCCCGGATCAGGGCGGCGGAGGCCATACGGGTGGCGGGGCCGTCCTTCTGATGGACGCGCTTGGGATTTTCCCCCAGGGCAAACTTCATGGAGGCGGGGGCGCGCACCACCATCTGGTCGATCACCGTGCCCGCCGTTTTCAGAAGCACGGACTGTCCCGCGATGGGGTTGGCGGAGCCTGGGCCGGTGAGCACGCAGGTCACCCCGGCCCGGCGGGCCTCCTCAAAGTATGGGTTGAAGGGGTCCACGCTGTCCAGCGCCCGGAGCTGGGGGGTGCAGGAGGCGGGGGACTCGTTCAGATCATCCTCGGGGGCGCAGGCGCCGTAGAGGCCCACGTGGCAGTGGGCGTCGATGAAGCCGGGGAGGATATGCCCGCCCCGGGCGTCGATGAGACGGTCCGGCTCCCCGTCCTGGGGCAGGTCGGCCATGGAACCCACCTGGGCGATGCGGCTGCCCTTGACCAGCACAAAGCCGCTGGGGATGGTGCCCGCGTCCATGGTGTGGACAACGCCGTTGATGATGAGCATAGGGGTGCCTCCTTGTCTGTGGTCAGGCTGACCGCTGCGCGCTTCTCAAAAAAGCAAGGGGACGCATCTGCGTCCCCTTGTGTTGGCTTATTTTCTCCCGCCCCGGCGGCTGCCCCGCTTTTCGTTCATGTGAAGCTCGGAGAGCTTGCTGTCGGAGCTCTGCATAAACTGCTTGAGCTGGTCCTCAAAGCTGGCGGGGCCCCTGGGCTGGGAGGGCTCTGGGGTGAAACCACGGCCAGGGGCGGGCCGGCGTCCCTGGGGCCGGCGCTCCCCCTCGGGGCGGGGGCTGAAACCGGATTCGTTTGACCGGGGACCGGGCCGGCGCTCCGGGCGGGGCGGCGGGGGCAGGGCCTGCTTGATGGACAGGTTGATACGGTTGCTGTCATCAATGCCGATCACCTTCACCTTGACCTCCTGCCCCTCGGAGAGCAGGTCGTGCACATCGTTGACGTAGGTGTAGGCGATCTCCGAGATATGTACCAGCCCGGAGCGGTTGCCGGGCAGCGCGACGAACGCGCCGAATTTGGTGATCCCTGTCACCTTCCCGTCCAAGATAGAACCAACTTCAATCCCCATAAATCTCTTTTGTCCCTCTCAATAATGTAGGATTTTTACTTGCTGGAGTCCACGAACTCAATCTCCCCCGGCTCCACCAGGCCCAGGCGGGTCCGGGCGATGTCGGCCAGGTAGTCAGGGTCGCCGCTGTGGTCGATGCCGTCTTGAAGCGCGGCGTTTGCCTCCCGCTGCTCCTGGACCTGACGGCTCAGCGCGTCCCGGTCCTGCTGAGCGGCGTTGAGCTGGGCGTGGGTGGACAGCAGGGCGATGGCCACGGCGGCCAGCAGCACCAGCACCAGCAGTTTTGTGGCCATTCCGGCCCGTTTCAGTTTCATGACGGCCCGCACCCTCCTCCCTGTTTCCGGCGAAACGGTACAACACATTTATTTTATACCAATTGAGCCAATTTTGGAAGAGGTTTTTTTGATTTTTCAAAAATTTTTTTGTCCACCGCCCCGCCCGGCGGACAGGGGCGGTGGCCAGCCGCCACAGTGCCCGGACCCGCGCAGCCAGCCAGAGCAGCGCGGGCAGCACCAGCCGGCTGAGGGTGAGGAAATACAGCCCGCCGCCCAGCGCCGCCGCGGCCATATGGTAGATGCGCACGCGCCCGTCGTCCCGCAGCAGGGTGAAAGCGAACAGGGCGGCGGTGACGCACAGCCAGAACAGCAGGTCCAGCAGAAAGGCCAGCCAGGGCAGCTTCAGGCTCCGGCGCAGTGCGCGCATCCCGTCGTAGACGAGGCCCAGCGCGGCCCCCAGCAGGAGGGCCAGCCCAAAGACCTGCGCCTGGTCCGCCACGTCCACATACATGGTCAGCGCAGCAGGCGGGAGAAGAAGCCGCCGCGGCCGGCGCCGTCGTCCTCATAGGTGACGGCGTCCACGTCCCCTTCCACCTTCAGGTCGCCCCCGTCCAGGGACAGCTTTTCGATATGCAGGTTTTCCCCTGTCACCACCATGGTGCCCTTGGAGGTGGACAGCACGATGGAAGTTTCGTCAAACCGCTCCACGTCCTCCACGCCGGACACCGTGAGGCTCCTGCGCTCCTCGATCACCACATGGTGGGGGGCGGACAGGCCGCCTTCATATGCCATGGAACCATCTCCCTTGTCTTGATGGAACCATCATATGGGGTTTGTCCCAGGAATATGAGTGAAAATCAGCCCTCCGGCGGGGTGTCTTTTCCCTCCGGGGCGGGGGCGGGCGTTCGGGCGCGCAGGTCCTGCTTGAGCAGGGTGTAGGCCACCGCCGCCAGCGGGACGCTGACCACCATGCCGATAAGCCCCAGCAGGGAGCCGCCCACGGTGACCGCCGCCAGCACCCAGATGCCGGGCAGGCCCATGGTGGTGCCCACCACCCGGGGGTAGATGAGGTTGCCCTCCAGCTGCTGGAGCGCCACCAGAAACACCAGGAACCACACCGCCTGCCAGGGGTCGATCATCACCAGCAGCAGCACCGCCAGCACCGCCCCCAGATAGGCCCCGGCGATGGGAATCAGCGCGAACACACCCACTGCCACGGAGATGAGAGGGGCGTAGTCAAAGCGGAACACGCACATACCCAGGAAGCACAGTCCCCCCAGGATGCAGGCCTCCACCACCTGGCCGTTGATATACTTGGAGAAGGTGTCCGCCGTGAGGCGGGTGACGCGGAGCACGGTGTCCGCCGCCCTCTGGGGCAGGTAGGCCCGCACCAGCCGGCGGCACTGGGCGGTGAGCCGCGGCGCGCCGGACAGCATATAGATGGAGAACACCAGGGAGATCACCCCGGTGACCACCGCCGAGATCAGCACGCTGGTCATGCCGATCAGGTGGGGCAGGGTGTTGGTCAGGGTGTCCAGCGCCCCGGTGAGCAGCTTTTGCAGCGACTCGCTGATGCCGGAGGACAGGTCCAGGCTGGCCAGCTGCTCCAGGTCCAGCTTGGCCGCCACCCAGTCGAACAGCTCCTGGAAGTTGGCGGCGTAGGCGTTGAGGTTGCCGATGAACGTCTCGATGCTGTGGGTGAGCTCGGGCACCACCAGGGCCACCAGGGCGGTGAGGAACGCGGCGACCGCCAGATAGGCGGCGGCGGCGCCCAGGGGCCGGGAGGCCCGGCGGACCTTTTCCGGCAGGACTTTTTCAAACAGGCGGGCAAAGAAGGAGCAGGGCCGGTTGAGGATAAAGGCGATGGCCGCCCCGATGATGAGGGGCTGGAAAGCGGCCAGCACCCCGCCCAGCCAGTCCGCCACTCCGTCCAGCTTGACGATGACCGCCACCAGCACCACGGTGTAGGTAATGAGCAGCAGCAGGCTGCGAAACAGTTTTTTGTCCAACGGGAACAGACCTCCCCATACGATTTTCCCCAGTTTACCATTGAACGGCAGCCCCGTCAATTTAAGATTTTCAGAAGGAGGGGCGCACGTCGTCGCCCCGGGCCCGCTCAAGATTAATCTGCTTCTTCCGGCCGGAGGCGCGGGCCAGCATGGCGTTCAGGGCCTCCCGGTCGCCCGCCTCAATGGCCGTCCGGTACTGGTGAATCCGCTCCTCCAGCTGGGCCGCTATCCTGGACAGGGCGGGGGCGTTGAGGATGAACAGCTGGGTCCACATGGCCGGGTCCAGGGCCGCCACCCGGGTGCAGTCCCGGAAGGAGCCCCCCTCAAAGCCCTGGCAGGAGAACAGCTCGTCGTTGTCGCACACCGACACGGCGATGACGTGCATGAGCTGGCTGGTGTAGGCGATCATCTCGTCGTGGCGCTCCGGCGTCGTTTCAATGACATCGCCGAACCGGCAGTGTTCCGCCATGCGCCGCAGCAGGTCCAGGTGCTCCCGGGTGGAGCGGGGGCCGGGGGTGACGATGAAGTGGGTGTTGCGGAACAGGGTGGCCTCGGCGTTGTCGATGCCGGACACCTCCTTGCCCGCCATGGGGTGGCAGCCGATAAAGTCCGCCCCGTCCGGCAGGCACTTCGCCGCCTCCATCATGGCGGTCTTGACGCCGCACACGTCCCAGATGAGGCAGCCGGGCTTGAAGCGGTCCCTGTGCTCCTGGAGAAAGCCGATGATGCCCGCCGGGTCCTGGCACAGCACCACCACGTCCGCCCCGGGCAGCTCCGCCGCCGGGTCGAAGGTGAGCCGGTCCGCCGCGCGGCGGGCCGCGGCCTTGTCATAGGTGGACTGGGAGCGCACCGCCCCCACCACCTCGAAATCCTCAAAGCCCTGGAGGGCCATGGCCAGTGAGCCGCCGATGAGGCCCAGGCCTACCACTAAGATTTTTTTCATGTCAAACACCTCCGCGTTTCACGTGAAACGCTTGTTCTATTTCGACTGCCCGCCCTCACATTTCCCGGCCCACGCAGGCGGCAACCGTCCGCAGCTTGTCCATAATAGCGCCGAACTGCTCGGGGGTGACGGACTGGGCCCCGTCGCACAGGGCGCGGGCGGGGTCGTTGTGCACCTCGATGATGAGGCCGTCCGCCCCGGCGGCCACCGCCGCCATGGCCATGCGCTCCACCATCCAGGCCTTGCCGCAGGCGTGGGAGGGGTCCACCACCACGGGGAGGTGGCTCTGCCGCTTCGCCGCCAGCACCGCCGACAGGTCCAGGGTGTTGCGGGTGTAGGTCTCAAAGGTGCGGATGCCCCGCTCACACAGGATCACATTGGGATTGCCCCCCGCCATGATATACTCTGCGCTCATCAGCCACTCCTCGATGGTGGAGGACAGGCCCCGCTTGAGCAGGACGGGCTTGTTGACGCGGCCCACTTTCTTGAGCAGGTCGAAGTTCTGCATATTCCGGGCCCCGATCTGGATCACGTCCACCGCCTCCTCGAACAGGGGGAGCTGGTCGGCGCTCATCAGCTCGGACACGATGGGCAGGCCGGTGGCCTTCCTGGCCTCGTCCAGCAGGAGGACGCCCTCCACCCCCTTGCCCTGGAAGGCGTAGGGGGAGGTGCGGGGCTTGTACGCGCCTCCCCGCAGGGCGGCGGCCCCGGACGCCTGGACGGACCGGGCCACCCCCAGAATCTGTTCCTCGCTCTCCACCGAGCAGGGGCCGGCGATGACCGCCAGCTTGTTCCCGCCGACTTTGACCCCGCCGCCGATCTCAATGACCGAGTCGTCCGGGTGGTACTTGCGGTTGGCCTTTTTGTAGGGCTCGCTCACCCTCATCACCCGCTCCACGCCGGGCAGCTGGGCCAGCTGTTCCTGATTCAGCCCGCCCGCGTCGCCCTCCGCGCCGAGAATGGTGGTCTCGCTGCCCTGGGACACCATCACCCGCACGCCGCCCGCCTCCATGGCGCGGATGGCGGATTGCAGCTGTTCGGGGGAGAATTCCCGCTTCATAATAACTACCATGGCAGATTCGCTCCTTTATGCGCAAAATAAATGCGGCCCCCTCAAGGGCCGCCGCACGGGTTCTATGCCGCACCGCCGCTCAAGGGCATGACAAAACGCCGCTATGATAATAGCGGTAATAGCCATACCCATCGTTCCGGCGGTTCATGCACAGCCCCCCTTTCGTACTGGGGATACTCTAACACTTTTAATCATAAAAGTCAAGAGAGAAATTGCGTCCTCCCAGATGGCCTGGGAGGACGTTTTTGCCGCCGCGCTGCGGCTCACAGCGGCTTTGACGTTACGCTGCGCCTGCTTGCGGCGCGCGGCTCACGACGGCTGCGCGCTTCCCAGCTGGCCCAGCCGGTCCAGCACTGTCAGCGTCCGGCACAGGTCCTCAGAAAGGTCCAGCTCTCCGCTTCCCGTGCCGTGGAGCGCGCCTGCCTTCATCGCTTTTTCCACCGAGGGACGGTACCACTCGGGCACGTCCGCCAGGGTTTTGTAGTAGGTCATGTCGTCGTCCTCCTCCTGTTCGCCGCCGTTTACAATCCGGGCGACACCGGCCCGGAAGTCGTTCATGTCAAACCCAAACCGGGGGAACCAGTTGTAGATGTCCCCATGATTGGAGGCCACCCCCCGGCGGTAGCCGTCCTGGTGGCAGATGATCACCCCGTCCGCCAGCGGGTCCAGCCCGTAGGTCTGGCACAGCATGGCGGTGAGCTGGACGGCGGTGCGGTATGCCCGCTGGAAATAGGCCGGGTCGTCCAGCCCGTCCTCGCACATCTCGAAGGAGATGTGGGTGTCATTGGCGCTCTTGCCGCTGGTTCCTTTCCCCGCGTGCCAGCCCCGGTGGTTCCAGGGAAGGGTCTGCACCGCCGCCACGCTGCCGTCCGCCAGCTTCCCGATGAAGCCGTGGACGCAGGCATTGACATCGGGGCGGTTCCAGTGGTTTCCGTTTTTGTTTTCCCCCAGGGCGGCCAGCAGCGCCGCCTGGCCGGGGGCGGAGGCCGCGGGCTGGACATACCGCCGGAGCCACGGGTTGTCGGCCCCGGTGGAGTGGACCATCACGCCCTTTGGCCGGATGGTCCGCCCCGTTTTGTAGCAGTCGCTCTGCGTGAAAATGCATTGGAGCGGTTTCATGCCCCACCATGCCCTTTCTGTGCCGCCCGCTCCAGCTGGGTGCCGAAGTAGAAGGCGATGATGACGGTGTACACCGTCATGAAATCCTGGCCGACCTGATCCCGCAGGGCCAGCACGGCGAATACCGCCGTCAGCGCCAGCGTCACCAGGGACTTGACGCACAGCAGCCGGGCCAGCCGGTTTACCAACAATTCCTTCATTCCATGTCCCTCTCTTTCTCCTGGTTTGAGGCGGGGCCGCCCGGGAGGGGCCCCTAACCACGGCTATGCGCCTCCTCCCGCCGCCGTGCCTGTCCCAATTCGGGCCGGTGTGAAGATTCTCGCCCGCCAAGTAAAAAGAGACAAAAAAAGAATTGCCTAATTGTGTGCAATTGTGCTATAATACAAATACGAGGGGGCCTGCCCCCAACCGAAAGGAGCTGAGCACATGAAGTTCACGTTCACAGACAAAAAGGTCAACCTGCCCAAATCCCTGCACAACTATGCCGAGAAAAAGGTAGGCAAGCTGGACCGTTACTTCAAAAACGAGGCGGAGGCCAATCTGGTCTTCTCTGTGGAGAAGGACCGGAACAAGGTGGAGCTCACCATCCGTTCCGGCGGCACCATCCTCCGGGTGGCGGAGAGCACGTCGGATATGTTCGCGTCGGTGGACGCGGCGGTCACCTCCATGGAGCGCCAGCTGCGCAAGCACAAGACCCGCCTGGAGAAGCGGCTGCGCACCGGGGCGTTCACCCCTCCCGAGGCGGCGGAGGAGACCTCCTTCGTGCCCGACGTGGAGGAGGACGAGTTCCACGTTGTGCGCACCAAGCGCTTCCCCATCAAACCCATGACGGTGGACGAGGCCATTTTGCAGATGGACCTGCTGGGCCATTCCTTCTACGCCTTCAAGGAGGAGGACGGCGGCGCGTTCGCCGTGGTATATAAGCGCAACGACGGCGGCTACGGCCTCATTGAGGACGAGGGCTGATACGAATAAGAAGCTCCCACCGCAAAGCGGTGGGAGCTTCTTTCGTTCAGGCCAGGCAGTTTACCGCCAGGATTGCCGCCCCCAGCACCGCCAGCACCACGCCGGCGGCCCGGTTGAGGACAATGGGGCTGGCCTTGTTGGCGAAGCGGGCGGCGACACGGGCCCACAGCAGGGTGAACAGCACGCACAGGGCGAGCACTGCCGGATCGGGCATACCGCCGATGGCGAAGTGCCCCAGGGCTCCAGTGAGGGCGGTAAAGGTCATGATGAATACGCTGGTGCCCACGGCGGTTTTGAGCTCGTAGCCCAGCACGGAGGTGAGGATGAGCAGCATCATCATGCCGCCGCCGGCCCCCACGAAGCCGCAGATGAAGCCGATGAGCATCCCGCACAGGACGGACTGCGCCGCCCGCTTTCCGGGGCTCACGGCCGCCATGGATTCCTTGGTGGCCATCACCGGCCTGACAATGAATTTGACGCCCAGCAGCAGGGTCATCCAGGTGGAGAAGCCGCCCATGGCGGAGGAGGGCACCAGGCTGGACACCCAGCTGCCTGCCAGGGTGAAGCACAGCACGGACGCCATCATCACCAGGCCGTTTTTGATATCCAGGTTTTTGTTTCTGCCGTAGGTCCAGGCGGACACGGCGCTGGCCAGCACGTCGCTGGCCAGGGCGACGCCCACCGCCTCATAGGGCTCCACGTGCAGGAAGGTGATGAGCATGGGGCTGATGACGGCGGCGGCGCTCATGCCGGCGAAACCGGTGCCCAGGCCGGCGCCGATGCCGGCCAGAAAGCAGACGACAAAGGTTAACACAGAAAGACCTCACTTTTTCATGGCGTCCCGGATGTTTCGGGCGATTTTTTCCGCGATGGCGTCCAGCGCGCGCTCCTCCTCGGGGGTGAAGCCCCGGCGCATGGCCTGAAAGAAGGCCCGCTGGGCCTGAGCGCCGTCCCGGAGAAGCGGCTGCGCGGCGGGCAGGGGGGTGAGCCGGAGGGTCTTGCGGTTGCCCTGGGGGTGCCGGACGTCCAGCAGGCCGCGGGCCCTGAGCGAGTGGACAGCGGCGGAGACGTGGGATTTGGACCACTGGCGCAGCCGGACCGCCTCCGCCGCCGTGGCGTGGCCGGGGTTGTTGTGCAGGAAGAGCAGCAGGTCCAGCTCCATCCGGGTGAGGGCCCAGCGCTGGGCCACCGGGTCCAGGGCCTGGCCGTACAGCCCCTTGAGCAGCAACACGTTATCCCAAAAATCTTCTGTCATGGGAAGTCCTCCATTTAGTTCTATTTTGAACTATTTGAATTGTAGCAGAACTGGAGCCGCTTGTCAAGAGGGGGGTGCGGCGAAGATCGCGCTGGCTGCGCAGAAAAACCGCAGGAATACCTTGCGTATTCCTGCGGTTTTTGCTTTTCCGGCGGCGGTTTGGCGGATGTGGGAAACAGGCGCGTCCCTAGAACAGGCTCCCCCAGGTGTCCTGATAATCGCGCAGCAATTCCTTGGCAAGCGAGTAGGAAAACACCAGGGGATGCAGCGTCAGCGCTTCTACGGCCAGCTGCTCGGAGCGTGAACAGATGGCCTCAACCGCTTTCCGCTCGTAGGCCTTTATCGTGGAGATCAGCTGGACACAGTGCGCGGGAATGGGCCCGCTCAGCTCCTCCGGGTGAAATCCCGTCCCATCCGCGCGGCAGGATACCTCGACGATGTCGCGTTCCAGCAGGAAGGAGAGAAGGCCCTGATTGGGGACGCACACCACCACTTCCCTGGGCGCGTCAGACTGCAGGCCCTGGATGCAGTCCAGCATCACGCCGGCGTAGCCCATGTTCTTGGGGACCGGCAGCGCGCCGCGCACGACGGGGGCCGCGCCCTTTTTGCCGCCGGCTTCCGCCGACATATAGGAGTTCTCCCTCTGATGGATGTAGTAGAGAAAGGTCTGCAGCGCCTCTTCCGGTTCCCTGCGGAGATCCATCCCGTCCAGCTCGGCCCACATCTGCCGGTTGAGCTGAAGGATCTGCTCGCCCCTGCGCACGGCTGCCGACAAAATATTTTGCAGGGCGCGCTCGCGGTGGTAGTAATAGTACAGGTATTCGTTGGGCAGGCAACCGGTGAGACGGTGGACATCGTGGTCAAAAACCGAAAATTCAGGAATACTGTCCAGAAAGGAGTCGTCCGACAACAGCCGCGGCAGAAGCTCCTTCCCGCCAGCCTGCACGCTCTGTATCCAGGACAGGTGGTTCAGGCCAAACATTTTTAGATGCAGCGCCTCCTCATCCAGCCCGAGCCTGGCCGCCATACGGGACTTTACGTTGCTGGGGGCGTCGCAGATTCCCACAATCCGGCGATACCCCGCGTCCGCCAGGGCCTGGGTGACCAGGCCGCTGGGATTGGAAAAATTGAAGATCCAGGCGTTGGGGCACACCTCCCGGATGATCCGGCAGTATTCCAGCAAAACAGGAATGGTGCGCACCGCCATAAAAAAGCCGCCGACTCCTGTGGTTTCCTGGGCGATTACCCCGTGGCGGACGGCGATTTCCTCATCCAGCACGCGGGAGCGGTCTCCGCCGGAACGGATGGTGACCGCCACATAGTCCGCGCCCGCAAGGGCGCCGCGCAAATCGGACGTGGCGCTGACGCGGAGGGACGCGCCCGCTTTGCGAACGATATGCCGGCATAATTCCCCGATAACCGGCAGTTTTCCGGCGTCAATGTCATACAGGGAGACCTCCCGGATGTCCAGCGCCTGATAGCGGTCAAGCAGGCCCGCGATGAAGGTTACGGTGCGGACGCCGGCGCCCCCGATTACAGTGATTTTCATGCCAGATATGCCCCCTATCCTTTTAATGAACCTGCGAGCATCCCCTCTGTAATCCTCTTCTGGAAAATTACATAGACCAGCAAAACAGGCAGCGCCACCACGAATGCCGCGGCGATCATCAAGGGGAAGTCCGCGGAGTTGGATTCCTTGAAGTAGTTCAGCCCCACGGTCAGAGTCTGTGCTTCCGGCTTTTGCAGCATGATGTTGGGAAGCATGAAGCTGTTCCAGCTGCTGATCGTGAAGAACACCAGCAGGGTGCTGATGACCGGCTTTGTCATGGGGACCACAATGCGCAGCAGCACCGCCGCCTCGGACGCGCCGTCGATCCGGGCCGCCTGGATGATTTCGTCCGGTATGCCCGCCATATAGTTTTTCATCAGCATGATGCCCACCGGGATGCCCAGGGCCACCTGGGGCAGGATGACAGACCAGGACGTGTTGATCAGATGATAGGACCGGAGGTTGGTGAACAGGGGGAACATGATCTGCTCAAACGGAATAATCAGGCCGAACAGAATCAGCGCCAGCACAAGCCTTTTCCCCCATGCCCGGAGAAATACCAGCGCATAGGAGGCCGGCAGGACGCACGCCAGCAGGATGCCCACGGTCGCGGCGGTGATCCAGATGCTGTTTTTGTAATAGGTGATGAAGCTGCCCTTGACCCACGCCTTGCTGTAATTGTCCAGGCTGACGGATTCCGGCAGGGACATGGCCCCGTTTTTTGCAAGGTCCATCATGGGGCGCAGGGAGGTGGCCAGCATGAACAGAAACGGCAGAAGGATCAGCAGCGCGAAAAAAATCAGCGCCGCATACTGCCAGACCTTTCTCAAATTACCTCTCATCTCCCGACGCCTCCCCATCTTTCCGCTTGCGCAAATGAAGATACCCCTGCGCCAGACCCAGGAGCAGGAGGGATACCGTCACCGTTACCGCCGAGGCGTATCCCATCCGGCTGAAAATAAAGCCCTCCTTGTAAGCGTACAGCGAAATCACGTTGGAGCTGCCCGCGGGCCCGCCGTTGGTCAGCGAGTATACCAGGTCAAACGCCTTGAAGGAGGAAATCATCATCAGCAGGGTAATGGTTGTGGTCGTGCCGCGGACACAGGGGACAGTGATCCGGAAAAACTCCTGCGCCGGGGAGGCGCCGTCCAGCCTTGCCGCCTCATAAATTTGCGGGTCCACGTTTTCAATGGCCACCGTATACAGCAGACAGCTGTAGCCAAAGGACATCCAGACATAGATGAAGAGCAGCGCGAAGACCACGGTGCTTTTGCCGCTGAGCAGCCCCGCCTTGCTGTGCAGCCCGAAACACCCCAGAATCTCGTTGAGAGGGCCAAAAAGCGGGTTGAACAGCCACTTCCACGCGATTGCTATGACGATCATGGAGACCACCTGGGGCATAAAGTAGACCATCTGAAAGAATTTCCCGCCCTTGACGCGGCCGCGCACCAGGATATTTGCGAGAAACAGCCCGATCCAGATGGGGATGGTGACGGCCACGGCGAACCAGATCAGGTTGTTTTTCAGCGCCGCCCAGATCGCCGGCCACTCGGTTTCGGAAAAAATCCGGATATAGTTGCTGAGGCCGGCCCAGGTTTTGGGCCCGATGCCCTCCCAGTCGGTCAAGCTGATATAAAAGGTCTGCACCGTGGGAATGAGCACAAGCCACGCGTAGATCGCCAGCGCCGGGAGCATCAGCAGCCATGCGGCTGCGCTCTGTTTTCTAAAACTGCGTTTTTTCATAGCGTTTCATCCTTACCCATATAAGGGATAACAGGCGTTGTTCCAACGCCTGTTATCCTCAGCCGCCGGAACTATCCGGCCTGTTCCGCTTTCAGCGCTTCATAGGTGTCGTTGATGGAGCTGGCATAGGCGGCGCCGTCGATATCGCCCAGCAGGAACGACTCGTTCAGAGACAGCATCTTGTCCAGCAGGCCGGTCAGCGCGTTGTCCATGAAGAAGCCGATCTTGGTCCCCTTGCACGCCTCCACGACCTTTTCATAGGAGGGGCTGGAGTTTGCCCCGGCGGTGTCATAGGAGAGTGCGGAGAAGTACCCCGCGGCGACCCAGTACCGGTTGACCTCTTCGGTGAAGAACATATTGATGAACTCCGCGGCCATATCGGCCTTTTCCCCGTCGAGGGCGGCGTTCATGGCCCAGCCGCCGTGGGTTCCGTTTACAATGACCTTTTCCGCGCCGGCTTCCGCGGGCGGGAAGGGGAACGCGCCCACCTCGAAGCCGGAGACGTAGCTGTCAAAATAGTTGGAGATATTCCCCGAGCAATAGAACATGGCGCTGCTCCCGCCTGCGAACATGGTAAAGGCGGCGGTGGTGTCCAGCGAGACGGCTTCGTCCCGGAAGTAGCCCTTGTCGCGCCAGCCCTGGATGGTCTCCATGGCGGTCAGCCGCGCGCGCTCCATTCCGCTGCTGGTGCCGCGCAGGTAGTACCAGTCGGCGACCTCGTCATACTTGGCGTAATCAAAGATCAGCTCGTCGATGTTCCAGAGCATCGTAAGGGTGCTCAGCTCAAAGGGGACGTATCCGGCCTCCTTGGCGGCCTGCGCGCATTCCTCCAGCTCGGCCAGCGTGGTGGGGACGCTGAGGCCCAGCTCGTCAAAGATCGTCTTGTTATACCAGAACGCCCTGGGGTTGCTCCAGGCGGACACGCTGTAATACTGCCCCTGGTGACGGGCATTCTGATAGTCCAGCAGGCCGTCCTGGCAGATATCGGCCCAGCCGTACCGGTTCACATAGTCCGTCATGTCTTTCAGGTAGCCGTAGCGCTCCAGCAGCACCTGCGTCGTGTCGTCCACGTAGACGACGTCCGGGCCGTTGTTCCCGTCGAACGCCAGCTTATAGGATGTCTCGTAGTCCTCCACGGTAACCAGGTCAATGGTCACCTCCGGATGCTTTTGGTTGAACGCGGCGATTGTGCTCTCCAGCGCCACCAGGTCCGCCTCGTTATACTGGGATGTCCACACGCTGAGGGTCATCGGCCCGCCAGAGGGGGAATTCTGCTCCGGCTCTGTGCCCGAGGGGGTGACGGCGGCGCTGCCGCCCACCGGCTGACTGTCCTGCGGGTTGGAATTGGCGCTTGTGCAGCCTGCCAGCAGCATAAGCGTCATCGCGCCCAGCAATAAAAATACCGTGATCTTCCGCATGATGTACCTCCTGTTATTCTGATGTTTTGGTGCGGTGATAGGGGACAAACGCTTTTTCTTGCCAGAAAAAACGCCAAAAAGAACGTTTTCTGCATCCTTGGCGCCCGCCGGCCCGGGCGCGGCTCCCGTCACAGCGGCGCGGAGGCAAAGGGCGCGTCCGCGTAGGCGCACAGCGCGATGCCGTTTTCCGCCAGCCTTCTGATAAATACAGGGTCCTGCACAACCTGATATTCCCACACCCGCTTTTTCCACTGCGCGTTGATGTATTTCAGCTCCTCTGTCTCAATGCAGGGGTGGATAAAGAGCTCCGACACTCCCTCCGGGCAGTTGTCCAGCATATTCAGATAGTACCCGCGGAAGGTTTCGTAGGTGTCGCTGGGGGAGAGGTCAAAATCGTACGTAAACAGGCCGTCAGGCAAGTGGACGCCGAGCCTGTCCGCCTCCATGGCGGCCTGCCGGAAGGCGGCTTTCCGCTCTGGAGTGACCTGGGGGTCAAAGGTCTCCGGAATGCGGGGCAGGCGGAACCCGAGCCGGTGCTTCGCGCACATCTGGTAGACGACGGAAAGAAATTTGTCATAGGTTGTCGCCATATGGTTGTCAATATGATCCGGATGCACGCCGCGGCGCTCCATCCAACTGTACTGCGCCTGGAGCTCCCGCCGGACGTCCTCCTCCCGGGCGTGCCGCAGGCACTCGGAGGCGGTTTGATAAAAATAGCCCAGGTGATCCCTGAGGCTTTCGCAGCCCTCCGCCACCGGCCCCCACCGGTACGTCTCGTATTCGCTGGTCAGGGTGGTGTGGAGGCCGGTCTTGATCCGGGGGTTCCTCCTCGCGCGCCGGATGGCGTCCTCCGCCCAGGGGCAGGGGACCATCAGGGTGGCGGTGGTGATGGCCCCGCGGTCAAACAGCCGCTCAACCGCCTCGTTGGCGGCAAAACAGCTCCCGAAATCGTCCGCGTTGATAATCAGGTATTTTTTCATGTTCCGCCTCCGTCCCGCAGGAAAAGCGGGGTGCACATCGCGATCACGGCCTCCTGGCCGCAGACCGTCCCCAGCAGCTGCGCGCGCACATATTTCCCGGTCACATACAGCGTTTTCCGAATCTCCGTTCTGCCTTCGCCGGCGGCGGTTTCCCACAGCAGCCGCCCGCCCTCGCCCAGCACCTGCAAACGGCGGGCCTGGATTTTGCAGTGCTCCCACTGCCCGCGGCGGAACGACCAGTCAATGCCGAAGACCAGCTCCAGCATTCCGGAGGGAATGACATCCCCGCTGCCCGCGCCCCCGGCCGTCTCCATCCAGAAGAGCGGCCCCATGGTGACCGCCGTGCGGCGGCGGGCCACGGCGTCCAGAGCGGCTTCGGCGGTGACCGGCCCGTCTATGCCCAGGCAGGTGCAGGCGCGGGGCAGCCCGTCCAGATCCGCGCCGTGCCAATCCCGCCCGTATGTGATGGCGATCCGGTATCCCTGGTCCAGCAGACTGACCCAGAAGTCAACCGCCCGCCGGCACTCGCAGCGGACGCAGGGAAAGTGCTCGCTCCACGCCTCCAGATAGGTGATGCCGCTGAAGTCCGTGATCCCAAAGCTCCAATGGCATCCGGTGCACATGGGACTCCCCACCGCAAAGGGGTGCGCGATTCCGCATATCCCCCCGCTCTTCCGGATTTCCTTCAGCTTTTGAGGCATATTCTCCGGCGACGCGTCCCGCCAGTCCACGTCCAGCGTTCCGCCCAGAATGCACAGGTGCCCCCAAAACGTCGTCCATTCAATTCCGCGGATGACCGCGGCGGCGCCGGACGCGGCGGGCGGCAATTCCAGCAGGGGGGCGGTGGTGTTATGGTCCGTGATTGCAACGACGGACAGGCCTTCGGCCTCCGCCGCCTCGCAAAGGCTTTGGGTGGTAAAGGTGCCGTCGCTGTGACAGGTGTGGGTGTGAAGTTCCGCGGCAATCCATTTCATTGCAGTCACCATGCCGGACGTTATGCTGCTGGCGCAAACCGGGGGGAGCAGGCAAACGGCCGCCGTTCCAATAGGATTTGGGGGGAAGGGAAGTCTTTGATAACAGGGCGTGTGGGAACAAGTGCGGTCAGCGGGGCCCTGGAAGATCCTCTTCGCAGTCCGACACCAGCAGCCTTACGGAGCATACCGGCGTCACCACCGCATGGCAGTTGAGCACGGCCCGCCACTGTCCGGCCATCCGCCCGGGCGGGCAGAAGCCGGGGCCCGCCGCTGCCCGGTCCACCGTCAGCCGGATGGCGGGATCATGCCTGTGGGCGCAGCCGCAATAGCCGTCCGGGCTGTCCAGGGACAGGGTGACGAGGTTCACAAGGGGCAGGTAGTCCCGCCAGGTTCCATACCCGTCCCGAAAGGGAGCGGGCGCATAGCGCTCCAGCCCGCGTTCGATGATTTCCCGGGCGGCCTGGAGGTCCTCCAGCTCTTTTGGCGCGTAAGAATAGCTGATCCAAAGCCGCCCGCAGCCCTCGGGGACAAGAAACGGAAACGCGACGTTGGTTTTTGAGTTTTCCGGGGTCAAAACTTTTGACGCATTCAGAAGCAGCATAATTCCTCCTGGTGTTCCTGGGCGCGAATCCTCCCGGGCCTATCCGCGGTCTGCCGTCTGCCGGAAAATGTCCAGCGTTTCCGCCTCGGTAAACGCGGCCCCCAGGGCGCCCACCGCGGTGGTGGACAGCTCCCCCCATATATTGGCCATCGCCATGCAGTCAAGGATATCCCAGTTGCGCTGGCAGCCGTACAGCAACCCGGCGAGGAAGTTGTCTCCGGCGCCGGTCGTGTCCACGCTGTGGAACCGCCGGGGCGGCGGGACATTGATAAAGCGGCCCTGCAGCAGCGTCCGGCAGCCGGAGGCCCCGTTTTTGACAATGGGATGCCGCACCCCCATTTCGCAGAACTTTTCCAGCGCCGCGTCGATGGAGCTGGTTTTGGTCAGGGCGGCCGCCTCCCGGGCGTTCGGTGTGATGATATCCAATTGTTCCACAAACTCAGGGGACAAATCCATGTCAAAGTCATTTGTGTCGTACACCAGGAGCTTTCCACTCTTTTTCAGGGCCCTGGCGGAATCAATGTCATGGGGGGCCACCACAATGGAGCAGTCTTTGAAAAAGGCCTCCAGCATATGCGGGCCGGGGAGCCGCAGGGGCTCCTCATAGCTGGTGATCGAGCGCTCGCCCGGCATTGAGATCACGGAGCTGATGGTGATGGGCTGGCCCTCCCCGGAGTACAGATTCCGTATGGCCGGGAGGTCATAGGCGCTGAGCAGGCGCCTGGCTTCCTCCGATTCCCAGGTGCGCCCCAGATAGGTTCCAAATTTCACCGGACAGCCCATCGCGTGCAGCCGGACGGCGGACACCACAGGGCCGCCGCCCAGCGTGTGCACAAAATTGGAACAGTGAACCTCGCCGCCCTTTTCGGGAAAACATTCCATTCCAGAAAAAATGAAATCAATTGTCAACCGGCTGATAATCCCTATTGTTTCCACGGCGGCTCCTTTCGCAGATTTCCGGGCTTCGCTGCCAGCGGCAGACGAGATATCCCTGATGTATGCCTTCATTATATAGGGAAACGTTTTCCTGTCAATATAGTATTTTATCATGCGTATAGTATTGATTTTTTGCGTATATGAAAAGATTTTTAACAAGTTTATTACATATAAAATTTGTGTCCTCATATTTTCCTGTTGCCCGGGAAAATATTTCATGGTACAATAGCCGCACAAGCTCCATACAGCCGGAAGCTTGTTCACACCCGCGGCCTCCCCGGCCGCGGACAGAATCCGCCGGGTGCGGCGGAAGAAAGGGCGGATCAAACCCGCGCATTTTTTGCCATGTCAGTTGATATCCGGTTTATTGCGGGCAAGGCCGGGGTGTCTCCCTCGACGGTCTCCCGTGTGCTCAACGGCAGCAAGGCCGTCAGCCCCGCGCTTCAAAAGCGGGTCATGGAACAGGTGGATAAGTACAACTACCGCCCAAACCTTCTGGCCCGGGGGCTGATTATCAACAAGTCAAACCTCATCGGCGTCGTGGTTCCCAGTGTTTCGGGAAGCTTCCATTCGAAAATGGTGACCAGTATTGAGGAGACCGCCGCGCTTTATGATTACAACGTCATCATTACCAACGTCCGGACCAGCTTTGAACGCGAGAAGGAGAGCCTGGAGGTTTTCCGGGAACGGCGGGTGGACGGAATCATCCTGCTCCACGAAAACACGCTGGAGGAGCTGAAAATTCTGGAAGGCATCGCCCGCCTGCCCATGGTGCTGGCCAGCATCAATATCCCCGGCAGCAAGCTGCCGACCGTGGGCGTGGACGACGAAAAGGCCGCCTATGACATGACTGCGTACCTGCTGCGGACCGGGCACCGGCGGATCGGCGCGATTTTCAACAACTGCCATTCCCTGGGCGTTTTGCGAAGGCGCGGGTTTCTCCGCGCCTTCGAGGAATGCCATGTCTCCTGCAACCCCCTTTGGGTCAGGGAGGGGCGCTGTGATTTTTCCACGGGGGAGTCTCTGTGCGCGCAGATATTTTCCGGATATGATACGCCGTCCGCCCTGTTCTGCGTGTCGGATGAACTGGCAATCGGCGCGGTAAACTACCTGCTGGACCACGGTTACCGGATTCCGGAGGATGTCTGCGTCGCCGGGTTCGATGATATTCCGCTGAGCAGCCTGCTGCGGCCCAAGCTGACGACCGTCCGGCAGCCCATTGAGGAGATTGGCAGGGAGGCGGTGCGGATGCTGCTGCAGGTGATCGCGGGCAAGCCTGTGGACCATCTGCTTCTGCCCCACCAGGTCATTGTGCGGCAGACGACCTGCGCGCGGGGCGGGGCCCGCGCGTGAGAAACGCAGGTAGACAGGCCGCACGTTTTGTGCTATGATTGCAGCAGGCCATTTCGACATTTTTCACGGAGGTGCGCGCAATGCGGACAAGACGGACGATTTCCCTGCTGCTGGCGGCGGCGCTGGCGCTGGCTCTCACGGGATGCGGCGCCGGCGGGGATAAAAGCAGGAACAAGGACGGGGCCATGACCATCCAGCCCGCCCAGCTTACCGAGGAGGAGACCGCCCTGATGGAGCTGCTGGACATCGACCCCGCGGCCTACCGCATATTCAATTCTGACGTGGCGGGGGCGCAGTCCGTTCGGCTGCGGGCCTATGAGCTGACGGACGGGGAGTGGAAGTGCACGGTTCACGGCGCCTGCGGGGCGGCCGACGGCGGGGGCCGGGTCGCCTTAACGTTCGGGAAAATGACCGAGGGGGGCCGAATGGCGTACAAGGACGGCAGCGGCCTGTTTGCCCAGGACTTTGCCATGGAGGCGGGAGACACCTCCGGCATGACCTTTGCCACCTCCACGATGACCGGCCCGTCCCCCATCGAGCTGGAGCAGGAGATTCCCCTGGTTCTCCAGATCGCCACGTCCAAGAGCGAATTCAGCACCTGCAGCGTGGAATACTTTGGGATGCCCCGGGAGCTGGCCAAGCACGGCTATGAGCACGTCTACGCCATCACCGTAACGTTCAGCGCGAAGGGGGCGTCCGAGCTGCTGGACGTGCCCTCCGCGGCCCCCTCGGCGGAGCCCAGCCCCGCGGACTGAGCGGAGCGGCGCCCGGGGGATCAGCCGGGAGCCCTGCTTTTTGGAGAAAACGGAGTGAGTTTTGGTGTTTCCCGTTGACAGGCGGGAGAAAAACCAATATAGTAAAGCAGGCTGGGACAGATCACCGGACCGTCCCGGCGAATACATTGGTTGGCTGTGAGGAATGAGTGTGGACAATACGACGCAATATGGCCGGGAATTTGACCGCTGGTACGCCTATGACGGCTGTGACCTGGGGGCGGTGTGCACCCCCTCCCGGACCGTTTTCAAGCTGTGGAGCCCGGAGGCCATTCGGGTTGAGCTGTTTTTATACCAGTCCGACAGCGGCTGTGCCTATGAGCGCCGGACGCTGACACTGGGCCGGCAGGGGGTATGGTCTGTGCAGGTGGCTGGCGACCTCCACCGCGTCTACTACGATTACGAGGTGGAGACGGCCGCCGGAACGGTCCGCACCGCCGACCCCTATGCCGTGGCCTGCGGCCTGAACGGGGCGCGGAGCATGGTGGCGGACCTCTCCCGCACCGATCCGGAGGGGTTCGCGGACGATTGCGCCCCCCCCATGCCTCCGGAAAACATCATCTATGAGCTGCACGTGAAGGATTTTTCCCACGACCCGGCCAGCGGTGTGCCGGAGGAGTACCGGGGAAAGTTCAAAGCCTTTGCGTGGAGGGACGCGGAGGGACGGCCCCCCCTGTGCGTAGAGCACCTGAAAAGCCTGGGGGTGACCCATGTTCAGCTGCTGCCCATCTTTGACTTCGCCACAGTGGATGAGAGCGGGGGCGGCCATCAGTTCAACTGGGGCTACGACCCGCTGAACTACAACGTGCCCGAGGGCAGCTATGTCACGGACCCCGCTGATGGGGCTGTGCGCATCCGGGAGTGTAAGGAGATGATCCACACCCTGCATCAAAACGGAATGCGGGTGGTGATGGACGTGGTGTACAACCACACGTATTACGCCGACTCCTGGCTGGAGCGCTGCGCCCCGGGGTACTACTACCGCCGCTGGGCGGACGGCGCTTTGTCCAACGGCTCCGGCTGCGGCAACGATATCGCGGCGGGCCGGGCCATGGCGGACAACTATATCCTTCATTCGGTGCTGTACTGGGCCCGGGAGTACCACATCGACGGGTTCCGCTTCGATCTCATGGGCCTGCTGACGGTGGAGCTGATGAACCGCATCCGCCGTGCGCTGGACACCGCTTTCGGCCCGGGGGAGAAGCTGGTATACGGCGAGCCCTGGCGGGCGGCGGACTCCCCCATGGAGCCGGATACCGCCCCGGCGGTGAAGCACAATATCCACCAGCTGGACCCCGGCGTGGCCATGTTCTGCGACGCCACCCGGGACGCCATCAAAGGCGACTGCTTCCACGCCGAACAGCCCGGCTTTGTCAACGGCGGCATGGGCCTGGGGGAGACCGTCCTGTGCTCCGCCGCCGGCTGGACGGGAGGAGAAGGAGGGTTCCACCCCCGCGCCTGCAGCCAGATCATCAACTATATCTCCGCCCACGACAACTACACCCTGTGGGATAAGCTGGCGCTGTGCGCTTCCGGGGACGGAGAAGCGCTGCCCTATGAGGAGACCCGGGACGACCTGCTGGCGCAAAACCGGCTGGCGGCGTTTATGTGCTTCACCTGCCTGGGGAATGTCTTCCTCCAGGCGGGGGAGGAGTTTGCCCGCACCAAGCTGGGGGATGGAAACAGCTACAAGTCCCCGCCCGAGGTGAACCAGCTGGACTGGCACCGGGCGTGGCGGTTCGGCGCGCTCACCGACTATTACCGGCAGCTCATCCGGCTGCGCAAGTCCCTGCCCGGGCTGTGCCGGAAGTCCCCCGGGGCCGGGGAGCGGATTGTGGCGCGCACCGTCCACCGGGACGGGGTGGTGTCCTTCCAGGTGGAGGAGGGCGGCCCCTCCGGGGAGCGGCTGTTTGTGGCCTACAACGCCACCACCCATGACTACGCCATCCAGCTGCCGCCCGGGCGGTGGACCATCCGGGCGGACGGCGTGGACGCCGACCAGCACACCCCCCTCGTCACCCATGGGAACTGGGTCACCGTGCAGCCCCGGAGCGGGATGCTGCTGCAGAGCTGAAAACAGTCCAATCAAAAGCGTCCGGCAGAGGAAGTCTGCCGGACGCTTTTTCAATTCCGCGCTGCTCACAACGGCCCAGCGCTTGTGTTATCACGCTTCGCCTGTTCGCGGCGGGCGGATTCCCGAACCCTCGGCCTGGTCTGCGGGCGCTGTGCGCCCTGCGCTCGGCCTCGCTCCGGTCTATCCGCGCTGCTCACGACGGCTCAGCGCTTTTATCAGTGCTTCGCTGGGGGTGACGTACAGGGTGCGGCAGGTGTTGTAGATCACGTAGCCGGGCTTGGCCCCGGCGGGCTTTTTGACTGCCTTCACCGGGGTATAGTCCACCGGGACCTGTCCAGACTCCCGGCCCTGGGAGAACCAGGCGGCCAGCATGGCCGCCTCGGTGAGAGACGCCTCGTCCGGCTCCGCCCCGCCGGTCTTGAGGATCACGTGGGAGCCGTGGAGCTTCTGGGCGTGGAGCCACAGGTCCCGCTTGTCCGCGTCCTTGAGGGTGAGCCGGTCGTTCTGGCTGTTGTTCTTGCCCACCAAAATCGTCAGCCCCCCGGAGGATTTGAATTCCAGCGGCTTGGCGTGGACGATCTTCACCCGCCCTTTGGCGGTCATCTTTTTCTTGTGCTGCTTCAGATAACCGTTGTCCATCAGTTCCTGACGGATTTCCTGCAAGTCCCTGTCGCCTTCGGAGAGCGTGATCATCTGTAAGACGCTGTCCAGATAATCCAGCTCTGCACGGTTTTTCTCCAGCTGGATGGACAGCATTTCCTCCGCCTTCTGGGCCTTCTTGTAGTCTTTGTAGTATTTTGCGGCATTCTGCTGGGGGGCGAGCAGAGGGTCCAGGGGGATATCCACCTCTTTGCAGTCCGGGTCATAGTAGTCCTGGGCGCGGAGAACAGGCTGGCCTTTGCGCATCTGATAAAAGTTGGTGGTGATGATATCGCCATACCGGCGCAGCCGCTCCCGGTCCGCCGTTTTGGCCAGATCCCCCTCCTGGTTGGCGATCTTTTTCGCCGTCCGGTTCCGGGCCTGGGTGACCGAGCGGATGAAGTCCTGGCCCCGCTGGCGCACCCGCTCCTGGGCCTCCTTCTGCTCGTAGAAGTCGTCCAGCAGGGCGGAGAAGGTGGGATAGCGCCGGAGCTCCACCTGGGGCCCATACTGCAAAATGGGCTGGAAGGTGAAATCTATGGGCTTGCCGTCGCGGAGGAGCACGGTGGGGGTGAAGTCCCCCGCCCGCACCCGGGCCATGAGCTGGTCCAGACGGTCCGCGAGGCCCTCCCTTGTGCCGCCGCCCTGAAAAGCCAGCTCCCGGGCGGTGAGGGGAGACAGGCCGTTGAAGGAGTCCAGCAGCCACTTGTCCTGGCTGTCCCCCTGGGGGGCGTTGGCGAGGACATAGGCGCGCAGTTCCTCCGGCGTCATGGCGGCGGGGTCCAGCCGCCCGGTGGGCTCCGGGGGCTGGTAGTACAGCCCCGGCATCACGGGCCGCTTGACGGACAGATCCCCGTCCGCCCGGCGCATACAGTCGGTGACCCGTCCGGCCCCGTCCAGCATGATGAGGTTGGATTTGCGGCCAATGCACTCCAGCACTAAGCGGCGCTCCACCCGGTCCCCCAGCTCGTCCAGGGTCTCGAAGCGGAAGTCCAGCAGCCGTTCCATGGAGGGCTGGGCCAGCTCCAGCAGCCTTGCCCCGGTGAAGTGCTTGCGCAGCAGCATACAGAACATGGGGGGTGTCTCCGGATTTTCCCGGGGCACGCGGGTGAGCTGGGCCCTGGGGTGGGCGGGGCTGGCGGACAGCAGCAGCCGCACGTTGTCCCGGCCCGCCCGCATATGGAGGACAGCCTCGTCCCGGGCGGGCTGGTAGAGCTTGTCCACCTTGCCGCCGATGAGCTTGTCCCGCAGTTCCCCGGCTAAAGCTGTCATAAATATCGCGTCAAAAGGCATTTTGCGCTTCCTCCATCATGGCCTCGAATAATTCGTTGAGCCGATCCGTCCTCCCCTGCAAATACAGCCAGCCGAACAGGGATTCCAGCGCCGTGGCGGCGTGGTACTCCCCCACGCTGGCCCCTTTTGGGACGGCGGCGGTGTGGCTGTTGCGCCCCCGGCGGTAGACCCCCTGCTCCTCCTCGCTCAAAAGGGGCAGGATGGCGCGGGCCAACTTTGCCTGGGCGGGGGCGGCCACGTATTTCACCGCCGCCTTGTGCAGCCCCGCGTTGGTGGCCTTGCCGTGGAGGCACAGCCAGGCGCGCACCATCAGTTCATAGACTCCGTCCCCCAGGTGGGCCAGCCCCAGGGCGCTGATGCGCTCAATGGTATCCTGTCCGGCGGACAGGTGAAAGTAATCCATGGGAATTCTCCGATCTATCAGAATATCCCTGAGATTATATCACAAAGCCCGGGAATTGCAAGGGGAGGCGGGAGAGGTGCAGAAAAAGCGCCGCCTTCAAGGCACGCTTTCCGGGACGATCCATAGCTGCGGACGGAAAGCCCGCCCCCGGGCACGTACCGGGGGCGGGCTTCTGCAGCATATATCGAACTTATGTTTCACGTGAAACAGTCAGGGCAGCGCCACCGGGAACGTCCGCTGGCCGCCCTCCCGGTCGATGACGGTGACGCTCTGAATTTGTTCCGCCTCCACCGGCTCCTGGAAGTTCCAGACCATCACCCGCCGGCTGTTCTGGTCGTAGGGCGGGAGGAAGACGCCGCAGCGCCCCTCCTGCACAGCCTCCACCGCCGTGCCGTCCGCCAGTGCGACGCGGATGCGGGTCCCCTCCAGGGCGGTGCGGCGAACCTCATAGTCCTGGAAAGTCAGGGTCAGGCCCAGGGGGGACAGGCGGGCCTCCTCCGCGTCCAGGCCGGACACCAGCGCCGCGTTTTGGTCCAGCACCGTGCTCTCCACCGGCTTCACCTCCACCGGGATGGTAATGCCCCGCTGATTTTTCCATACCTCCTCATAGTCCCCCGTCAGGTAGCTGTTCATCGCCAGCACCTCCACCGCCGCGCCGGTAAAGTCCTCCGGCATGAGCTTCCAGGTAGAGACGGCCAGCAGGGCGGTGCGGCTCGCCGCGTCATAGCTCAGGCATTCCGCCAAAACCGACCAGCTCTCGGTGGCATCGGCTGCCAGCCACTGGCTGACGGTGGGGACATCCACCCCGCCGATCACACGGGTGGGAATGGTGAGGTCGTCGATTTTGTCGAAGATGTCCCCGTCCACGTCCCTGGCCTCCACGTAGGCCCGGACGGTGAAGTCGTCCGCCAGCACCGACTTCACCTTGAACTCAATGCCGTCGATGACGTAGGCTTTGTCCTCCTGCTCCTGGGCGTAGGGCGCGAAGCCGCCCAAAGCCTCTGCCAGCGCCTCCCGCAGCCCCGGCGACGCCGCCAGCGCCGTGCCCGCCAGCAGCAGGCAGGCCGCCGCCGCGGCGAGCGCGCCCCGCAGGGCCCCCAGCCCCCGCCGCTGTTTCGCCCGGGGCGGCAGGCCGTCCAGCGCCTCCCGCAAACGCCCGTCAAAGCCCTCCGGGGTGCAGGCGGCCTCCCGCCGGGCCATATCCCGCAATCTCTCGTCAAACTGTTCCATATTCGCCCTCCTGTTCTTGCAGTATTTCCTTCAGCTGCCGCCTGGCTCTGGACAGCCGGGACTTCACCGTCCCCCGCGGCACCCGCAGCAGCCGCGCGATCTCGTCCACCGTCATGTCCTCGTAGTAGAACAGCGCCACCACAACCCGCCGCGGCCGGGGCAGGGCGCACACCGCCTCCCACAGCCCGCCGTAGTCCCGGTGCTCCGGTACGGCGGGTTCCTGGAGCAGGTCGTCCAGGTAGACCACCCGCCCCTGCTTCCGCCGCTGGGCGTAGGCGCAGTTCACCGCGATCTTCACCAGCCAGGGCCGCACCGCACCCTTGTCCCGCAGGGTGTCCAGCGACTGCCACGCCTGCAGCACTGCCTGGCTTACCGCGTCCTCCGCGTCGGCGCTGCTGTCCAGCACTGCCCGGGCGGCCCGGTACATCCGGGGGCCGTGCTCTGTGACGGCAGCGGCAAATTCCTCCCGCGTCCACTCCACGTGTCCCACCACCTCCTCGAATCTCAATTCGCTTGTCCGGACACTCCTAAGACGCGCGGGCCTCCAAAAAGGTTCCCGCTTCGCCCAAAAATTTTGTGAAAATCGTTTTTGCAATTTTTTAATCTCAGACTTGCAAAATTGCCGGGATGGGTGTAGAATACATTAACGCGTGAAAGCGTCACGTTCAAAGAGGAAAGGATGTTGACAACGATGTCGATCAAAAACACTTACCTGCTGTCCGTGCTGGACGACCTGAAAAAGAAGAACGCCCACGAGCCAGAGTTCCTCCAGGCGGCGGAGGAGGTGCTGGAGTCCCTGGAGCCGGTGGTGGAGGCCGACCCCCGCTATGAGCAGCAGAACATCATCGGCCGCATCGTGGAGCCTGAGCGCGTGGTCATGTTCCGGGTGCCCTGGGTGGACGATGCCGGCAAGGTCCAGGTCAACCGGGGCTACCGGGTGCAGTTCAACTCCGCCATCGGGCCCTACAAGGGCGGCCTGCGGCTCCACCCCACCGTCAACCTGTCCGTCATCAAGTTCCTGGGCTTTGAGCAGATCTTCAAGAACTCCCTCACCACCCTGCCCATGGGCGGCGGCAAGGGCGGCTCCGACTTCGACCCCAAGGGCAAGAGCGACGGCGAGGTCATGCGGTTCTGCCAGTCCTTCATGACCGAGCTGCAGCGCCACATCGGCCCGGACACCGACGTGCCCGCCGGGGATATCGGCGTGGGCGCCCGGGAGATCGGCTTCCTGTTTGGCCAGTATAAGAAAATGCGCAACGAGTTTGCCGGCGTGCTCACCGGCAAGGGACTGAGCTACGGCGGCTCCCTGGCCCGCACCGAGGCCACCGGCTTCGGCCTGTGCTATTTTGCCGACGCCTGCCTGTGGGACAACGGCCAGTCTTTCCAGGGCAAAAAGGTCGTGATTTCCGGCTCGGGCAACGTGGCCATCTACGCCAATCAGAAGTGCACCCAGCTGGGCGGAAAGGTCATCGCCATGTCCGACTCCAACGGCTATATTGTGGACGAAAACGGCATCGACTACAAGGTGATCCAGGAGATCAAGGAGGTCAAGCGCGCGCGCATCAAGACCTATCTGGACTACGTCCCCTCCGCCAAGTATGCGGAGGGCTGCGACGGGATCTGGACGGTGCCCTGCGACATCGCCATGCCCTGCGCCACCCAGAACGAGATCGGCGAGACCAGCGCCAAGACCCTCATCGCCAACGGCTGCATCGGCGTATTCGAGGGCTCCAATATGCCCTCCACCCCCGGCGCCATCGCCGCCTACCAGGCTGCGGGCATCCTGTTCGCCCCGGCCAAGGCCGCAAACGCCGGCGGCGTGGCCACCTCCGGCCTGGAGATGAGCCAGAACTCCGAGCGGCTGAGCTGGAGCTTCGACGAGGTGGACGCCAAGCTGAAAGGCATCATGGAGGGCATTTACGCCGCCTGTGCCGCCGCCGCCGAGAAGTATGGCATGAAGGGCAACCTCCAGGCGGGCGCCAACATCGCCGGCTTCCTGAAGGTGGCCGACGCCATGCTGTGGCAGGGAATTTAAGCGCGAGCTCAGGTGCGCCGTCCCGTCGTGCGCCCAATCCGAACGTGACAATGCCGCGCAGAGGGTTTCTCCTCGGCGGCCTGGCCGCTTCACAGCGTGACAGCGCCGAAGCGCGCCCAAAAACCGGGCATGACAGCCCGGAGGAAACAAAACACCCCCGCCGAATGCTCCGGCGGGGGTGTTTTTTACTTTTTCTCCTCTTCCAGCTCGAATTGGGGGCCAAACTCCAGGGCGGCGGGTTCCCGGACGCCCTGCAGCTCCGGCTCCAGCACAGGGGCCTTGGACATGGCGCACCGGCCATTGAGGCTGCCGCCGTCCTCCACCACCAGGGAGGCGGTGACCACATCCCCCTCCAGGCTGCCGGTGGGCTCCAGGCGCATATGTTCCCGGGCGTGGACGCTGCCCTCCACCCGCCCGGCGACCCGGACCACGTTCGCTTTGATGGGGCCGCGCACCAGTCCGGTCTCGGCCACGATCACCGCGCCGGTCAGGTCAAACTCGCCTTCCACCACGCCCTCCACCTGGATGACGCCTTCCCCGTGAAACGCGCCGGTGACGGTAATGCCCTGGGCGATGACGGTGCTGCCCGCCCGGGGCGGGACCGGGATATCGTCCAGCTCCTCCTCCTTGGGGGCCGGGACGGCGCTCACCGGGGGCTCCGCCTTCTGCAATCCAAAGAAACCCATAACAATCTCACCTTTCCTCTGGGAAACCGGAGACGCCTCAAAGAGCCCGCCTCAGCCTTTCTCCCGTATTTTCCTTACTGTATCACAGAAGACAGGCAATTTCAACCCTGAATGTATCCCTGTTTTTTCCAAATTCCGCCCGGGCCGGCTCACCGCTGGATCAGCCGCCGCCGGAACAGCCAGACCGCCAGGGCCATGACCGCCGCAGCCCAGGCGGACACCCACGCCAGATGCCCCGGCAGGGCCGCCCAGTCCCCTGCCAGGGCGGCCTTGGCCCCATCCGCCCCGTGGGCAAAGGGGAGCAGATAGGCAAAGGTCTTGAACCCGCCGCTCATGAGGGACAGGTCGAACCAGATGCCCGCCAGCCACGCCGTCACATTTGTCAGGATGGCCCCGCACATACCGCCCACCTGCTTGTCGTTGAACAGCGTACCGCACAGCAGGCCCAGGGCGATGAACAGCAGGGCGGACGGAAGGAGGGAGGCCGCCACCGCCAGCAGGTTCCAGCTCGGCGGCAGCCCCAGGGCCACCGCCGCCGCCAGACAGATGACACTCTGCCCCACCGCCATGGGCAGCATGGGCAGCAGGTAGCCCAGCAGAAAGTCCGCCGCCGTCATGGGAGAGGCGGTCAACCGGGCCAGAAAGGCGGAGGTGCGGTCCTTGGCCACCAGCAGACCAGAGAACAGCGCCAAAAATGTCAGACCAAACAGGGCTATGCCCGGGGCCAGGGTGTCCAGCTCAAAAATATGGACTGGGATATTGCGCTGGATGAGGGTCATCAGCCCCAGCAGCACCATGGGGAAGCCCAGCCCGAAAAACAGGGTCAGCGGGTCCCGAAGCAGCTCCTTCAGGTTCCGCTTGGCAAAGGCGTTCACTCTCATGACGCCGCCTCCTCTCCCGCGAGGACCACAAAGGCGTCCTCAAAATTGTCCCGGCCCGCCAGGGCTTTCAGCTCTTCCGCCGTGCCCACCGCCCGGAGGCACCCCTGGTTCATGATGCCGATGCGGCCCGCCAGGGCCTCCGCCTCCTCCAGGTAGTGGGTGGTCAGAATGATGGTGGTGCGTCCTTTGAGAGCCCGGATGACCCCCCACAGCTCCCGCCGGGCCAGCACGTCCAGCCCCAGGGTGGGCTCGTCGAGAAACAGCACCTCCGGCTGGGATACCAGGGCCATGGCGATGGACAGCCGCCGCTGCCAGCCCCCGGACAGGGTTTTGGCCCGCTGCTTTCTCCACTGTTCCAGGCCGAGCTGAGCCGACACCTCGTTCACCCGCGCTTTCGGCCGGCCATAGATGCCCGCCATCAGCGCCAGGTTTTCCTGGACGGTGAGATTGGGGGCAATAGCGGTCTCCTGGGGGGAGACGGCCAGGATTTCCTTGGCCCGGCGGCTCTGGGTGCGGACGCTGCGGCCCATGAGCCGGGCGTCCCCCCCGGTGGGCACCACCAGGCAGGACAGCATTTTAATGGTAGTGGACTTGCCCGCGCCGTTCACCCCCAGCAGGGCAAAGAGCTCCCCCGCTGGGATGGACAGCTCCAGCTTGTCCACCACCCTGCGGCCCCCGTACTCCTTGGTGAGGCCCAGAATCTCAATGGCGTTCATGGTTCTCCCGCCCCCTGTTCCTGCTGGGCTTTTCGGGCCTGCCGGATGGACTCGTCCATGAAGTCCACCATGCCGTCGAAGCCCACAATGGCGATGCCCTTCTTTTTGTCCGCCATCAGCAGCAGGCTGTCCCCCGGCTCGATCTCGAACAGGTCCCGCACCTCCTTGGGGATGACGATCTGCCCTTTGTCCCCCACCCGCACGGTGGATAAGAAATGATCCTGCGGCAGTTTCAACTTCATGGGAACTCCTCCTATTAGTTATACTTTTCCCACTTAGTATAACTCGGGAAACTTCCTTTGTCAAGCGTCTAATTTGCTCCGCCTCCGCATAGGATGCAGGGAGGTGAAGCGTATGCGAAAGAAAAGGACAACCCGCCCCGCGCTCCGGGGCCTGCGGACGGGGGCGGCGGTGCTGGTGGGGGCGCTGGCGCTGTGGCTGGTCTGGCTGGTGGGCGACCCTGCCGCCGCCGTGGAGCAGCTCCGGGAGTGGGCGGGCAGCGCCCAGGTGTCGCTGGCCCTGCTCTCGGCGGAGCTGGGGCTGGAGGAGCACCCGGACGGCCTGTCCGGCTGGGACCGGCTGGTGCTGGCCCAGTCCTCCCTGCTGGGGGGCGCGCCGTCCTCCGGCGGGGCCAAGGAGAGCGCCGCGCCCTCCGCCGCGCCGGAGGATCTGCTGGAGCTGGACCCCTCTGAGGAGGACGAGCAGAGCGATCCGCCCGCCCCCTCCACCGCCGCGCCCGAAGGCATCATCCCCAAGACCATGGTGGCGGGGTCGTCTGCCAAATACGTCACGTCGGGCAATGTGTCCGTCTACAACCACACGGATTATGAGATCGACATCCCCGCCCTGCTGGAAAACGCCCCCCGGCTGTCCGCGGCGGGGGAGGGCCCGAAGGTGCTGATCTACCACTCCCACGCCACCGAGGCGTATACCATGGACGGCACCGACCTGTACGAGCCCAGCGGCGACCACCGCACCCTGGACACCGGCAAAAACATGATCCGGGTGGGGGAGGAGATGAAGGCGGTGTTTGAGGCGGCGGGCATCGGCGTCGTCCACGACACCACGCTGTACGACTACCCCAGCTATAACGACGCCTATAACCGCTCGGTACAGGGGGTGGCGGAAAACCTGAAAAAATACCCCTCCCTGGTGCTGGCGCTGGATGTTCACCGGGACGCCCTGGTGGCCACTGACGGCACGATTTACAAGGTGGTGGCGGGGACGGTGGACCACTGCGCCCAGGTGATGATGGTGCTGGGCAGCGACGCAAAGGGGCAGACCCACCCCAACTGGAAGGTAAATCTGTCCCTGGCGCTGTCCATCCAGTCGGCCCTGTGCGGCAAGTGGGCCACCCTGGCCCGGCCGCTGGTGCTGCGGCCCACCCGGTTCAACCAGCACCTGTCCACCGGAACCATCCTGGTGGAGGTGGGCACCCACGGCAACACGTTACAGGAGGCCATCACCGCCGCCCGGCTGTACGCCCGGACGGTGGCCGAGCTGATGGGGACGCAGGAGGGGAGCGCCGGTTGAACCGGCGCTCCCCTGGCGTTTGCTTTATTTCCCCTGTGCCTCGTCCAGCAGGGCCTCCAGCTCCTCCCGGCCAAAGCGGTACACCTTGTCGCAGAACTGGCAGGTGAGCTCCGCGCCCCCCTGCTCCCGGATCAGGGAGGTGAGCTCGTCCTTCCCCATGCTGATGAGCGCCCGGCTCACCCGCTCCCGGCTGCAATAGCAGCGGTATTCCACGGGGGCCGTCTCCAGAACATCCAGCTCAAATTCCCCCAGCGCCTCTTGCAGCAGGTTCAGGGGATTCATCCCCCCGTCCAGTCGGGCGCTGACGGCCCCCAGTTTGGCCACACCCCGCTCCACCGCCGATATCACGGCGTCGTCCGCCCCGGGCAGAAGCTGGATCAGATAGCCCCCCGCCGCCTGAACGGTCTGGTCCGGGGCGATGAGCACCCCCAGGGCGCAGGCGGTGGGCACCTGTTCGCTCTCCACAAAGTAGGCGGCGATGTCCTCGGCGATCTCACCGCCCACCAGCTGGACCGACCCGACGTAGGGCTCCTTCAGCCCCAGGTCGCGGATGACGGTCAAATCTCCGTCCCCGCCCACGGCGGCGCCCACGTCCAGCTTGCCCTTGGCCTTCCGGGGTACGTCCACGGCGGGGTTGTGCACATAGCCCCGGACGTTCCCGCCGCTGTCGGACACGGCGGTGAGGGAGCCCAGCGGCCCTTCCCCCTTCACCCGCAGGGTGACGGAGGCGTTCTCCTCCTTCATGGAGGCCCCCATCATGGACGCGGCCATGAGCAGCCGGCCCAGGGCCGCGGCAGCCACCGGCCAGCAGCCGTGGATGGCGCGGGCGCGCTCCACAGTGTCCCGGGCGGAGATGGCCATGGCCTTGACGGGGGCGTTTTTCGCGATGACGCGGACAATCTGGTCCATACGCGCTACAAATCCTTTCCCGCGGCAAGAAAGACCCGGAGAGCCCCCTCCCTGGGAGGGCGCATGGTCTTGTCGCCGTATATCCTGACATTCTGAAAACCCGCATCCCGGAGGAAGCCCGTCAGCTCCTCCAGGGTGTAGGCGTACTCCTCGTGGTACTCGCCGCCCCGGCTCCAGCTGCCGTCCTCCTGCCGGACGAACAGGTCCAGGCCGTAGCCGCACACCCGCCGGCGCGGGCTGTACTCCCCCCGCCAGACGCAGAAAATATCCTCGTCCTCGTCCAGATTGGTCTGGCCGCCCGCCCCCTCCAGGGCCAGGGGCGTTTTCACGTCAAAGAGAAACAGCCCCCCCGGGGCCAGGTGCCGGTGCACCCGCTGGAAGGTCCGTTTCAGGGCGGCGGGCCGGGTGACGTAGTTCACGCTGTCCAGGCAGGAGATGATGGCGTCGGCCGGCTCCAGCAGGGTGAGCCGGGACATATCCTGGCACAAAAACAGCACGCCCAGCCCCCGGCACTTCTGGTCGGCCACGGCCAGCATATCGGGGGAGAGGTCCACGGCGGTGACGGCGTAGCCCCGCCGGGCCAGCAGGCGGGTGAGGCTCCCGGTGCCGCAGCCCAGCTCCGCCACCGAGCGGACGGGCCGCCTCCAGCGCCGGAAGTGGCGCTCTACATAGTCCGCCCATTTCCCATAGTCCACGTCGGCGGTGAGCCGGTCATAGCAGCCGGCCAGGATGGTGTAAGCGTCTGTCATCGCTTCAGCCTGGGCAGAACGGTTTTGTATCCGTCCGCGCCGTACTGCAGCGCCCGGTTCACCCGGCTGATGGTGGCGCTGGAGGCCCCGGTGCGCTGGAGGATGTCGTTGTAGATCAGCCCCCCGTCCAGAAGCTGGGCCACCTCCAGCCGCTGGGCCATGGCCCGCAGCTCGGCCACGGTGCACAGATCCTGGAAGAACGCGCGGCATTCCTCCGGGGTTTTCAGGGACAGCACGGCTTTGAACAGCACGTCGTTCTGATCCGGAGCCTCTTTCTGCATGGGAATACCCCCTGTCTGGACGCCCTTCGTCATGGTGTCCGCGTTTTCGCGGCAAGTGGGGATATTGTACCACTTTACTTTACGGAAGTAAAGAGGAAAACCGTAAAAGTGAAAAAGTGAGAAAAAGGCTTGCGGACTGGGGAAGCGTCGATTATAATAGAACTGTTGGGCCGCTGGTGCGGCCCGCGCGCCGGATAAGGCGGACCGGCATGGACGGCCGCGAATCCCGGGGCGCGGAGGTAATGTTATGGTAAAAGCGATTGTTGGGGCAAACTGGGGCGACGAGGGCAAGGGCAAGATCACCGATCTGCTGGCCGAGACGTCCGACGTGGTGGTGCGCTTCCAGGGCGGGGCCAACGCGGGCCACACCATCATCAACGACTACGGGCGCTTCGCGCTGCACATTCTGCCCTCCGGCATCTTCTCCCCCCACGTGACCAATATCATCGGCAACGGGGTGGCGCTGGACGCGGCCAAGCTGGCGGACGAACTCAAAAGCGTCATCAGCCAGGGGGTGCCCGCCCCCAGCCTCATCGTGTCCGAGCGGGCCCAGCTGCTCATGCCCTACCACGTTCTCCAGGACGGGTATGAGGAGGAGCGGCTGGGAGGAAAGGCCTTTGGCTCCACCAAGAGCGGCATCGCCCCCTTCTACTCCGACAAATATGCCAAGACGGGCATCCAGGTTTGCGACCTCTTCGACGAGGAGCGCCTGTGGGAGCGGCTGAGCCGCGCCGTGGAGGTGAAGAACATCCTCTTCGAGCACCTCTACCACAAGCCGGCCCTGGACGTGAAGGCGCTGTACGATCAGCTGTTGAGCTACCGGGAGCTGCTGCGCCCCTACGTGGGCGACGCGGTGGGCTTCCTCCACCAGGCGCTGAAGGAAGGCAAAACCGTGCTGCTGGAAGGCCAGCTGGGCTCCATGAAGGACCCGGATCTGGGCATCTTCCCCATGACCACCTCCTCCCACACTCTGGCGGGCTACGGCTGCGTGGGCGCTCCCGTCCCTCCCACCGCCATTCAGGACGTGATCTGTGTTACCAAGGCGTATTCCTCCAGCGTCGGTTCCAGCGCCGAGCCCTTTGTCAGCGAGCTTTTCGGCTCCGAGGGGGATGAGCTGCGCCGCCGCGGGGGAGACCGGGGCGAGTTTGGGGCCACCACCGGCCGGCCCCGCCGGGTGGGCTGGTTTGATGCGGTGGCCACGCGGTACGGCTGCATGGTGCAGGGCGCCACCCAGGCGGCGCTGACCTGCCTGGACGTGCTGGGCTACCTGGACGAAATCAAGGTGTGCGTGGGCTATGAGATCGATGGGGAAGTGACGGATATCTTCCCCACCACCCCGAAGCTGATGCGGGCCAGGCCGGTGTTTGAGACGCTGCCCGGCTGGAAATCGGATGTGCGGGGCATCACCGACTACGGGGCCCTGCCCGCCAACGCCCGGCGTTACGTGGAGTTTTTGGAGCAGCGCATCGGCGTGCCCATCACCATTGTGTCCACCGGGCCCAAGCGCCATGAGATCGCCCTGCGCAGATAAGGAGACAGGCACAGCCCCGCTTCAGCGGGGCTGTGCCCGTTTTTCGCCGGATGGGAAAAATCTCACTTAGCGCTTCCTATTTTTGCCCCGCTGTGGTAAAATACCTGTAAGTGCGCGGAAAACATACCGGGAGGTATTTGACATGGAACTGAATGAAAAAACGCTGGACAGCGAGCAGATCTTTGACGGGCGGCTGCTGAAGGTCTACCGGGACCGGGTGGAGCTGACCAATGGGGGCACCTCCACCCGGGAGTTTGTCCACCACCCCGGCGGTGTGGCGGCGGTGGCCCTGGACGGGGAGGGAAACGTCTACCTGGAGCGGCAGTTCCGCTACCCCTACCACAAGGTGGTGACGGAAATCCCGGCGGGCAAGCTGGAGCCGGGGGAGGACCCCTTTGAGGCCATCAAGCGGGAGCTCCATGAGGAAATCGGGGCCGCGGCGGGCCGGTGGGACGCGCTGGGCCATATCATGCCCAGCGTGGGGTATACGGATGAGATGCTCTACCTCTATCTGGCCCGGGAGCTGACCTTTGGGGAGCGGCATCTGGACCAGGACGAATTTCTGGAGCCTTTCAAGCTGCCCTTCCGTCAGGCGTTGGAGATGGCGGCGGATGGGCGGATCAACGACGCGAAAACCGTGGCCGCCCTGTTCCGGGCGGAGAAGCTGATGCGGGAGGAAGCCGATGGGTAAAAAAATCCTGGTGGTGGAGGACGAGCGCAACATTGTGGACATCCTCACCTTCAATCTGGCGCGGGAGGGTTATGAGACGCTGGAGGCTATGGACGGGGCGGCGGGGCTGCGGCTGGCGCTGGAGCAGGACCCGGACCTGATCCTGCTGGACCTGATGCTGCCCAGGATGGACGGCTTCCAGGTGTGCCGCACCCTGCGGGAGCAGGGGCGGGCCACCCCTATCATCATGCTCACCGCGCGGGAAGAGGAGACGGACAAGGTGCTGGGGCTGGAGCTGGGGGCGGATGACTATATCACCAAGCCCTTCTCCATGCGGGAGCTGCTGGCCCGGGTGAAGAGCAACATCCGCCGCACGGAGATGCTCTCGCAGGCCGCGCCCCAGGCGGCCGGGAACCGGATGGAGCTGGGCCGCGTCCAGGTGGATCTGGACGCCATGCTGGTATACAAGGACGGGGAGGCGCTGGACCTGACCCAGCGGGAGTATGAGCTGGTGAAGACCCTGGCCTCCAGCGGGGGGCAGGCGGTGAGCCGGGAGTCGCTGATGGAGCAGGTTTGGAACTACGAGGGCTACGTGGGCGACGTGCGGGCAGTGGACGTGGCCATCCGCCGCCTGCGGGAAAAGCTGGAGGACGACCCCGCCGAGCCCAGGTTCATCATTACCCGCCGGGGGCTGGGGTACGCATTTGGTGTATAACAGACGAACCGAACGATCCGGCACTGAGGCGCGGGCCGTGGGCCTCGCCTGTTTATAGTGTTGAGACGCCGGAGGCCGTCCCCCGCCGCGCGGGGAAAGGAGGTGTGCCCATGCGCAAAAGTCTGCACATCAAGCTGGTGCTCATCATGGTGCTGCTCATCGTGTCGCTGATGGTGGTGGTGGGCGCGTTTCTGATGAACTCGGTCACCGGCTACTATATCGACGAGTTTTACAGCCAGATTATCGACGCGTTCGGCCAGGACAGCGTGGACTTCGTCCGGGATCTCCAGACCGCCACCGACGAAGAAGAGGACGGCGCGGCGATGGTGCAGGAGGTTCTGTCCCTCTACGCGGGAACCCTGGGGGTGGACAGGCGCAACCGCAACTACTATGTGCTGGACGGCGCCACCGGCCGCTGGCTGGGCGGTTCCGCGCCGGAGCCGGAGGGGGGCGTGGCGGTCACGCCCAATATCTCCGCCGCCCTGCTGGGGGAGGTGGGGATCAAGAGCAGCGTCACCGCCGACTATATGGACGCCGCCATCCCCATCACCCGGGGCGGGCAGCCCTATATCGTCTATATCCTGGATAACCGGGAGACCGCCCGCAGCCTGAACGCCGAGATGTTTACCCTCATTATAGAGGCGCTGGCCCTGGGGCTGGTCATCTCGGTGCTGCTGTCCTTCCTGCTGGCAAAAACCATGGTGAACCCCCTCCAGCGTCTCACCGACGGCATCGAAAAAGCGGCGGGGGGAGACTTTTCCCGGAAGCTGGAGGTGACCTCCGCCGACGAGATCGGCCAGCTCACCGAGAGCTTCAACACCATGGCCGGGCAGCTGGAGACCAACATCGCCGAGCTGGAGCGGGCGGAGCAGCAACGCAAGGACTTTGTGGCCAACGTGTCCCACGAGCTGCGGACCCCCCTGACCAACATCAAAAGCTATGCCGAGACCCTGTCCGACGGTGTGGGCGGCCTGCCACCGGAGACGGAACAGCGGTTCCTGGGGGTCATTCTCAACGAGTCCGACCGCATGGCCCACATTCTCCAGGACCTGCTCACCCTGTCCCGGTTCGATTCTGGGCGCGGCGGGCTGCGCCCCTCCTGGTTCCCCTTTGCCGGGGCGGTGGACGACACCTATCAGGCCATCCTGATGGACGCCCAGAACCACGCCCACACGGTAGAGCTGAGCCTGCCGGACGGCCTGCCCCAGGTGCGCGCGGACCGGGAGCGGATCATGCAGGTGATGATGAACATCGTGTCCAACGCCATCAAATACACCCCTGACGGGGGGTGCATCCGCATATCTGCCGGACAGACGGGGGACAGGGTGTGGATGGAGGTGGACGACAACGGCATCGGCATCCCGGAGGGCGACCGGGACCGGATTTTCGAGCGGTTCTACCGGGTGGACAAGGCCCGCTCCCGCCAGTCCGGCGGCACGGGGCTGGGGCTGTCCATCGCCCAGGAGATCATGGCCCAGCACGAGGGCAGGCTGTACCTGGTGGATAAGGATGAGCCGGGTTTGACCATCCGCATGGAGCTGCCCATCCGGGGGCCCCGGGAGGAGGCCGGGAATGAGGGATAAGCGCCGCGCCATTGAGTGGGGAAAGGACGCGCTCATTGCCCTGCTCACCCTTTCCGCCGCATGGCTGCTGACCATGACCCCGCTGGTGCAGGACAGTGGGGTGCTGGGGCTGCTCTCCCCCAGGGAGAGCCCGGGAACCGGCCTGCCCGTGGAGGGCAGCGGGAGGATGATGCGCCCCGTCCGGCTGGCCGTCACCGGGGCGGGAGGGCGCTATGGCGTGCAGTACGACGAGGAGCGCCTGGAGGAGCTGTTTCTCCCGCTGGGCGCCCTGCTGGGCGACGCTTTGTCCTCCGCGGGGGAGCCGGCCTCCATCACGGAGGCGGAGTGGCGGAACTGCCTGGGGGAGGGGAAAAATATCTACTTTGACTTCCAGGGGGAGGCGCCCCTGGCCGCCCTGGGCCGGTGGCTCCAGAGCCAGGAGGCGGCGGGGACGGAGCTGGACGGCTGTGCCCGCCGGGTGCTGCTGTGCGCCGGGGCGGGGGATCAGGTGCTGCTGTGCTGGCAGGAGGCGGGCAGCGGCCAGTTTTTCCGCTGCCCCACCGCCCTCACCCAGACCCTCCACCTGGACCCCATGGTGGAAAGGATCACCCCCAACGGCGCCCACTTTGCCTTTGAAAGCCAGGAGCTGGTCCGGCTGCTGGACCCCTATACCCTGGTCGCCGAAGGGGAACAGGGGGGGGCGGAGTACGCTGTGTCCGTCCCCCTGGAGGGGGAGGCCGGGACAGGGAAAACGTTGGAGGCGCTGTCCTTCAGCGGCCAGAACCACGCCGCGGTAAGCGGCGGCGAGGTGTATCTGGACGGCGGCGACCGCCTGGTGATGGACGGCGGCGGGACGGTGACCTACCGGGCGGCGCAGCCGGGGAAATACCCGGTGGGCCCAACCCTGGCGGACGGGGTGGACGGCGCGCGGGCGCTGGCGGAACGAACCCTGGGCGCGATGTGCGGCGAGGCCCGGCTGTACCTGATCTCCGCCCGGGAGGAGGAGAGCGGGCTGCGGGTGAACTTTGGCTATCTGCTGGACGGCTGCGCCGTCCGCCTGGACGGCGGGGGATGGGCGGCGGAGTTTTGGGTGCGGGAGGGGTTCATCACCCAGTTCACCCTCCGCTTCCGCAGTTACGCTGCCAGTGGGGAGCGGGCGCTGCTGCTGCCCATCGACAAAGCGGCGGCGATGCTGCCCGACCTGACGGACGGGCGGCGGGAGCTGGCGCTCCAGTACTGGGACGGAGGCGGGGAGCGCGTATCCCCGTCCTGGGTGGCGGTCTGAGCACAGGCGCTGGAGGAGGACGTGCGCGTGGAATGGGCTAAGCTGAAAAATTTTATAATTCTCGTCCTGCTGATGGTGAACGGCTTTCTGCTGGTACTGGTGTGGTCCCGGCGGGAGGAGTCTGTCCGCTATGAGCGTCTGGCGCTGGAGCAGACAGCCCAGGTGCTGGAGCGGGGCGGGATTCAGGTGGAGCTGTCCGCGCTGCCCGAGCTGGACGGGCTGGCGCCCCTGGCGGCGGAGCGGGACGTGGAGCGGGAGGCCAGGCTGGTGCGCGCGCTGCTGGGCGAGGAGGTTCAAGGGGACAATCGGGGCGGCGGGCTGTACCTCTACCGGAGCGGAGCGGGGGAAGTGAGCGTCCGGACGGGCGGAGAGCTGTCCGCCGAGCTGTCCGGCAGCGCCGGCCAGGACACCGACCGCCCGGAGCGGCACGCCGCCGGCCTGCTGAAAAAAATGGGCGTGGAGGCGGAACAGGCCGGCGTGACGGAGGAGGAGGGGGAAACCCGGGTGCGGTTCCGGCAGCTCTGGAACGGCGTCCCCGTGTTTTCCTGCGAGGTGGAATTTGCGTATGGCGGCGGCTCCCTGCGCCGCGTCCAGGGTTCGCTGCTCATGGCGGGGAGCGGGACGGCGGAGGCCGGCGGGATGCTGACCCTGCCCACGGCGCTGATGCGGTTCTCCGAGGAAATCGCCGCGTCCGGGGATGTATGCTCCGCCATACGCTCCATGGAGCCCGGCTACCGGGGGACGGCCCAGTCCCTGTCCGGCGGCGTCCGCCTGACGCCGGTGTGGCTGGTGGACACCGACACGGGCAGCTTTTACCTGGACGGGACGTCCGGGGCGCTTACGCGGCTGGACGACCAGGGAAAATAGCGTATGTCTGACAAGCCCCCCTTCATAGGATGGAGAAAGAACCTATCCTGTGGAGGGAGGCGGTCTTTTGTCCACGATTCTGGCCGGAACTCTGCTGCTCACCGCCACCGGCCTGTTTGCCCAGGTGGTGGGCTTTTTATACCGGATGCTGCTCTCCCGGCTCATCGGAGCGGAGACCATGGGCCTTTACCAGCTGGTGGTGCCGGTGTATTCCGTGCTCATGTCGGTGACCGCCGTGGGGCTGACGGTGGCGGTGTCCACCCTGTCCGCCCGGTATCACGCCCTGGGGGACGACGGCGCGGTGAGGTCCGTCCTCCGGCGGGCGCTGAAGAGCTTTTTCCTGCTGGCTGTCCCGCTGGGGCTGGCGGTGGCGGCGCTGTCCGACCCCATCTCCGTCTACGTATTGGGAGACGCCCGCACCCGGCTGGGGGTGGTGGTGCTGGTGCCCTGTATGCTGCTCACGGGAGTGGAGAACCTGCATAAGCACTGCTTTTACGGCATTGGCCGGGTGCGCCCTCCCGCCGCCGTGGAGACGGCGGAGCAGGTGATCCGGGCGGCGGCGGTGCTGCTCCTGCTGGCCGCGCTGCTGCCCCGGTCCGCAGAGGAGACGGTGGGCGTGATCGCCCTGGGCATGGTGCTGTGCGAGGTGTTCTCCGCCTGCGCCCTGACCCTGCTGTTCCGGCGGCATTGGCGGCGGTTTCCACCGGGCCCCGCGCGGGAGGAGATTGGCGGGCGGCGGCTGGCCGCCATCGCCCTGCCGGTGGGGGCCACCTCCCTGCTGGGCACCCTGCTGGGGTCGGTGAATTCCGTGCTCATCCCGGCCAAGCTGGTGGAGGGGGGCATGACCCTGTCTGAGGCCATGTCCGAGTTCGGGGTGCTGTGCGGCATGACCCTGCCCCTGCTGAACCTGCCCACCGGGTTTATCGGGGCTTTGTGCCTGGTGATGGTGCCCGACCTCTCCCGGCGGGTGGCCGGGGGGGACCGGAGGGCGGCTGCGGGCTTTCTGGACCGGGTGATGTCCGCCACCTCCCTGCTCATGGCCCCGGCCATGGCGCTGCTGGCGGTGGTGGGGCCCACGGTGGGCCGGGCCCTGTTCCGGGACGGGCGTGTGGGGGAGCTGATCGTCTCCTTGGCCGTCGGGACGCTGCTGGGCTGCTGGCAGTCGGTGCTGTCCGGGGCGCTTAACGGCCTGGGCCTCCAGGGCAGGGCCGCCCGCAACGCCATTCTCAGCGACGCAGTGCAGCTGGCCTTCACCTTTTTCGCCGTGTCCCGGTTCGGACTGGCGGGGTTCGCGGCGGGATATGTGGCCTCCGGCCTTGCCGGGGCGGGGCTGAATCTGGCGTCCGTCCTCCGGGCGGCTGGGCTGCGGGTCAGGGCGTTCCGCTGGTTTGTCCGGCCCCTGCTGGCGGCGGGGCTGATGGGGTTGTGGTGCAATCTGATGTTCCGTGTCATGATTGACGCCGGGTGCGGCCGCGGCTGGTCGGTGCTGGTCTGCGCGGCGCTGGGGCTGGCGGTGTATGCCGCCGCCCTGCTGGCCCAGGGATTGTCCGCCGCTGCCCTGCTCCCCCGGGCCGGGGCGTATTTCAAGAGAAGGAGGCGCGCTCTATGAAGCCAACAATTCTGCTCTCCACCGGCGGGGGAAACGCCGAAAACTACCTGAGTGCCATCGAGGCCGCTGGGGGTGAGGGGACTGCCCGCTATCTCCCTGCCCCGGAGCTGAGCTATGACGGGCTGCTGCTCACCGGCGGAGAGGACATGGACCCGGCGCGGTTCGGCCAGGAAAACACCCATTCCCGGGGGATCGACCCGGCGCGGGATGAGGCGGAGCTGGCCCTGCTGGACGCATTCTGCGGGGCAAACAAGCCGGTGCTGGCCATTTGCCGGGGGCACCAGGTGGCGAATGTGTGGCTGGGGGGCGATCTGATCCAGGACCTGGGAGAGCTGGTTCCCTTCCACCGGAAGGAGGAGGGCGACCAGATCCATCTGGTGCGGGCAGCGGAGGGCTCGCTCCTGTGCCGGCTGTACGGCCCGGTGTTCCCGGTGAACTCCAGCCACCACCAGGGGCTGGGCCGGCTGGGAAAGGGGCTGACGGTCACCGCCCGCTCGGAGGGCGGCGTCATTGAGGCGGCGGAACATGATACCCTGCCCCTCCTCTGTGTCCAGTTCCACCCGGAGCGGATGACGGGGGCGCTGGCAAGGCCGGACACGGTGGATGGCGGGGCAGTCTTCCGGGCGTTTCTGGGAATGTGTCAATAGCTTATATTTGTCACGCTTCACCTGTTCGCGACGCGCGGCTGTCTCGCCTTCGGCTCGGTCGGCGCTGGGCGTGTGCCACTGGCACACAGCGCCCTCCGACTCGGGCAAAGCCTGTTCCCATTTTATGGGTTCTGGGCTTTTGGGTTTCGTCTTCGGCTCGGTCTGCGGCAGGCGCTTGCCACTGGCAAGCACCGCCCCTCGCTCCAGTCCATCCGCGTTGCTCACGACGGTTCAGCGCTTCTCATTAGCACTCTCGTTAAGGGAGTGCTAATTGTTTACACCCAGTTCATGAATTTCGGCTGGGGCGGGGTATACTAACAAGTGAAAATACAGATTGGAGCGCGCACGTGGCCGATGCTGTCACGCTCGCTTTGGGTGCGCTGTTCGCCCCGGCTTCCCTCCGACTCGGACAAAACCCAGCCCCACTTTGTGGGCCTTGGGCTTTTGTCCTCGCTTCGGTCCATCCGTGGCGGCGCACCTAAGCTCGCGCTTCCCCCAAAGGAGCGTGAAATTCATGAACATGAACCAATTTACCCAGAAATCCCTGGAGGCCATCCAGAATGCCCAGAATATTGCCCTCCAGCACGGCAACCAGCAGATTGAGCAGCCCCACCTGCTGCTGGCCCTGGTGGACCAGGAGGGGGGCTTCATCCCCCAGCTGCTCACCCACATGGGGCTGACCGTTGAATCCTTCCGGGCCGCCGTCCGGCATGAGGTGGAGATTCTGCCCAAGGTGTCCGGCGCGGGGCGGGAGGCGGACAAGGTCTACATTGCCCCCGGAGTGGACAAGGCGCTGAACCAGGCGCTCACCACTGCGGAGGGCATGAAGGACGAATTCGTGTCGGTGGAGCACATTCTCTTGGCCCTCATCGACACGGCGGAGGGGAGCTTGAAGGAGCTCTTCCGCACCTATAATGTGGATCGTGAGAAGGTCATGCAGGCCCTGGCCGCCCTGCGGGGGAACCAGCGGGTGACCAGCGACAACCCGGAGGACACCTACGAGGCGTTGAAAAAGTACGGCTCCGACCTGGTGGAACGGGCGCGGCATAACAAGCTGGACCCGGTGATCGGCCGGGACGACGAGATCCGCAACGTGATCCGCATTCTGAGCCGCAAGAGCAAAAATAACCCGGTGCTCATCGGTGAGCCCGGCGTGGGCAAAACCGCCATCGCCGAGGGGCTGGCCCAGCGGATCGTCAAGGGGGATGTGCCCGCGGGGCTGAAGGACAAGACCATCTTTGCCCTGGATATGGGCGCCCTCATCGCCGGGGCCAAGTACCGGGGCGAGTTCGAGGAGCGTTTGAAGGCCGTGCTCAACGAGGTGAAGCAGTCGGAGGGCCGCATTCTGCTGTTCATTGACGAGCTGCACACCATCGTGGGCGCGGGAAAGACCGAGGGGGCTATGGACGCGGGCAACCTCTTAAAGCCCATGCTGGCCCGGGGCGAGCTCCACTGCATCGGGGCCACCACCCTGAACGAGTACCGGCAGTATATTGAGAAGGACGCCGCCCTGGAGCGCCGGTTCCAGCCCGTGATGGTGTCCGAGCCCACGGTGGAGGACGCGGTGGCCATCCTCCGGGGTCTCAAGGAGCGCTATGAGGTGTTCCACGGGGTGAAGATCACCGACGGGGCCATCGTGGCGGCGGCCACCCTGTCCAACCGTTATATCACCGACCGCTTCCTGCCCGACAAGGCCATCGACCTCATCGACGAGGCCTGCGCCCTCATCCGCACCGAGATGGACTCCATGCCCACCGAGCTGGACGTGATCTCCCGGAAGATCATCCAGTGCGAGATCGAGGAGGCGGCGCTGAAAAAGGAGGACGACCCCCTTTCCCAGGCGCGGCTGGCCGACATCCAGAAGGAACTGGCGGAGCTGCGGGACAGCTTCAATGCGGGCAAGGCAAAGTGGGAGAACGAGAAGAACGCCATCGGCAAGGTGCAGAAGCTGCGGGAGGACCTGGAGGGGGCCAACGCCGCCCTGGAGAAGGCCCAGCGGGAGTACGACCTGGAGAAAGCCGCCCAATTGCAGTACGGCACCATCCCTGAGCTGAAAAAACAATTGGAGGAGCAGGAGGGCTACGCGGCCCAGTCCAAGGAGGACAACCTGCTGCGGGACAAGGTCACCGAGGAGGAGATCGCCCGCATCGTGGAGCGGTGGACGGGGATTCCCGTGTCCAAGCTCATGGAGGGCGAGCGGGAAAAGCTCCTGCACCTGGAGGACATCCTGCATCAGCGGGTGGTGGGCCAGGAGGAGGCCGTGAAGCTGGTGAGCGAGGCCATTCTGCGCTCCCGGGCGGGCATCGCCGACCCCGACAAGCCCATCGGCTCCTTCCTGTTCCTGGGGCCCACCGGCGTGGGCAAGACCGAGCTGGCAAAAACCCTGTCCGAAGCCCTGTTTGACAGCGAGAAGAACTTGGTGCGCATCGACATGAGCGAGTATATGGAGAAGTTCTCCGTCTCCCGGCTCATCGGGGCCCCTCCGGGGTATGTGGGCTACGAGGAGGGGGGCCAGCTCACCGAGGCGGTGCGCCGCCACCCCTACAGCGTGATCCTGTTCGACGAGGTGGAAAAGGCCCACCCGGACGTGTTCAACGTGCTTTTGCAGGTGCTGGACGACGGGCGCATCACCGACAGCCAGGGCCGGACGGTGGACTTCAAGAACACCGTCATCATCCTCACCTCCAACCTGGGCAGCCAGTTCCTGCTGGACGGCATCGGCCCGGACGGGGAGATCGACCAGCAGGCCCGGGCCCAGGTGGACGAGCTGCTCAAGCGCTCCTTCCGGCCGGAGTTTCTCAACCGGCTGGACGAGATCGTGTTCTACAAGCCCCTCACCCGGGACAACATCTATCACATTATCGACCTGCTGCTGGCGGGGCTGAACCGCCGTCTGGCGGACAAGCGGCTCAAAGTCGAGTTGACGGACGCCGCCAAGGCCCACATCCTGGACGCCGCCTACGACCCCATGTACGGGGCCCGGCCCCTGCGCCGTTACCTCCAGCACACGGTGGAGAATCTGGTGGGCCGGAAGATCATCGCCGGGGAGACCGCCCCGGATTCCACCCTCACCGTGGACGTGGAAAACGGTGAACTGACGGTGAAGTAGCGCGAACCCCCCGTCCGGCAAAAGCCGGACGGGGGGTGTTTTACAGCAGCTTGTTCAGTTCCGTCAGCAGTTTCTGCTTCATCTCCGACAGCTCGTGCTCCGTCGGGCGGTTATCGTCAGAGTACATCTTTTCCATGGGGTACCACCAGACGGGGCCCTTGCCGTTATTGCCGTAGTGTCCGATGTCCCCGGTCACCCTGGGGTACAGGTGCCAGTGGAGGTGGGCGTCCCCCATTCCCAGCAGCTCATAGTTCATCTTTTCCGCCCCAAACGCCTTGGAGACCGCCTGGGCCACGAGGGACATTTCCTCCAGGAATTTCAGCTTCTCGGCGCGGTCCAGGTGGAACAGCTCGGTTTTATCCTCGTGGTGCTTGTACAGGAACAGCGTGTAGCCGTGAAAATGCTGGTTATCCCCGATCACCACGTAGCCCGTGTCAAGCTCCCTGACGAAATAGGGGTTTTCACCCCGTTTGATCTGGTCGATCCGGTCACAAATCAGGCACATCCCACGTCCCTCCCGCTTCATTCCGCAGCGGCGGACGCCTCCCCGCAGCCCTCGCCGCTCCCGGCTCCTTCCGCCGCCGGGGCCTCTTCGCCGCCGGTTTCCCGTGCCCCGCCGTTCCGGTCCTCTTCGTCCAGAACGCTCTTCTCGTCCTCCGGGTCGGGGTTCTCCCGGCGCATGGCCATGGCCAGCTTGTAGCCCTCCGGGTCGTTTTTCATCAGGTATTCCAGGTCCTCCGGGGGCACCCGGTTGCCCTTCATGATGGACGCGGCGATTTTCTGGCACTTGTTCAGCACCTTGAGCTGCCGGCCCATGGAGTCCAGCTTGCTCTTGGCGTTTTCCAGCTCGCTGATGCTGCTGTCCAGCCGGTCGCTGCGCCGCCGCTGGCGTTCCATATCCCGCTCCCACATTTTGCGGTTCTGCTCCTCCAGGAAGTTCAGCGCCTGCCGGGACAGGGTGAGCTTGTCGGCGGGGGGCTGCTGCTGGGCGGGCTGGGCTTGGGGGCTGGCAGGGGCAGGTGCGTCCGCCTTTTTCGCCAGGGCTTTGGAGAGCTGCTCGTTTCGCCGCATCTCCCGTGTGGTGCGCAGTTCCATCTCCACCGCTCCTTTCATGCTATTACTATATGGAATATATCGGAAGGATTTGCTGGTTTGTTAAGGGCAGAAGGGGAGAGAAAAAATCTTTCCGCTGTCAGGATTGGCCCTTGTCGTTCGTATTACAGGTGAAGGGCCTTCAAAGGGAGTGAAAGACGATGGGACAACTGGACGGACGGGAGGCAGAGCGGCTGGTGGAAGCCTACGCCGACCTGATCCTGCGGCTGAGCTACACCTATCTCAAATCCGTCCAGGACGGGGAGGACATCTGCCAGACGGTGCTGCTCAAGCTGCTGACGGAAGGGCGGGCGTTTGACAGTCCCGAGCACGAGAAGGCGTGGGTGGTCCGCGCGGCCATCAACGCCTGCAAGGATGAGCTGCGTGCCTTCCGGCGCAAAGCGGTGCCCCTGGAGGACGCCCCCGAGGCCCAGGCCCCGGAGCCGCCCCGGTCAGACGTGCTGGAGGCGGTGATGGAGCTGCCGGGGAAATACCGGGAGGCGATTTACCTCTTTTATTACGAGGGGTATTCGGTGAAGGAAATCGGGGCGCTCACCGGGCGCAGCGAGGCGGCGGTGTCCGCCCACCTGAGCCGGGGGCGGAAAAAACTGCGGGAAATGTTAGGAGGCGGAGAATATGAGCCAAATTGAGCGGGAGTACAAGGACGCACTGGACGGGCTGCGCTTTTCCGGGGAGGCCAAGGCGCGCATGGTGAAACGCCTGACGGAACAAAAGGAGGAAAAACCTGTGAGACGGAGAACCCGGCCCCTGAGGATGGGGCTCATCGCGGCGGCGGCGTGTCTGGCGCTGGCGGGCACGGCCTTTGCCGCCACTACGGTTTACAATCTGGTGGTCAAAACCTATGACAGCTGGATGCACCACGATGAGGAGATCGTGCGTTTCGAGCTTTGCGGCGAGGTCGACCGATTCACCTTGAAAGATTTCAGCCGGCAGCTCCAGGACGACTATAGCGCGTCGCTGAATCAGGATGGGCTTACCAGCCAGCTGTTTGATGACTGGGAGAGCGCCAAGGCCTACATTGGGGACAACATCCCCTGTACGTGGCGGGACACCAGCGGCACGGTCTCGGAGAGGAAGTACGGTGTGCAGGCGATCCCGGATATGAGCGGCGAAACCGCCAACCTCCAGCACGTGGCCTTTGACAGCGTTTTTAGCCTGCCTGAGGGGCAGACAGCTGAGGTGGTCATCTATATCTATGGCGAGGGACAACCCGCCGAGTATCTCTATGGCATGGCCGCGCCGCTGGGCACCGACGTCCAGGTGTTAGACAGCTATCTCATGGCCAACGGGTGCGCAGCCCAGGTCATCGCGCAGGTCAGCCCGCCGGACCCGAACGGGAACTGGGTGCCCTCCTACTGCATTGGGTTTTTCGTAAAAGACGGCATCTTATATGAGGTCTCCATGTATGGCGGCAATCTGGGGGAGATCCCCATGTCCCAGTTGGAGAACCGGCTGCATCAGGTTTTGGACACCTTCTATTGACACGTTAGCGCAAAGAAGGGCTCCGCGCGCCGCGCGGGGCCCTTCTTTATATCATCTTTACCGTCCCGGAGGACACGGTATGCTGTTTCCCATCGTCCCCATCCACCACCAGGGCGAAGGTATCATCCACGCCGGACACGGTCCCGGTGAGGAGGGGGCCCTCGCCGTCGAAGCTCACCCGCCGCCCCAGGGTGAGGCAGTGGGCCCGGTAGCGTTCCAGATAGTCCGAACGCTTGGCGGGGAAGTCCCGGTTCAGCCGGTCCAGCGCCTCCAGGAGGCATACGGCCAGGTGGTTGCGCTCCACGGGACAGCCCTCCAGGGCCAGCGACGTGGCGATGTCCCCCAGGCCCTGGGAGCGGAAGGTGCCGGCGGTCTGGCTCACGTTGACCCCCATTCCCACCACCACGTAGTCCGGCTCGCCGCTCTCCGCCAGCAGGGTGAATTCGGTGAGGATGCCGCACAGCTTTCTGCCGTTCAAATACAAATCGTTGAGCCACTTGATGTCCGCCGGGGCCCCGCTGGCCCGCTCCACGCCCTCCCGCGCCGCCGCCGCCACCCAGCCCGTCAGGGTGAGCAGGTCGGCAAGCCCCACGCGGGGCCGGATCAGCACGGACAGGTACAGCCCCTCCCCGCGGGGGGACTGGAAGGAGCGCCCGTGGGTGCCCCGCCCGCCGCTCTGCTCCTCGGCCAGCAGGGCCGCCCCCGTGGGGGCGGCGTGGGCGCGCGCCTTCAGGCGGGTGTTGGTGGAGTCCACCAGCGGTTCCACGCAGATGTTCCCGGCAAACAGGTTATCCCTGCCCAGGCGGGCGGAGATATAGGGGGCGGACAGGGCGGGGGGCGGCCCAGCCAGCCGGTAGCCCTTCCGGGGGGCGGACTCGATGGGCCAGCCAGACTGGCGCAGGGCTTCGATTTCTTTCCACACCGCGGCCCGGGTGACCCCCAGGGCGCGGCTCATCTCTTCGCCGGAGGCATAGCCCTCAGAACGGGCCAGCAGGGAAATGACCTGATCGCGTTCCATGGCCGCGCCCTCAGCCCTGCTCCGAGCTGTCCGTCAGGGCGAAGGTGATCTCCCGCTGCGCGCCGGAGCGCAGGACGGTGAAGGTCACCTCGCCCGCCACGCCGGTGCGGTAGAGCACCCTTCTGAGCTCCACGAGGGAGGTGACGGGCCTGCCGTTGGCGGAGAGGATCAGGTCGCCCCGCTTCATCCCCGCCTCCCGGGCGGCTCTTCCGGTGACCTGCCTCACCTGGATGCCCTGCCGGCCGTCCACCGTGGCGGCGGCGCACTTGATGCCCATGGCTGGCCGCCAGCTCTCCCCGGTGGCCAGGATATGGTTGACGAAGGGGATGGCGTCGGACATGGGGATGGCCAGGCCGATGCCCTCCAGCACCACGGAATCCTCAATGGCCTCGTCCTCCTCCTGGAGCACGCCGGTGACCTTGGCACAGGTGATGCCCACCACCTGACCCGACTCATTGAGCAGCGCGCCGCCGGAGTTGCCGGGGTTGATGGAGGCGTCGATCTGGATGAGGCCCAGGGCGCTGCCGAAGGCGTCCTCGTCCCGGTCCAGGGCGGATACGATGCCCATGGACATGGAGCCGGTCAGGGAGCCCATGGGGTTGCCCACGGCGTACACCCAGTCGCCCACGGCCAGCCCGTCGGAATCACCCAGCCGGGCGGGGGTGAGGGGGGCGCCGTCAGGGTCGAATTTCAGCACGGCGATGTCAAATTCCGCTTCAAAGCCGATCACCTGGGCGTCATAGGAGGCGCCGCCGTCCAGCAGCCGGAGCTGGATCTGGACGGCCTCGTCGATGATATGGTAGTTGGTGAGCACGTAGCCGGAGCTGGTGAGGATGATCCCGGTGCCCCCGCTGCGGGTCTGAAACTGCCAGTCGCGGCCGGACTCCCGGGAGCTCTTGTGGGTGGCCTCCACCGCCACCAGGCTGGGCAGCGCCTCCTGATAGATCCGGCGGGAGGTGAGCACGGCCCCGGCGGGCTGGACGGCCAGGGAGACCGACGGATCAGGCTTCCCCCAGGGCAGGTCGTCCGGGGACCAGTCGGATTTGTGGACGGGCGCCTGGCTGATCTGGGGGCGCTGGTCGTCAGACGGGGCGGGTTCCAGCTGGGATACGATGCTGGCAATGCCGTTCACCGCCCAGAAACAGACTGCGCCCAGCAGGGACAGGCACAGCAGGACGGACACGATGGACATCAGCCAGCGGCGGACGCCGTGCCCGGGTCTGCGGGGAGGGGGAAGCGGCCGGCCGGAGGGAACGGGGGGCGGCTGGAGGCCGGGCCCCTTGGGCCAGCGGTAGGAGAGGTAGTTGTCCATGGGCGGCGCCTCCTTACAAACGTCAGGCTCGGGTGAGGGTGAACACGAATTTGGTCACCCCGTCCCCGCTGGTGCAGGTGATGGTTTCCTTGTGGCTGTTGAGGATGGTTTTCACGATATACAGCCCCAGGCCAACCCCGTCCCGGTCGGCGCTGCGGGAGTAGTCGGTTTTGTGGAAGCGGTCGAAGATGAGCTGCTGCTCTTCGGGGGGGATGTCCGCGCCCTGGTTGCTGATGGTGACGGTGGCCTTGGCGCCCTTGGCAGTGACCCCCAGCCCCAGGGTCCCTCCCTCCTGGGAGAACTTGATGGCGTTGTCCAGCAGGTTGTAGCACACCTGGGTGATGGCGTCCTGGTCGCCCCAGACGGGGACGGGCTCGTCGGGAAGCTGGGCGTTCACCTCCAGGCCCTTGGCGTTCACTTTGGACTCCAGAGTGACCAGGGCGCGGACCAGGGTTTCGCAGATGTCGAACTGCTGCTGGGCGGCCCGCTCGTCGGACTGGAGGCGGGACAGGTCCAGCATGGAGCGCACCAGCCGGGACAGCCGGCGGGTTTCGGAGGAGATGATCTCCAGATAGTGGCGCTCCTGCTCCGGGGGAATGGTGCCGTCCAGAATGCCGTCGGCAAAGCCGGCAATGGTGGTCATGGGGGTTTTCAGCTCGTGGGACACGTTGGCAATGAACTCAGAGCGGCGCTGCTCGCTTTTGGACAGGGACTCGGCCATGGCGTTGAAGGCCTCGGCCAGCTCGCCCACCTCGTCCCGCCGGGAGCCTACGTCCACCCGCACGTCCAGCTGGCCCAGGCCGAACTGACGGGCGGCGGCGGCCACCTCCTTGATGGGCTGGGACTGGCGCATACTGGTCACCGAACTGATGATGGCGGCGATGAGGACCACCGCCAGGGCGGTGACCAGCAGGATGGCGGACAGGTCGCGCCAGACCCCGCTGATGTTGGACGCGGAGGCGGACACCAGCACCAGCCCCTGAAGGTAGGGCGTGCCGTTCAGCGCGGTGGTGATGGGCAGGCCCACCAGATACCGCGTCTCGCTGTACAGCCCGTCCAGGGTGGTCATGCCCACAAAGGAACCGCCCACGATGGCGTCTACCATCTGCCGGGACAGGGGGACGTTTTGAAACTGCCGGAGGGTGGCGCTGCCGCTGGTGGCGTAGACGATGACTCCCTCCGGGGTGGCCACGATCACGTGGGAATCAGACACCTTGGCCACCGAGCTGAGATAGTTTTGAAACTCAGCGGTGCGCCACACCTCGCCGTCCTCGGCAATCACCGAGTTGGAGGTGAACTGGGCGATATACCTGGCGTTTTGCTCCAGGGTGTCTTTTTTGTCCCGAATGGTGTACTGGTAGCTCAGGGTGGCGAAGGACGCGCCCAGCATGAGGAAGGACAGCAGCACCATGCTCACCATAGTGGCGAACTGGCGGCCGTACATGGTTTTCACGCTGAGGTCACCTCAAACTTATATCCCACGCCCCACACGGTTTTCAGCGACCACTGGTCGGACACGCCCTCCAGCTTTTCCCGCAGGCGCTTGATGTGGACGTCCACCGTGCGGCTGTCGCCAAAGTAATCGAAGCCCCACACCTCGTCCAGCAGCTGGTTGCGGGTGAACACCCGGTTGGGAGAGGAGGCCAGATGAAACAGCAGCTCCAGTTCCTTGGGGGGGGTGTCCACCCGCTTTCCGTCCACCAGCAGCTCATAGGAATCCAGGTTGACCACCAGCTTGTCAAAGCTCAGGCGCTTTTCCGGCTGCTCCTCCTCGCCAAAGCGGCGCAGCACGGCGTGGACCCGGGCCAGCACCTCCTTGGTCTCAAAGGGCTTGGTGATGTAGTCGTCCGCGCCCATCTCCAGGCCGGACACCTTGTCCTCCAGCTCCCCCTTGGCGGTGAGCATGATGATGGGCGCTTTGGAGGTCTCGCGGATTTTCCGGCAGACGGCCCAGCCGTCCATGGAGGGGAGCATGATGTCCAGAATCACCAGGTCGGGCTGGACGGCCTGGAACTTTTCCAGACCCTCCCGGCCGTCCCCGGAGACGTGGCAGGTCATGCCCTCCTTTTCCAGGTAGAGCCGGAGCAGGTCGGCGATGTTTTTGTCGTCCTCTACAATGAGAATGCTGCGGGGCATCCTGACACATCCTTTCGTTCCATACGCGCGCGGCGAACAGGCGCGGCGGCTTGATCCTCCTGTCATTATAAGCCGAACTCGGGGAGATTTCCATAGAAAATTTGATAAAATCTGAAAAAAACCGGGGGGCGCGGCGAACAGGCGCGGCTACAGCACGTGGGACCGGTCCACCTCAATCACGGGCCGGCAGTCCGGCGCCCGCTGGCGCAGCTTTTCCGCCAGGGCGCTGCGCACCTCGCTGTCGGCCAGGGACACGCCGTAGGGCACCACCACGTCAAAGGAGACCGCCCCCTCTCCGCCGCGGCGAAAGTCGTGGACAGTGGCGGCGGGGTCGATCTCCCGGGCCAGCTCTTCCGCCAGGGCCCGCAGGCGGTCGGCCTCCGGGCCGCCCGGTTCCACCGGGTCCAGGTGGATCACCGCCTCCAGCCCGAAGCGCGCCTTCAGCTCCCGCTCGGCCTGGTCAATGACCTCGTGCAGCTCCACCAGGGAGCCGTCCGCGGGCACCTCGGCATGGACGGACATCATCCGCCGCCCGGGGCCGTAGTCGTGGATGACCAGGTCGTGGAGGCCCAGGATGCGCGGGTCGCTGAGGATGAGGCCCTCGATATCCGCCACCACGGCGGGATCGGGCGGGGTGCCCAGCAGGGGGTCCAGGGTGTCCCGGGCGGCGCCCCAGCCGGTGCGCAGGATGAGCGCCGCCACAAAGATGCCCAGCCAGCCGTCCAGCTGGACCTGGAAAAAGTGGGAGACCGCCAGCCCAGCCACCACCGCCGACGTGGCCAGCACATCGGAGCGGGCGTCGGCCGCCGCCGCGGCCAGGGCGGGGGACTGGGCCCGTTTGCCCATGGAGGCATAGAACCAGCCCATCCACAGCTTCACCAGAATGGACAGCCCCAGCAGGCACACCGGCAGCAGGCCCAGGACAGCGGGTTCCGGGTGAACGATCTTTTCAATGGAGCCCCGGCCCAGCTCCACCCCCACCAGCAGGATCAGCAGGGACACAGCCAGCCCCGCCAGATACTCCATGCGGCCGTGGCCAAAGGGGTGGCGCGCGTCCGCTTTCTGGGAGGCCAGCTTGAACCCGGCCAGGGTGACCGCCGACCCGGCGGCGTCGGACAGGTTGTTGAAGGCGTCGGCGGTGACGGAGATGGCCCCGGTGAGCGCCCCCGCCAGCAGCTTGCCCGCGAAGAGCAGCAGGTTGAGCCCCAGCCCCACCCCGCCGGCCAGCAGGCCGTACCGCTCCCGGACAATGGGGTCGTGGGTGTCTTGATAGTGGGGAATCAGGCGGCGCAGGACGGCGTCCAGCATAGACAGACCCTCCTCTCAGGAATTTACAATTTCTATAGTATGCCCACATACGGGCAGATAGCAATCTGCCTGGGCGGCCTGCCCAGGCAGATGTCGTATTCACGCTCCGATGTGCGGCGGCTGGGCTCTCGCCCCAGTCCAAGCTCCCCTGCGCGGCTATCGTCGCGCTGTGAACTATGAGCTGGGCCGGCAGGCCCGGACGATGGACAGCGGGGGCACCGCCCGGGGCAGCTTCATCCGGAACTCCATCTGCGGGTTCCGGGGCTCCCTGAGCTCAAAGCCGTCCATGTCCCGCATCATGGGGGCGGCCATGGGGAACGCAGCCACATCGGGGCCCACCACCTCGAGCTCGTCCCCGGCGGAAAACTTGTTGCGCAGGGACAGCACGGCGTTCCCGGCGGCGTCACAGGACTGAACCACCGCCAGCACCTGCCAGTCCCGGACGTACCGGGCCGATTCGGTGTACTGCCCCGGCGGGCCGAACCAGAAGCCGGTGGAATAGTGCCGGTGGCTGATCTTCTCCACCTCGGCCCGCCACACAGGATCGACGGCAACGCCCTGGGCCGCCGCATCCACCGCGTGGCGGTAGGCGGCAGTGGTCATGGCGGCATAGTAGGCGCTTTTGGCCCTTCCCTCAATTTTCAGCGAGTCCACCCCGGCGGCGATGAGCTCCGGGATGTGGTCGATCATGCACATATCCCGGCTGTTCAGAATGAAGGTCCCGCCCTCCTCCTCGAACACGGGGAAGTACTCCCCAGGGCGCTTCTCCTCCATCAGGGCGTACTGGTAGCGGCAGGGCTGGGCGCAGGCGCCCCGGGAGGCATCCCGCCCGGTCATATAGTTGCTGAGCAGGCACCGGCCCGACCAGCTCACGCACATGGCTCCATGGACGAAGCACTCCACCTGAAGGCCCCTGGGCGCTTTCGCCTTCAGCTCCGCCACCTCCTCCAGGCTCAGCTCCCGGGCCAGGATCACCCGGCTGGCCCCCAGCTCGTGCCACACCCGGGCCGTCTCATAGTTGGTGATGCCTGTCTGGGTGGACATATGCACCTGGACATGGGGGGCGTGGTGGCGGCACAAATCCAGCACGTCGGGGCCCGCGGCGATCACCGCATCCGCCCCGATGGCGTCCAGATACTCCAGGTATTCCGGAAGCTGGGCCACCTCGCGGTTCCTTGCCAGGGTGTTGCAGGTCACGTGGACCCGCGCTCCCCTGGCGTGGGCGGCGGACACTGCCTCCCGCAGCCCCTCCCGGTCGAAGTTTCCGGCAAAGGCCCGCATTCCGAAGGCGCTTCCGGCCAGGTACACCGCGTCCGCGCCGTAGGCCAGGGCCATGTCCAGCCGCTCCCGGTCCCCCGCGGGGGAGAGCAGCTCCGGCTTAGCCGCCATTGGGGCTGTAGTGGTTCACCAGGGTCTGGTGCTCGGCGTAGGTGCGGGTGAACTCGTGCCGCTTGGTCTCCGGGTTGAGGACGTAGAAATAGTACTTGGTGCTCTCCGGGTTCATGGCGGCCATCAGGGAGGCCATGCCGGGATTGGAGATGGGGCCGGCGGGCAGCCCCTTGTACAGATAGGTGTTGTAGGGGGAGTCGATGGCTTTGTCCGCCTCGGTGGGCGTCTTGCCTCCGTTGAGGTAGACCAGGGTGGCGTCGATCTGGAGGAGGCCCGCCGTCTCGGCCTCGGGGTTGGTGAGCCGGTTGTAGATGACGGAGGAGATGGTGCGGTAGTCCTCCCCGTCGGTCTCCTTCTCAATCATGGAGGCGATGGTGACGATGTCGTGGAGGGAGTGCTGGGCCTCCTCCCCGGAGTATTGGGCCATATACTCGTCCATCTTGGCGTCAAAGTTCACCAGCATCTTGTTGATGACGTACTTGGGGTTCTCCCCCAGCTGGAAGGTGTAGGTGTCCGGGAAGAGATAGCCCTCCAGGCGGTGGTAGTCTCCCAGCGGGCGGTCCTTCAGCCAGCTGAACGCATAGTCATAATTGGCGGCCGTGTCCCGGAGCTTGTCCACCGAGGTGACCCCCCGGTCATCCAGCAGGGCAAACACCTGGTCGATGGTGAGGCCCTCCTTGATGGTGATGTCCGTGGTCTGGCGGGTGGCGGAGGAGGCGCCCATGTTGGACACCAGGGCGTGGTAATCCATCTCGCTTTTCAGCGTGTAGGTGCCGGGGGCAATCTTGTCCTCCGCGTGGGAGAAGGCGGCGTAGAGCTTGAACAGGAACTTGTACTCGATCAGCCCCTCCTTCTCCAGCGTGTCCACCACCTCGCTGAATTCGGTGTCGTCCTCAATGACGATTTCAGCGGTGATCAGCTCCTTGTTCAGGCCCAGCAGGTCGCAGGCCCAGGTCCAGCCCACGGTGGCCAGCACGGCGGACACGCCGATGACCAGCAGGACATATAAGAGCGCGCCGGCCACCCGCGCCCCCGCGCTGCGGCGGCGGGGGCGTTTCTTCCGGGGACGGGGCTGGGGGGCGGAGCCACGCTGGGGCTGGCTGTGCCCATTGGCGCGGTGTTCATCTGCCATATCGCTCACTCCTTTGGATTCGAGGCAGGGGGGAACCAATTTTTCGATCCCCACATAGTATAACGCAGAAACGGGGCTGAAACGGAGTTCGGCTCCGGCGCCGCAGACGAACCCTGCGGTGCCGAAGCCGGTCCCTGTGACCGGGATATTATTAGTGAGGTGACAAAATCATGTGTTGTGGCAACAATGGTGGTTTCGGCGGGGGCTGCTGGTGGATCATCATCCTGGTCCTCATCCTGTGCTGCTGCTGCGGCGGCGGGAACAGCTGGGGTGGCAGCAATAATTGCTGCTGCTGCTGTGGGGGCAACAACAACGGCTGCGGCTGTGGCTGCGGCTGCAACAACAACTGCGGCTGCAACGACGGCTGCTGCTGAGCCAGAAGCGCGGAGAAGCGGTCAGCGAGGGAGCTTGGACCGGAGGGAGGCCGAGCGCAGGGCCGATGTCCTATGCGGCCCGGAGACCAGGCCGAGGCAAAGGGAAAGCGGCCGAGCGGCTTGACCGCTTCGCAGCGTGACACGGAAGCGCGGCGAACAGGCGAAGCGCCAAGACGGCTGCTGCTGAGCCGTCGTGAGCAGCGGGGCTAAGACCGAAGCGGAGCGAAAGCGGGGAGGCCCCGCAGGGGCCGAACAGCTTTTACGCAGTCGGAGGGCTTAGAACCGCGCGGCGAACAGGCGAAGCGCCAAGACAGCGCATACCTTACCCATTCGGGCGGAGGGCGTTCCCCTCCGCCCCCCTTATTCCTCCACCAGGACAAGCTTCACCGGCACGTCGAATTCCTCCCGGGGCATATGCTCCACCAGCCGCCCCGGGCGGCAGATGCACACGGTGAAGCCGGGGAAACCGGCCAGCCAGCGGTCGTAGTATCCCCCGCCCCAGCCCAGGCGGTAGCCGTCCCGGTCGCACATCAGATGGGGGATGAGGGCCACGGCGATTTCGCTCTTTTCGATGGCGGGGCAGGAGCTGTCCGGCTCCGGAATGCCGAAGCGGTTGGGGACCAGCAGGCCGGGGTCCAGCACCTGCCGGGCCTCCATGGCCCGGTGGGGCAGGACCACGGGCAGGGCCACCCGCTTGCCCCGGTCCAGCAGGGCGTGGATGAGGGGGAGGGTATCCGGTTCCCGGCCGGTGCCGTAAAACACCATGACGGTATCCGCCGCCTCCACCTGGGGGAGGGCCAGAAAACGGTCAAACAGCGCGCCGGCCTCCACCTGGGGCAGTCCGGCGGCGTGGCGGCGCAGCTCCTCCTTGCGCTCCTTGACCGTCATGCCTGACGGTAGTGCAGCGCGGCGCGGACCTGCTCGGCGGCGGAGGCGCCGGCCAGCGCCTCTGCCAGCGCCAGGGCGAAATCAAAGGCTGAGCCGGGCCCGCGGCCCGTGATGAGCTTGCCTTCCACAACGGTGGAACGGTCCATCATGGGGACGGCTCCGGCGGCGGACAGTTCGCCCTCCATGCCGGGATAGCATACGCACGGCGTCCCGGCGGGGAGCAGGCCCGCGCGGGCCAGCAGGGTGGGGGCGGCGCAGATGGCGGCCAGCCACAGGCTGGCGTCCCCGGCCGCCTGACGGACAAGGGCCATGGCGGCGGCGCTGCCCTCGATGGCGTTCACGCCGCCCAGGCCGCCGGGGAGCACCACCATGTCGCCGTCCCGCAGGACGACGTCCTCCACGGGCTGGTCGGCGCGGACCGTGACGGCGTGGGAGCTGGTGACGTACTCCCCGCCGATGCCGGCCAGCGTGACGGGGAGCTCGGCGCGGCGCAGCACGTCGGCGGCGGCGAGAGCCTCCGCCTCTTCAAAACCGGAACCCAGCAGGATATAAACCATAAAGCATCTACCTTTCTTTTATAAATTCCAAAATGAAAGAATGGGCCGACGGACGGCGCCGCTATCTGCGCCTGATTCTGGCCCCGGCGGCGGAGAGCAGGAACAGGGGGAGCTTTGCCATGCGCCCGATGCGGGAGGGCTCCTTCACCAGCCGGTACAGCCACTCCAGCCCCAGCTTCTGGAAGCGCTCCGGGGCCCGCTCCACCTTGCCGGAAAAGACATCCAGCGCCCCGCCCAGGCCGATGAGCAGCCGCGCCCCGGTCTCCCCGCCGTGGGCGGCGATCCACTTTTCCTGCTTGGGGAACCCCAGGCAGACGAACACGATGTCGGCCCCGGCCGCCCGGATGGCGTCCGCCACCGGGCCGTCCTCCTGGAAATAGCCGTCATGGGTGCCGCACACCACGAGGCCGGGGTATGCGGCGCGGAGATTGACGGCGGCCTGCTCGGCAACACCGGGCGCGGCCCCCAGGAGGAAGAGGCGCCTGCCCGTCCCCGCCGCGTGGGCGATGAGCCGCGCGGCCAGGTCGATGCCCGGCACCCGCTCCTTCAGCGGGGTGCCCAGGATCTTGGCGGCATGGATAACGCCCACCCCGTCGGGGACTACCAGATCGGCCCCGGCCAGCACCCTGGCGTACTCCGGGTCCTTGGCGGCCCGCTGGACGATCTCCGGATTGGGAGTGGCCACCAGATGGGGGCCGTCCTGCTCCAGCAGCTCCAGCGCCCTGTCCACGGCTTCGTCCATGGTCACGTTGTCAAAGGCGACGCCCAGCACGTCGATGCGCATGGGAGTTCCCTCCTTGTTTGGCATACTAATCCATTGTCGTTTGCATTTTAGCACAAGCGCCGGAAAAAGTCCACCCATGGAGGGAAGTATTTACGGACTGTTCAAAGAAGAAGCGCGGAGCAGATGGCTGCGAGGGAGCTTGGAGGGAAGCGAGGCCGGGCGCGGGCCGCACGGCGGTCCCGCAGACCAGGCCGAGGCGGAGCGAAAGCGGCCGAGCGGTCAGCCGTCTGCGCAGCGTGACAAAGAAGAGGCGCGGAGCAGGCGGCTGCGAGGGAGCTTGGAGGGAAGCGAGGCCGGGCGCGGGCCGCACGGCGGTCCCGCAGACCAGGCCGAGGCGGAGCGAAAGCGGCCGAGCGGTCAGCCGTCTGCGCAGCGTGACAAAGAAGAAGCGCGGAGCAGATGGCTGCGAGGGAGCTTGGAGGGAAGCGAAAACAAAAAGTCCGGGCGCTTTAAGATAAGTTTGTGCAAATTGCCCTTGACATCAATGCGTTAAAGCATTATACTAGCATCCGTGAGCTGAAAAGCTCACTCCTTTACGCCCTGGATGCTTTGATAGGGCAAAGCGATAAAGTGACCATTGTTTGGAGGAATTTGAGAATGAAAAAGACTGTGAAGCTGACCGCGCTGCTGCTGTCGCTGGCCATGTGCCTGTCCCTCGCCGCCTGTTCCAACTCCAGCGCCGGGAAAGATAAGAAGTACGTGGTGGGCATCTCCCAGTTCGTCACCCATGACGCGCTGGATGCCGCAACGAACGGTTTTATCGACGCCATGAACGACGCCTTTGGCGAAGATGGCTGGGAGTATGACCTCCAGAACGCCGCCGAGGACTCCAATATGTGCTCCACCATCGCCACCACCTTCGTGTCCCAAAAGGTGGACCTGATCATGGCCAACGCCACCCCGGCCCTCCAGGCCGCGGCCGCCGCCACCAGCGATATCCCCATACTCGGCACCTCCGTCACCGAGTACGGCGTGGCCTTCGGCATTGAGAACTTCTCCGGCACCCTGGGCAACAACGTGTCCGGCACCTCCGACCTGGCCCCCCTGGACCAGCAGGCCCAGATGATCAAAGACTGGTACCCCGAGGCCAAGAACATCGGCCTGCTCTACTGCTCCAACGAGGACAACAGCCAGTACCAGGTGGACACCGTCCAGGGCTATCTGGAGGGCATGGGCTACACCTGCAAGCAGTACGCCTTCTCCGACTCCAACGACATCGCCGCCGTGTGCCAGACCGCCGCGGACAACAGCGACGTGCTGTATATCCCCACGGACAACAAGGCCGCCGCCAGCACCGGCATCATCGACAACATCTGCCACGGCAACATCCCCGTGTTCTGCGGCGAGGAGAATATCTGCCGGGGTTGCGGCGTGGCCACCCTGTCCATCAGCTACTACGACATCGGCTACAAGACCGGCGAGATGGCCGCCCAGATCCTCAAGGGCGAGGCCAAGGTGGAGGAGATGGCTATTCAGTACGCCCCTGAGTTCACCAAGAAGTATAACCCCGCCATGTGCGAGGCGCTGAATATTGACGTGCCCGAGGGTTACGAGGCTGTCGGCTGAGAACTGAATGACGCGGGCGGCGGAAGGGGGCGTCCCCCTCCCGCCGCTTTCGCGCATCCGAAACAATACAGGGAGGGATTTTCACCATGACTGACTTTCTCGGTGCGCTGCCGGGGGCCGTATCCCAGGGACTGATCTGGGGCATCATGGCCATCGGCGTATATATTACCTACAAGATTCTGGACGTGGCCGACCTGACGGTGGACGGCTCCTTCTGCACCGGCGGCGCCGCCTTCGTGATGCTGTTCGGCGCGGGGGTGAACATCTGGCTGGCTCTGCTGGCGGCGCTGGCGGTGGGGGCGCTCACCGGGCTGGCCACGGGACTGCTCCACACCCTGTGCGGCATCCCCGCCATCCTGGCGGGCATTCTCACCCAGCTGGGGCTGTGGTCGGTCAACCTGGCTATCATGGGCATGAAGGCCAACATGGCCATCAACCTCCAGGACAAGGTCAACCTGGAGAAGCTGCTGGTGTCCTCCCGCTTCCTCCAGGAGGTGCTCAAGGGAACCGAGCCGGTGTGGCGGCATCCCATCCTCGTGGTGGGGCTGTTCACCCTGGCGGTGATCGCCGTGCTGTACTGGTTCTTTGGCACCGAGCTGGGGGCGTCTCTCCGGGCCACCGGGGCCAACCTCAATATGGCCCGGGCCCAGGGCATCAACACCAGCGTGAACACGGTCATCGGCCTGATGCTGTCCAACGCCCTGGTGGCCCTGTCCGGGGCGCTGCTCAGCCAGTACCAGAGTTTTTCCGATGCCAGTATGGGCAAAGGGGCCATCGTCATCGGCCTGGCCGCCGTCATCATCGGTGAGGTGCTGTTCTCCCGGATCTTCCACAACTTTGCCCTGAAGCTGCTGGCGGTGTCCATTGGCTCCGTCATCTACTACATCGTCATCCAGGCGGTGCTGAGCTTCAGCGATATCAACACCAACTACCTGAAGCTGATCTCCGCCATGATTGTGGCCCTGTTCCTGGCGGTGCCCTACTGGAAGGGCAGGTACTTCCGGGGGACGGCCAAGGTGTCCCCGGCGGGCGTGAGCGCCCGGGCGGACGCAGAGATTGGGGGGGACAAGGATGCTTGAGGTAAAAGATATTTGCAAGACCTTCAATCCCGGCACCGTCAACGAAAAAACGGCGCTGGCCGGGGTGTCCCTCACCCTGGCGGACGGAGATTTCGTCACGGTTATCGGCGGCAACGGGGCGGGCAAGTCCACCCTGCTCAACGCCGTGGCGGGAGTGTGGCCGGTGGACTCCGGTTCCATCTCCATCGGCGGCGTGGATGTGACGAAGCTGCCGGAGCACAAACGGGCCAAGTATATCGGCCGGGTGTTCCAGGACCCCATGATGGGCACCGCCGCCACCATGCAGATTGAGGAGAACATGGCCCTGGCCTCCCGCCGGGGGAAGGGGCGCACCCTCCGCCCCGGCATCACCCGGGACGAGCGGGAGCACTATCGGGAGACGCTGAAAATCCTGGATCTGGGGCTGGAGGACCGGCTCACTTCCAAGGTGGGGCTGCTGTCCGGCGGGCAGCGGCAGGCGCTGACCCTGCTGATGGCCACTCTGCAAAAGCCGGAGCTGCTGCTGCTGGACGAGCACACCGCGGCGCTGGACCCCAAGACGGCGGCCAAGGTGCTGGACGCCACCGAGCGCATCGTGCAGAAGGATAAGCTCACCACCCTGATGATTACCCACAATATGAAGGACGCCATTGTCCACGGCAACCGGCTCATCATGATGTACGAGGGCCGGATTGTGCTGGACATCGCTGGGGAGGACAAGAAGAAGCTCACCGTGGAGCAGCTGCTGGCCCGATTCGGGCAGGCCACCGGCTCCGACGAGGCGGACGACAAGCTGCTGCTGGGATGAGTTCAGGTTGAATATGCAGAAGCACCGCTCTGTGTCAGCAGGGCGGCGCTTTTTATTTTTATTAAAATAAAAATAGCGATTGACTTTTATAAAATTTATATTATAATTAATTTTATGAAAGGAGGCGCGGCTATGGACACGGTTCCCATCTGGATGGCGGGCCTGGAGGACGAGGACGCGGCGTTCATAAAGCGGTTCATCCTGGCTTCCGGCTCGCTCAAGGAGATGGCGGCGCAGTACGGCGTCAGCTATCCCACGGTGCGGCTGCGGCTGGACCGGCTTATTCAAAAGATACAGATGTCGGAGACGGCAGAGGCGGACCCCTATGTGGCGCTGGTGAAACGGCTGGCGGTGGACGATAAGCTGGACTTTGACACAGCCAAGCTTCTGCTGAGCGAGTACCGAAAGACAAGGGAGGAACGGCAATGAACACGGGGTTTCATTTTGAAGAGGGCGTGGACCTGTTTACCCTTACGGTGCGGGATGTGCCCATCATTCTGGCCGTGTTGGCGGCGGCCGTCGCGGTGGAAATTTTCCTGACAGCGAAAAAAGGGCGGGTGCTGGGTTTTGTTCTGCCCGGTTTATGGTTGCTGCGGTGCATAGTGCGGCTGGTCATCTGGGTGGTTCAGGTGAACGGCTATTCCTCGGCGGCTGACATGGGCGGAACGCTGGCCCTGGCGTTTTTGGTGGAAAATATCCCCACGCTGCTGCTGTTGGCGGTGTATGGGCTGTGCCGCCTGTGCAAGCGCTGGAAAACCGTACAGCAGGTGAAAAAGACCCGCATTCAAGACCTGTGACATCAAAAGGGGCCCGCCGGGAGACCGGCGGGCATTTTTGCCCAAAATGGAAAATACCGCTTGACAAACCGAAGAAATAAGCATATGCTTATCAAAGAAAGAAAAGTTTAGGAGTGAGGCCCATGACCCAGCGGGAGCGCCAGCTTCTCCGGTGGATTGAGGAAAATCCGCTCATTTCCCAGCAGGAGCTGGCAGACAGGGCGGGCATCGCCCGCTCGTCGGTGGCAGTGCACATCTCCAACCTGATGAAAAAGGGCCACATCGCCGGCAAGGGCTACATTGTGTCCTCCGCGCCCTACGCCGTGGTGGTGGGCGGGGTGAACATGGACATCGGCGGCGTGTCCGCCGCGCCCCTGGTCCGGGCGGACTCCAACCCCGGCGCGGTGCGCATGGGCCTGGGGGGCGTGGGCCGGAACATCGCCCACAACATGGCCCTGCTGGGGGTGGACACCCGCCTGCTCACCGCTTTCGGGGATGACAGCCACGCCCAGCGCATCGCCGCCTCCTGCGGGGAGCTGGGCATCGACATCAGCCGCGCCCTGGTGGTGCCGGGGGAGCGCACCTCCACCTACCTCTTTATCGCCGACGAGACGGGGGAGATGGAGCTGGCCCTGGCGGACATGGACATCTACCGCCACATCACCCCGGCGTTTCTGGCCTCCCGGGCCCCGCTGCTGCAAAACGCCCAGCTGGTGGTGGTGGACGCCAACATCCCGGGGGAATCCATCCAATGGCTGGCGGAGCACGTGAAGCCCCCTATTTTTGCCGACCCGGTGTCCACGGCCAAGGCGGAGAAGCTGCGGCCCGTGCTGGGGAAGCTCCACACCCTCAAACCCAACCGAATCGAGGCCGAGCTGCTGTCCGGCGTAGAGATCACAGATGAGGCCGGCCTGAACCGGGCGGCGGACGCCCTGCTGGAAACCGGCCTGCGCCGGGTGTTTATCTCCCTGGGCGGGGACGGGGTGCTGGCGGCGGACCAAAGCGGCCGGGTGCATCTGCCCTGCATGGAGGGGGACATGGTGAACACCACCGGCTGCGGGGACGCGTTCATGGCGGCGCTGGCCTGGGCCTACCTGGAGGGCACCGCCCTGGAGAATACCGCCCGGGCGGGCCTTGCCGCCGCGACCCTGGCCATGGAGAGCGCCGAGACCATCAACCCAGCCATGGGCGCGGAGGCGCTGGCGGAGCGGATGGGATAGGCGAACCACGTTCGCTAAGCCCTCCCCCTGCGGGGGGAGGGTGTCAGCCGCAGGCTGACGGGTGAGGGGGCGGACGTGCAAGCTCACCCGTTTTCTGAAATTGGGACACAGGGCGCACCCCCTTCGCGCACCCTCATCCGTCTGTCCTGACGGCCAGCCACCTTCCCCCTGGAAGGGGGAAGGCTTTGCGCACATCAAAAATTTTACGGAGGTTTTTATCATGGCACTGAACAAGTATCTGGACGTATCCCCCGAGGTGGCCGAGGCCCTGGCTGCCGGAAAGCCCGTGGTGGCCTTGGAGTCCACCATCATCTCCCACGGCATGCCCTACCCCCAGAATGTGGAGACCGCCCTG
>CAJUOT010000001.1 GCA_910588135.1 uncultured Oscillospiraceae bacterium | reverse complement strand
TGGCTTCATGTGGCAAAACTACTATTTCTGAAACTTGTTGCGGTACAAGCATTTTGCAGCAGAACCCTGCATTGACAAATTCAAATAATCAAAACTGTAATTTCATGATACTCCTTTTCCGCTTCGCAAAATACAGAAATGATATCATCTATACTGCTTTGAAGCTCCTTGCGCTTCGCGGCGCGTTTGATTACGATTTCAGCAGGCGTATACATGATTCCTGTTATAGCATCCCATAAAGCATCCAGATTATTGCCGCACCATTCCGGCAACTCCAGTGCATTCTTTACTGTCAGATATATTTCCCCAATATATGAACACTCGGAAAAATCAAGAATCCTTTTTTTTACTTTGTTTTGTTTGGTCATATTTTTTACCTCACACTACTTCCCAAAATGTTTCATAATGGTCATAAGTAACAAAAATCAAGCCATCGTTTGAGTATAAAATTCTATGCCGCCTTCGGTAACCTCCTGTATAATTGATATCTGCTTCATACCACACGCGGCCTTCTGCAACGGGTAAATGACCATTTCGGTTTTTATAGATATCTCCTCCGATCACTTTATTAGGGGTGATTTCTTGCAAATTGCCAGCAAATGATATTCACCCGGCTGTCTTTGCTTCTGCTTTGGTTATATAGCATTCCGGCAATTCCCCAAAATGCGCAAGCCAAAAATCTGCGCCATCCACCCCCTCCATCGTTGCATATCCGGCCCAAACAGCAATAAGTGATTCAATTCTGCAGCGGCATCGCTCATGCAATGGCGGTGCCTCGAAAATGATGTCATCAACACCGAATATTTTCCCATGCAATTGTCGGCAATGCAAGCAGGTTCTCAAATCAAGTTCAGAGATCCAGTTAACCCAGCGGATGCTATATGATGTAAATTGAGGCTCAAATTCACCCAACGCATTTTAGTATATCATCTAATAGATTTTTTTGCACCTTCACCCTTTCTTCAATGTCTTAAAATAGGAACTGCTCTTTGAGATGACGAGAAATACTCAAACAGTTGCATGAAATGTGCCATTTCATCTTGCTTAAAAGAGCATCTGCATGGAAAGTTTGGATTCAGGTGAGTTTGTCCGTTCAATTTTTTCTTGCTGCTCTGCTTCGAATGTCTCATTAGCAATAATGGCTTCGTGTGTGTCGGAGATTAGGTATCGGTCCATAAAGCCATTGTTTTTGAATTGGGAACCACCTGCGCTAACGGTTTTTTGGAGCAATACTCGGCCCGTGTATTTTTCATTGGACAACAGTTTGTTTAGGGCTTCGCTGTTCCACTTGGGCTTACCTATGGGGGAGGGAATACCTCGCGCCTCCAGCGCAGTAGCAATCATGCCCAAGCTGTCACCGTTAAGATAGGATTCGAAAATCCAGCGGACGATAGCAGCCTCATCGGAATTGACCATTAACTTACCATCGGCCCCAACATCATAGCCATAGCATTTGCGAAAGGCCATTTTAGAGGTGCCATCTTGGAAACCTTTGCGTAAACCAGCCCGGATAGCCTCGCTTTTTTCAATTGCATTCATAAAAATCTGTCCTTTCCCAAAATGAAAGCCACAGTGATGAAAATCACTGTGGCTTCGATAATTGAAAACTTATTAGAGAAAAATTGACAGACCACCCCCTTGGCGGCCTGTCAACTTATCATGGCTCAATGTGGCAAAATTGCTATTCGGGTTTCAATGTAATAGCCGCCCACAGGGCGGTCCCAACCGCGAGCCCAGCGTAGCGGGTCGCGGTTGGAAGCGAAGAAAATCCCGCCAGAGTGCAGTTTCCGGCGAAGCCGGAAACGGAACGGTGACGGGATTTTCAGAGCTGGCGCAATGTGGCAAAACTACTATTTCTCAAAAGCGTTGCGCCGCAACGGGTTCCAGACTCAGCGTCTCTACCCCAGCATGATATCCGCAATTTGTTCCGAAGTCTGCGCGATCTGATCCTTGCCGGAAATCGTTGGAGCGCCGTCACCCTTCTGTGTGCCATAGCTGCCGAACCCTGCGTGGGATCCACCCTCTATAACGAGCTCTCTGTCAGGTTCGACAGCAGTTCCTCCATCTTCTGAGCAAACCCCATGTGTCCTTGCTCCGAAAAATGGACTCCATCGTAGGCAAGGTCGATATTCCATTCCCCCGCATCCGCGAAAGCGATGTCCAGATGTTCCGCCACCATTTTATACTGCAACCCCAACCGCCGGGACTCCTCGACGATTTTTTGATTGCTGACCCACGCTCCCAGTTTCATCGGAGGCGGGGCAATCAACAGGATCTTGCGGCGAGGGCTGCGTTCCAGAGCTGAACGGAGAAACCGTTCCATCCGGCCCGCGTGATTTTCGGCGGAAGCACCGGGATTTTCAAGCAGATCATTGCTCCCAAGCATGACGGCGGAAATATCGGGTTCCTGTAGGAGTGCTCGAAAGAATTCATCCACTTCCCAGCCCCTCTGGGGGATCGTGCGCCCATTTTGCCCCTGGTTTAGAACGTCCCAGCCCTGCTTGTTCAGCAGGGCCGTCCATCTGACCGTATCCGGGTACCGGCCGCCCAGATAGGAGCGGGGATCGTACCCGTAGGTATTGGAGTCACCAAAGCACAGCAGACGGCGGCACATATGGCCTCACCACTCCCGTTTGATTTCATTTTCCTCCACCTGATACCGGCTGAGGAAGTCGGAAAGATCCTTTCCATCGCGGATCAGCATCAGTTCCTGAAACTTTCCGCTGGCAATATCCTTGAATCCCGCTACCTGTTCGCCGGTGCAGATGCTGGAGCGGATGACAGGGATTTTTCCGATTTTGTCATAGGGAGCTGGCTCCGGCTTTTTTCGTCTGCCAAACATTAAAGCCGCTCCTCTCGTATTGTCCGCAGCAATCCCTGACACCCAGCCAGCACATCCCGCCAGGTGGTTTCAAAATCATCGGTATACCACGGATCGGCAACATCGCCGGGGTGATCCGTGTAGTCCATCAGCAGGTGCAGCTTTTCGGCGAAGTCGCCGCCGCAGATGCGGTGCATATTCCGCAGGTTGGCCCGGTCCATCCCGACCAGCAGGTCAAAGGCGTCATAGTCGCTGTTCTTGAGCTGCCGCGCTCTTTTGCCCGCGCAGTCAATGCCGTGCTCGGCCAGCTTGCGCCGCGCCGGGGGATAGACCGGGTTGCCGATCTCCTCCGTACTGGTGGCCGCGGACTCGATGTGGAATTGGGCTTCCACCCCGGCCTTTTTCACCAGGTCTTTCATCACGAACTCGGCCATAGGGCTGCGGCAGATATTGCCATGGCAGATAAAAAGGATCCTCGTCATTACGTACACGCTCCGTCAGAGTTTCCTCCAGTATAGCACAGGAAACCTTCCAAGTCGAGGGTGAAGTTTAATGCTTTTGTAACACTTCCGCTCGAACTTCCGTAATGAAATCCCGCTATCCTGAATCTTGCAAGAGATACTCTTTCTTTTTCATTCTATCCTCCATCCTTCAGAGCCGGGGCGATCATCCGCCCCGGCTCCCTTTCTGCCTATATGAAGCGGGACTCCTTCATTCGAGAGGGAGTCCCGCATTTTTATTCTACCTTTGAGATCTGCTCCCACTGAAGGAAGTATCGCCCGTCTATCACATGGTTGGTATGGTAATGTCCCAGAAACCATGCGGAGAACCGGCACCGCTGGCGCACCGTTTCCAAAAAATCGGTGAGCGGATCCGGGCGGTAGCCCAGGTCGATTTTGGGCAGGATACCGCATGGGGCACAGTGGGTGAGGATACAGTCCACGCACCACCTGGTCCGCTCCAGATTAGTTTTCGCTTCAGCGTACTCCGCCTCGCTGGGCATCTCCTCGGGCCACCGGCTCGTCGCAAAGTCCGCTTGCCTCCGCTTCCGCCTACGGCGAAAGCTGCGCCCGCTCCCTTGCTCCTCGCCTTCGCGGCAAACCCGCTGCGCTGGGCTTTGCCGCGATTTTGCACATACCCTTTCGGTCACGGTTCCGAAACCCCGCGCGAGCCCAGCGAAGCGGGTCGCGTGGGGAGAGGAGGCTCAGCGGAGTGAGCGAGCCCTGCCGCTTGCGGCGGGGCAAGGGATACAAAGCGTGAGCCGACGAGGTGAAGGGCCGATCCTCCAACCAGTCCAGCCGATGACCGTCCGCCTGCTCCCCGGCCCACACACCACCGCAGTCACCCGTGATGATCATGCAGTCCTCTCGGCCCATCCCTTTCTGCTTGGGAAAATTCTCCGGCGTGAACCGCTGGAAGCCGCCGTGGCAGTCACCCGTCACGTAGACGCTCATGCGCTGGCCCTCCTGTCGATGTGCTCCACGGCCTGTTCGATCTCGGTGCCGTCCTTGAAGCGGACGGTCAGCCGCTCTTTGTCCAGCACCATGATGCTGCTTACCATCTGGAACACGAGCCCCTCATTGAAACCCTCAATGGCGCTGTCCGTCTGTTCCAGAATGCCGGTGATGCTCTGCACCCGGCTGTCATACACCGAATCGGCGCCGCCCTCGCGCTCCAGCTCGGTTTTCCGGGCCGTCAGCTCCAGCATGGCGGCAGTCACCTGGGCCATCCGATCATCGTACTCGGTGTTTTCCGGCCCGGCGTTTGCCGCCAGCCGAAACAGGTTCATTTGCTCCTCCTGGAGCGCCCTCAGCTTGTCCTCCACGGCGGGGAGGGATGTGTTGTCCCCTGTTCCCGCCAGGGCGGCGGACACGCAGGCCGCCAGTGTTTCCCTGGCCTCCCTCTGCCGGAACATCTCGTTCAGCGCACTGGTGACAGCGTCCTGAAGTTCGAGTTCATCCATTGTGGCAGAGCGCTTGCAGATCCGCCTGCCATGCTCAATGCGGTTGAGGCACCGCCACACAAACCGCTTTTGGCCGTCCGGCATATAGGTGATGCGGCGGTACGGGCTGCCGCACTCGGAACACACCACCAGCCCGCTCAGCACATATTTGCCGCTGTGCTTGCCCTGCTCCGTCTTGGCTTTTGATGAGGTTTTCCGCAGGCTGGATCGCCGCGCCAGCTCCTCCTGCACCTTCCGAAAGGTGTCTCGGTCGATGATGGGCACATGGGCGTTTTCCACATAGTACTTGGGGAGCTGGCCCTCATTTTTCACTTGCTGGCGGCTGAACAAGTCCAGGGTAAAGGTTTTCTGGAGGATGGCGTCGCCCATGTATTTTTCATTTTCCAGGATGGCCCGCACCGTGTGGTCGCTCCATTTAGTGCTGCCCCGGGCGGTTTTGCAGCCGTCCGCCGTGAGATCCCGGCTGATCTGGGCCACACTCTGGCCCATCAGGTACCGGGCGAAGATGCGCCGCACGGTGGGGGCCTCGTCCTCGTCGATCTCCGGCTCCCCGTCCGGGCCCTTGCGGTAGCCCAGGAAGTTGCTGAAATTGTAGTGGACGATGCCCTGCTTGAACCGGGCGCGGTGGCCCCACTGGATGTTGGTGGACATGGACTCGCTCTCCGCCTGGGCCTGGCTCATCAGGAAGGTGAGAATCATTTCGTTGGGCATATAAAGCGTATTTGTGTTCTCTTTTTCAAAATACACCCCTACGCCGCATTTTTTCAGCCTGCGGATGTATTCCAGCCCATCCAAAGTGTTGCGGCAGAACCGGGACACGGACTTGGTGATCACCAGGTCGATCTTGCCCTTTTCGGCGTCCCGGATCATCTTGTTGAACTGGGTGCGCTTCTTGGTGGAGGTGCCGGTGATCCCCTCGTCAGCATAGAGCCGTACCAGCGTCCAGCCCTCGGTGTCGGCGATCCGCTGGGTGTAGTACTCCTTCTGGGCGGTGAAGCTGGTCTGCTGCTCCTCGCTGCCGGTGGATACCCGGCAGTAGGGGGCCACACGGAGGTGCTGCTTTCGGATGTCTTTCTGTGTATATTTGGGATCCGGCGGGGTGACGGTGACCTTTTTCGGGGCCTTTACCACAGCGTTCATGCGCTTTCCTCCTTCGCTTCTGTGATGATTTCGCCGTTGACCAACTCCAATTCCACGGTTTTGTCCGGGCCGATCCGGATGGCCCGAACCGCTGTATTCAGCAGGGCGGACAGGGTATCGGCATCGGCGGGGCCTTCCTCCAGCCGTGCCCGGAGCCGCTCCAGATCATGGGCGGGGGTGGGGTCAGGGAGCTGGCTGTACCGCTGGGCCGCAGCAGATAGGATCAGGACTTTGATGTAGTCGGGGTTTTCGCCGCCCCGGTTGAGGGCCAGGGTCAGCTCATTTTGGAGCCGGATGGCGTCCAGATCGGGAGCGGCCCGATGAGGCTCGGGGGCGGTGAGCAGGTGGGGTGCCTGTGCCAGCTCCCGGAGCCGCCCGTCCACCAGCCCGGCCAGAACCTCATCGCTGACGGCAATATTATGGCCGCACTCGGGGTTCTGGCATCGCCAGTGAACCCGGCCATGGGTACGAGTGCCCCGGATCAGCTTTGCCCCGCACAGGCCGCACACCGCCTTGGCCTGGATGGGCCGGATCCCTGCGGGGAGCGGGGCATAGGTGTTGCGCCCTGCCCGCTGGCCCTGGACGGCGGCGAAATCCTCATCGGACACCAGCCGGGGGTAACCGTCTACACCTATGTATTTCATATTTTCCAGGATCCGCTTCACCATGTTCTTGTTCCATTCTGGGGTGTGCTGGTGGTAGCGGGGGCCGCGCCGGGTCATGTCCTCCGCGATGGTCAAGAGGGACGCCCCGGCCAGGTATTGTCCGAAGATGTACCGCACCGCATCCGCCTCCTGGGGGTGGGGTTGGATCAGCCCGCCCCGAACTTCATAGCCGAAGGGTATTTTTCTCTGCCACGCCATGGCTTACACCAGCCTTTCTGTCAGCTCCGGCCCGTTGAGGAGCTGGAACTTGACCTCGCCCGCCGACACCACTGTGACCCGCTCCACCAGGTTCTCAAACAGGTCGGGGGTGACCTCGTCCAGCCAGGGGGCCCCGTCCAGGTAGTCCAGCATGGCCTCGGTGGCCTGGATCTGCTCGTCCTCATCGGCGGTCTCCAGCACCTTCCGGCGCAGTCGGCGCAGGTCGCGGAGCCTGCGGCCCAGCTCGTCCGCTTGGGACAAGGCAAGGGCAGAATCGATGCACCCCTTGTTTTTCAGCCGGGTGAGCACCAAATTCTGCCCTGAAATGTTTGCTATTTCCTTGTCGATGTCAGAGAGCTTGGAGTTGGAGCGAAGCTCCCGCTCCCGAACCTCCCGGAGCTGCTCCAGCAGGGGGTGGAGGATCTCCTGCCCGTGGAGGATCAGCTTGTTGTGGAGCCGCAGGGTGGCGGCGGTAAGGGCCGCTTCGGGAATCTGCGGGACGGGACACAGCTCCTTTCCATCGTTGCGGTGGTTGCAGACCCAATGAACCGCCCCCCGCGTCACCTTCCTGCGGCAGACACAGCCGCAGTGCCCGCAGAAGATATGCCCGGTGTAGACAGAGCCGGATGGTGCGGAACCCCGGTAGAACAATGCTTTCCGGGCCGCGATCAATTCCTGTGCCCGTTGGAAGTCCTCCCGGCTGATGATGCCGGGGTGATCGTCCTCTACGGCGTATTTTGGCTTCTGCCCCCGGTTCTTCACCTGCCTGATGGGCAGGGTATCGGTGGCGCAGGTCTTTTGCCAGTCTGAATCGCCGGTGTAGAAACGGTTGGACAGGATGTAACTGACCATAGAGTAGTGCCACCGCTCCCGGCCATGGCCGCGCTCAATGCCGGATTCATTCAGCCACTTGGTGATATCCGTGTGTCCCTGACCTTGGAGCGCCGCAGCAAAAATCTGCCGTACCACCTGGGCCTCCTCGGGCACGATCTCCGGCTCCAGGCCGTTCAGCCGGTAGCCGTAGGGCATGGAGGAGGGGGTGAAGATACCCTTCTCCATTCGCATTCTGACGCTGAGCCGCATATTGCTGGAATGGCCGGTGGACTCCATCTGGGCGAAGGCTGCGTAGATGGTGGCCGTCTGCTCGGAGCTGAGCTTGCCGGTGTCGATGTTCTCCTTCTCGAAGCGGATCGTGACGCCCAGCCGCATCAGCTCCCGCATGAAGTGCAGGCTGTCCCTGGTGTTGCGGGCGAACCGGGACATGGACTTGACCAGGATGCGGTCGATCTTCCCGGCGCGGCAGTCTGCCAGCATCCGGTTGAACTCGTCCCGCTTCCGGGTGTCCAACCCGGAAATGCCCTCGTCGGCGTAGATATCGGCCAGCTCCCAATCCGGGTTCTCCCCGATGTGGCGGGTATAGTAGTCCACCTGGGCCAGATAGGAATTGAGCTGGTCGGCGGAGTCGCTGCTGACCCGGGCATAGGCGGCCACGCGGAGCTTGGCCTTTTCCTGGGCGATGGGATCGATCACTGTAACTTTGACTTGATTTGCCATGTGGCTTCCTCCTTTCAGCAACGACAATACCACAACACCTATAATGAAGCTATTTGGGAATACCAACGAGAAACAGGGACGAAAATTGGGCACTTTACGGTGTGAAGTTCAGGACAGAACCACAGTTGGCCGGAGCTTCCGCTCCAGCTCCGCCTTGGTGCGTTCCTCCTCATCGGCGGTGAGGAGTCCCTGCTGGGCGAGCTGTCCCAGCATTTGCAGAGCGGATACAAAGGTGAGGTTATCGGTGAGTTCAGTTGTGGACATGGTGCAGCGCTCCTTCGTACAGTTTTATGCTTGATAACACAAAAACGGGAGCCGTCCGTTCTGTTTAGGCCGGACGGCTCCCGCGGCTTCTGTTATCAAGATCTTGATCGAAGGACGTTGTTTTCCTGTCCTCCGTCTGCCTGTATTCGACACTACTTCCCCAGGCGTGGGCGGCAGACTGAAACCGCGCTGTGCGCGTCACGGGAATTTCACCCCTCCGAGGATCGCTCCGAGCCGCCCGCGCGGGCGGGAGTATCATTGTGTACTGACGAGGTCATTGCAAAACAGCTTGTCCGCTGTTTCTGGACGGGTGGGTACCGCTCGCCGCCTTAGTTGGCCGTCTTTGATGGGGAAACCCCACAGGCGGGTTTTGGCGCACCCTCCAGGGTCGCTTGCTCGTCAGGGAACGTATTTCAGTCGCCGGATGTGACCGGGCGCGGCCCGGTGTTTTTCAAGGTTCACCGGGGGCAAAGGACAGCCCCCTCACTACTAAGCCGAGTTCGTGAGGGGGTTGAGCGGAAAAATTTTTAATTTTCCAAAAGTTTCTTTAATTTGCGGAGCGCCCGATGTCTACGGTCATTGATCGTCCGCTGTGGGACTCCAACCCGTTTGGCGTATTCCCGCTCGCTCAGACCCTCAAAATAGAGGGCCTGAATGAGCTGCCGGTCCGGTTCGTCCAGCAGGGCCAGACAGCGGCGCAGCTCACCGCGCAGGATGTTGGCGATGGCGGCATCCTCCACGCTGACCGCGCCGCGGTCCGGGATCATCTCCTGGCCGGACAGCTCCGGGGTGTCCAGCCCGTCATAGGAGACGGCGCCGTTGCGCTCGTCCTTTTCTCTCAGGGTGCGGCCGCGCCGCTTTTCCTGGTAATAGGCAAAATAAACGCCCTCGGAGACCTCGACCAAGGCCCCGGGGACGTGGATATAATATTTTTTCTGTTCTGCCATGGGGCAGACCTCCTGTTCTTCTGAAATCCTGGGAAATCTTGATTTCAGAAGCGGAGGCCCGCGGGGCAGGCGTGCTCTGCCGCAGCAAGGGCATGGGGCGGCGCATAGGGACAAAAAAAGCACAGGCAACTTTGCTGCCTGTGCGGCTGGGGAAGTGGGGCGTAAGACGGGCCGCCGCCGCTGGCCGTAGTTCAACGGTCAGCGGCGGCGGGGTCGCCTGACTGCCCCAAAGGTTGCGGGCAGGTCGGGCTTGGCATTTGTTCTCCTTTCAGAATCGAGCAGTGAAAAACGGGGCGGGAAGTTTATTTAGAAAAACAAAGTACATTGTAGAGGGTACTTAATTCCCACACATTTGAACCTGAAAACGGGGACTTAACCTAATATATAGTTGCGAAACAAGAATTGGTGCAACTTATAGATTGCTACTTGTCAAATATTGAAATTAATAGCATTACTAAAAATGATAGTGGTACTAACATCTTTATCCATAATGGTTTATCTTTAATCCATTTATAGTATGCCCCTCTAATATCAATAAAGTCTAAAAACGAACTAATCCACGACTTTTTCACATTGCTTCCCCCCCAAAATGATGCAGATTGGAAAACATCATTTTATGTCTTTCAGGATACTTTCAATTTCAGCCCCAATCCCTTCCTTCTCTTTACATACCAAGAAGAAATAATAGTGCCCTGGTAAGAATATCTCTTTTCTTCCCATGAAAGAATCATATGCGTATACATGTCTGCCTAATATTTCTGCACTGGTAAAATCGCTTTCATTGAAAACTTCTTCTGTCTTTTTTATTTCTACATCACCGCTTTCTATTAACGCAGATAAAATAGATATTGCTGTAAAATACTTTTCTTCAACTAATTTACGGGTGCTTGAACGCCAGACTTTAGAATCGAAATGATTCTGGAGTGCCTCATTCATTGGAACATCTTCAAGACTTTTCAATAGCTTTAGACCGCTTACAAAATTGTAGGCATCCCCAATATGCAAGTCATCGAAAAAGTGGTCTGCTACTGACATGCCGAAGCTTTCGAGATACTCTTTACTTGCGTTAATTTTTATTGCTCCAAGGATTGCCCAGTCCAAAAAATCATAGACTCCACTAAAACCAGGAATCCATCCCGCTCCATAAATAAAGGAATCAAGCAAGTAAGGTGTTATAAACAATTCATATTCACTACGAAATCCAGAGCTTTTAATAGTATATGGGGCATACCCATCAGGATCAATCAAAATGACAGGCTGATTACGCACATAGATATATTGGACAAGCTCAACAGGAGTTCCCACATAATCTCTCAAATCATATTGAGTTGCATCCAGAATGGGATCCACCGCCGCGAACCTGCGGTTCTCCGCGTCATAGAACCGGGCCTTGGCGTAGTACAGCCCCAGCACCGCGTCATAGTCGTGGGTGGCGTACCGCTTCACCAAGTCGAGCTCCCGCTTGCCGGTTTTCAGCACCGCGTTGTGGGTGATCTCGCCCCACTCGTTGTAGTGCGTCCAGCTCTCCACCTTGCCCGTCACGGGGCTGGTCAGGTAGTCGGCGGTGCCCAGGTAGTCCATGTGGTAGTACAGCCTGATTTGGTTCCCGTTCTCAATCAGGTTGCCCGAGCTGGTCTCCACCCCGGTGATGTTCACGCTCAGCCGGTCGTTGCCGTACACGTAGCGGTAGTCCAGCCCGTTGACCTCATGCTCCATCAGCGGCTCGAAGGTGGGGCTGGTGTAGTCCACCACGAACTCCTTCACCACGGTGCTGAAATTGGTCACCAGGCTGCCGGTGGGCTTGTCGCCCTTGTCATTGCCGTTGCCCTGGCCGTTCCCGTTTCCGTTCCCGTTGCCATTGCTGCCGCCGCCTCCACGGCCATTGTTGGGGTCGGCATCGCCCAGCCCCGCGTCCACGTCGTGGTAGCCGTAGCCGTTCTTGGCGATTTTCCAGGTGTCCTCCACCAGCGCGCCCAGGCCGTTGTACAGGTACGCGCTGCTCTCGCCGCTGGAATTGACCCCCAGCACCAGCTTGTTGGTCTCATCGTAGGTGTACTGCCCCACGGTGGAGCGCTGGCCGTTTCCGTTGCCGTTCCCATTGCCGTTGAGCTTGCCGTACTGCTCCAGCACCAGGTTCCCCCGGCCGTCGTAGGTGTAGAGGGTGCCCTCCTTGTCGTTGCTGCTATAGGTCTTTTGCGTGACCTGGTTGAGGTTGTTCAGCTTGTAGTCGTAGTGGACATTGTTGCTGTTGCGCTCATAGGTCAGGTTGCCCAGGCTGTCGTACTGGTACTCCCGCCACGCCTTGCCGTACACCTCGTCCGCCCGGGTGATGCGGTGCAGGGCGTCGTAGGTGTAGGTGTTCTCCGTGGTGGCCTCGCCGGTGCCGTTGCCCCGCATATACTCGTAGACCATGTTGCCGCAGTCGTCGTACTTGTACACGTGCTTCTGCTGCTTCAGGTCCTTCCGGGTGGGGTCGGTGTCGTCCACCCGCAGGAGCTGGCCGATGGAGTCGTACACATAGTCCTCCACCCAGCCGTGGGGGTACTCCAGCTTCACCACGCGGCCCATGCCGTCGTAGGTGTAGGCGGTGGTGCGCCCGTCGTCCTCGGTGACGGTCTTGAGCTGGTGCAGCAGGTCGTAGGTGTAGTCCACCCCGGTGCCGTCCGGGTAGTCCATGGACACCTGGTTGCCCACCTCGTCATAGCCGTACTCCACCACATTGCCCTTGCGGTCGGTGACCTGGGTGATGCGCCGGAGCAGGTCCACCTCGAAGGAGGTGGTGCCCGTCCAGTCCTCCAGCTCCACCAGCTCGCCCACCTTGTTGTAGCGGTAGGAGGCCTGCTTGCCACCATTATAGTTGATTTGGGTCACAAAGTCCAGGGCATTGTAGGTATATTTTGTCACGTAGTTGTCGGCGTCCGTCTTGGACACCAGGTTGCCGTTGCCGTCGTAGGTGTAGGCGGTGACGCCGCCCAGGGCGTTGGTCTCCTTGGTGACCAGGCCGCGGCCGTCGTACTCATAGAGGGTGATCTCCCACTCGTCCGCCTTGTCCTGGGCGTCCACCCGGTGGAGGGAGGTCTTGGTCAGGCGGCCCATGGGGTCGTACTCGAACAGGGTGGAATTGCCCAAAGCGTCGATGGTCTCCACGATCCGCCCGCAGGCGTCCAGCACATGGCTGGTCTTGTGGCCCGCCTTGTCCGTCCTGGAGGTCACGTCGCCCTCGCCGTTGTAGGTGATGTGCTCGCTCTTGCCGTCCGGGGTGGTGGTCTTGATCAGCCGGTCCAGCGGGTCGTACTCATAGGTGGTCACGCCGTCCGGGGTGGTCAGCTTCACCAGGTTCTGATTGCCGTCGTACTCGTAGGAGGTCACATACCCCTCGGCGTCGGTGACGGTGGCCACGTCGCCCCGGTCGGTGTAGGTGTAGGCGGTCACGCCGCCCCTGGCATCGGTGGCGGTGAGCAGCCGGTCCAGCTCATCGTAGGTATAGGTGGTGGAGTTGCCCAGGGCGTCGGTCATCTTCACCACCCGGCCGCAGCCATCGTAGACATAGCTGGTCTCGGCGCCCTCCTCGTCCACCGTCTTGATCAGGCGGCCGTCGGCGTCGAAGGTCTGGGTGGCCACGCCGCCCTCCTCGTCGGTGCGCTGGGTGATCCGGTCCAGCCCGTCGTAGGTATAGCGGGTGGTATTGCCGTTGCCGTCGGTGGAGGAGGTGATGCTGCCGTTCCCATCGTAGGTGAAGGAGAAGGTGTACCCCTCGGGGTCCACATAGCTGGTGAGCTGGTTGCGGGCGTCGTAGGAATAGGTGATGGACTTGCCGTCGGCCTGCACCACCTTGGTGATGTTGCTGTTGGCGTCGTACTCCACCCGGGTCACGGCCCCCTCGGGGTCGGTGATGGAGGTCACCCGGTTCAGCTTGTCGTAGGTATAGCGGGTGACGCCGCCGTCCGTGTTGGTCTCGGAGAGCAGGTTGCCGTTCCTGTCGTAGACATAGGCGGTGACGCCGTCCATGGCGTTGGTCACCTGCACCAGGTTGCCCACCTTGTCGTAGGCGTAGGCGGTCTTGAAGCCCCGGGCGTTGGTGAGCTGGGTCATGCGGCCGTCCTTGTCGTAGACGTAGGAGACCACATAGCCCTCCTCGTCTGTCACAGTGAGCACGTTGCCGTTGGCGTCATAGGTGATGGCCACCTCGGTGCCGTCCTTGTTGGTGAGGCCCACCAGCCGACCCTTGGCATCGTACAGGAAGGTAACGGTATGGCCCATGGGGTCGGCGGTGGAGGTCACCCGGCCCATGGAGTCGTACACGTGGGAGGTTTTCAGCCCCAGGGCGGTGGTGGCGCTCAGCAGGTTGCCGTTGGGGTCATAGGTATAGGTGGTCTTGCTGCCCAGCGGGTCAGTTTTGCCGGTCATGTGGCCGTCCGCGTCATACTCATAGGCCCAGACGTTGCCGTTGGCGTCGGTCTCACGGACCAGCTGGCCGATGGCGTCATAGGTCTTGGAGGTGCTGTAGTTCAGCGGATCTTTGGTGGACACCAGGCGGCCCTCGCCGTCGTAGGCATACGTCCAGGTATTGCCCCGGGCGTCGGTCATGCCGGTATGCCGGTCCAGCAGGTCGTAGGCGTAGACGGTCACGCCGCCCTCGGCGTCAGTGACGCGGGTGAGGTTGCCGTCGCCGTCGTACTGGTAGCTGGTGGTGCCCTTCTCGGCGTCGGTGACGGAGGCCACCCGGCCCATGCTGTCATAGGCATAGCTGACCACGCCGCCCTCCGCGTCGGTGGCGGTGGCAACCTTGTTCAGGGAATTGTAGGTGTAGGCAGTGACGAAGCCCATGGGGTCGGTGATGGTGAGCACATTCCCCATGCTGTCGTAGGTGTAAGCGGTGACCCCGCCCATGGGATCGGTGGCGGTGAGCAGACGGCCAGCGGCGTCATAAGTATAGCTGGTGACGCCCTCCAGCTGGTCGGTGGCAGAGAGCACTTGGCCGTTGGCGTCGTAGGTATAGCCCACGGTGGTGCCGTCGGCATAGGTCACCTGGGTGACCCGGCCCAGCTTGTCATAGGCATACCCGGTGGCGAAGCCCCTGGCGTCGGTGGTCTTGGTGGCCTGGCCCAGGCTGTCGTACTCCGTGGAGCTCTCCGCCTTGCCGGGGGTGACGGACTTGGTCATCCGGCCCAGGCTGTCGTAAGTGTAGGTGGTGGTCTGCCCCTTGGCGTCGGTGGAGCTCACCAGCCGGTTCTCGGCGTCGTAGGCGTAGGTGGTGGTGGCCCCGGTGCGGTCGGTAACAGAGACCAGGTTCCCGTTGGCGTCGTAGGAGCGGGAGGTGGTCTTGCCCAGGGCGTCGGTCTCACGGGTGACGTTGCCCACGCCGTCATAGGCGTACCGGGTGACGCCGCCGTTGGGCGTGGTGGAAGACGACGTCCGGGTGGCGTTGTCATAGGAGGTGGCGGTGACGCCGCCGGCGGGATCGGTGATGGACACCGTCTGGCCGTTCCGGTTGTAGGCATAGCGCCAGGTATTGCCCGCCGCGTCCGTCATGGAGACCATGCGGCCCGCCGCGTCATAGGCATAGCGGGTGGTGTTGCCGTTGGCGTCGGTGGCGGTCACCCGGTTGCCCCGGTCGTCGTAGGTGTAGGTGGTCACGGCCCCCAGCGGGTCGGTGACGGAAGTGACGTTATTTTGGACGTCCCGGGTGTAGCGGGTCACGCTGCCCATCCAGTCGGACTGGCTGGAGTTGAAGCCGTTGCCGTCTACGGTGAAGGACTGGACGCTGCCCTGGGCGTCGGTGATCTTCACCAGCTTGCCCGCCTCGGTGTACTCATAGGCGGTGACGTTGCCCTGGGCGTCGGTCACGGTGGTCAGGCGGCCCTGCTCATCGTAAGCGTACCGGGTGACGTTCCCCTCGGAGTCCGTCATGGAGGTGCGGTTGCCCGCCCGGTCATAGGTATAGGTGGTCACCGCGCCGTTGGCATCGGTGGCGGAGGTCAGGTTGCCGTCCGCGTAGACAAAGGTGCTGGTATTGCCCCGGCCATCGGTGAAGCTGGTCATATGGCCGTTGGCGTCGTAGGTGTAGCTGGCGGTGGCGCCGTTGCGATCCCGCACGGAGGTGACCATGCGGTTGCTGTCATAGGTGAAGCGCTCCGAGGTGCCGTCGGCATAGGTCACCTGGGAGATGTTCCCGGCGTCGTCGTGCTCATAGGAGGTGGTATTGCCCTCCCGGTCGGTGCGGCTGGTCACCTGGTTGAAATCGTTGTAGGTGACGCGCCGGGTGCCCTGGGCGTCGGTGGAGGAGAGGATACGGCCTACCTCATCGTAGTATATCTCCAGGAAGTAGCCGTCTGTCCCGGTGCAGACGTTATGGCGGCCATCGAAATCATAGGTAAAATCGAAGGTGCCGAAGTCCGCGGCGTACTGGTGGGTCACGCGGCCCGCGCCGTCATAGGTATTCTCCACGTAGACGTCGCCCTTGAAGTTGGCCACCGTGGCCAGATAGCCGCTGCCGTCGTAGGTGTAGCGCAGGCTGTCCCCATCGGGGTTCTCGGCGGCGGTGAGCAGGTCGCCCTCGTAGGACAGGGTGACGGTACGGCCCACGCTGTCGGTGACGGAGGCCAGGTTGCCGCTGCCGTTATAGGTAAAGGTGAAGCTGCCGGTGTCGCTGGACACGCTGGCGAGCTTGTCCCCGGTGTAGGTAAAGCTGGCCACGTCCCCGTTGACATAGGCGATGTACTGGATCTGTCCGTCCGGGGTGAAGCAGTACTGGTTCCCGGCCTTGTCCTTCATGATGTAGCTGCCGCCCGCCCACTCCAGGGAGTAGTCGCCGCAGCTGGCGTAGCTGCCGTCAAAGTCCAGGTCGAAGAACAGCTCCGTGCCCTGGGGCAAGGTGACTTGGGCGTATAGGTCGCCGAATTCCAGGGCATAGGTAAAGTTGGATGTCCAGCCATTGCCCAGGCCATAGTTCTTGTCGGCTTTAACGGACTCATAGTACCGGGTGAACTTCAAGTCGTTCTCGCCGTACAGGGCGAAATCGGTGTAGTTCCAGGTGAAGCTGCCGGTGAGCAGATCCACAGGATCACCGGGCATGGCCAGCTCATCGCGGATCTCCTTCAGCTCGTCGTAGCTGTCAATGCTGTCGAAGGAGTCCACATTGCTGTCGCTGCCCTTTACCTCAAAGGCAAGGAAGCTGTTATAGACGGCGTTTTTCTTCGTGGTGGGGGTCATCACGACCACATAATAGCCGTCCTCAAACTCATATTTCTCGGGGGTGCCGCCCTCCTCACGCACGATACTGCCGTCCCAGAGAAGGAAATTCTGGATATTCGTATCCGAGACACCTGCGGAGAAGAAGGAAGACTCCGCGCCTAAAACGTCGGCCTCGTTTCCAATTTCAACGGCAGGGGGTTCCGGCTCCTCAGACGGCTCCGGGCTTTCCGTAGGTTCGGGTTCGGGGCTGTCCGTGGGCTCAGGATCGGGGGTATCCGTGGGTTCGGGATCAGGAGTGTCTGTGGGCTCGGGGTCAGGAGTGTCTGTGGGCTCGGGGTCGGGGATGCCGGTGAGGTCATCGGTAACTACAGGCTCAGGATCCACATTGGGATCGTCGGGCTCCTGACCGTCCCCAGCAGGTTCGCCGCTATCTTCGGGGGCCCCGCCATCAACAGGCTGTCCATCGTCAGCGGGTTGGTCAGCATCGGCAGACTGATCGCCGCCGACATCCTGGACATCGTCGCCGGACTGGTTATCCCCAGTGGACTGGCTATCGTCGGCAGACTGATCGCTGCCGGTATCCTGGCTGTCGCCGGAGGTTTGGTCATCCTCAGTGGATTCATCCGTAACAGGCGGCAGTTCCTCCACAGGCGGTTCCTCGGGAGGCTGGCTCTCCTCAACCGGGGGCTCACTCTCAATGGGAGCGGGGCCATCGGCTTCCTGTTCATCATCGCCAGCCTCATCTGCCTGGGCGGCATCCAACCCTTCAAACCGATCACCTTGATATCCGAAGGCATAGATGTCCTTCATGGTCTCGGCGGGGCGGGAGTGTTCCAAAATGGCATCGTTCAGGATGCTTACCCATGTATCCCGGTCAATGTCCCTCCAGCCAACCTGCGGATCCGTGTATATGTCCCCGCCCGGCTCAAGAGGCACAACATTATCCGTAACGCGAATGCCGTGCAGGTAGCCGATGCGGTCACCCAGAAATTCTTCCATCTCATCCGCATTTTGCGCATAGTCAAGGATCATGGAACCTTCAGCGGGTGGAGCGCCATTGAGCTTGTATAGCTCCAAACTGACGGGCTGTGACCTTGCGATCACATACGTCAGCTGGATCCATGACCCGGAATAGTTCAAGTCTACAGGCCGGTGAAGGTCATTTTTCTTTGTATCGTAGTGGTACATGGAAATGGGTTTCACTGTTCGAACTCCGTCCATGCGCATGACCTTAAAGGCGACTTGGTCGGGCGGCTCGCCGTAGGAGCCCAGCGCCAGGGCCTGGGTAGGCAGGAGGCCCACCACCAGCACAAGGGTCAGCAGCAGGGAGATCACTCTGGACAATCTTTTTTGACGTTTCATTTGCAGGCATTCCTTTCGTAAAATTTTTTGCGTCTGCGCAGCTTCGGGCAAATTTCATCTCTGCATAGCGCCACTCCTTTCAGATCCCTCTATAATACTTATGTACTCAGGATGCCGTTTTTCGACAAAATTTCCAAAAAATTTTTTTGGGGCCCTCATTCAAATTCCATATTTCGGGATTTTATTTCTAATACAGATATAAAAGATGTCCTGATACGCTCTCCAATTTGTTTCCAATATACAATATAATTATTTCAAGTAAGCAAAGTGGAGGACGCATATGGCGAACGAGGAACTGAAAAAAGTAATTGGCCATAACGTCCGCAGGTTTCGCCTCAAAGCCGGGTTTTCACAGGCCCAATTGGCCGAGATGGTTGACCGGGACGCTTCCGCCATTACGAATATTGAAGGCGGAAAGCGGATGGTCGGGGTTGAGCTGCTCTGTACGTTTGCGGCAATCTTCTCTGTCAGCGTGGATACTTTGCTCCAGCCGGAAGGAAGCGCTTCCAGCCTCGGCAGCATCAATAGTATGCTAAACGGCCAGTCATCTGAATCGCTTGCCTACCTGGAACCAATTATCCGGGCGTGGTTATTTGAGTACGGCGATCCCAAACCTCCTGCAAAGAAAAGCAAATAGGCTTCAGAGAAAACAGGAAGGGTGAGATAGCGATGACAAAAGAAGAGGAGGCGTTCTTTGAGGAGTTTTACCGGGCATATGTTCAAACGCTGGTTGGATTTGCGTACCGCTTTCTGAAAAATTGGGACGACGCAAAGGAAATCACACAGGAGGCGTTTCTCACCGCCTTGGTCAAGATCGATCAATTCTACGCCAGCGAAAACCATCTGGGGTGGATCAAGGCCGTCATCAGGAAGAAAGCGCAGAATTTCAACAAGGTGAAAAGGGGACGCGCGGCGGTCACAACATTTTTAGACGACCCCAGCCTTTCTCTCTCTGCCCCTGATCATTATGGAGGCATTGATGCCCCTTCTGCCCACTGTGCCGAACTCCTGACTGACCAGGAGTTTTTGCTTATCAGGCGGATTTTTATGGAGGGGGAGCCGTACCGCGAAGTTGCGGCGGATCTTGACCTGACGGAAGGGGCCTGCCGGAAACGGGTGGAACGGATCCTCAAGAAGCTGAGGGAGCAGTGGGACGGAGAGGGTCAAAAAATAAAATAATAATTTTTCAAAAATGATGTCGAAAATCAGCACCCTGAGTACATATATATAGTAGAGGGGAAAGAGGACGGGCCGCGCGTCAGTGCGCAAGTTGAAATTCTCTGAGCACCTGCCCGGTTCCAGCCTTTCTCCTGAAGGTTGTTTCAGCCCTGGTTCGTTCAATAAAATGCTGTATCAAAAGCCCGGAGCCCGAAAAATAAACGAAGAAGGAGGTGCAAGGATGGACGAGCAGCACAACCCGCTGAAAAGCGAGTTGAAATTTTTAGAACGTTTGTCCATGGAAGAATTAGAGGCTCTATTGAAACTCAGCGGCGATCCCGATGATGTGGAGCTGCTGTTTGATACAGTTGTGGAGGAGGTCGTTGCGAGGGAAAAGGAAAACCCCACGGGGCGTCTGCCGGACGTAGACGCCGCATGGGATGAGCTCCAGATGATGTACCATAATATGCCGGATGAGGGAGCGCTCTTGCCATCGGCATTGGAAGGGCCTGCTTCAGTTCCCTCCGTCGGGGATGGGCCAGCGTTATTGGCTGAACCCACAGTGGACAAACCCAGAAGGTTTTCTTTCCAAAGGGTGGGGCGTACTATTGCAGTCATGGCCGCCGCCGTTGTTCTTTGCATGGCGCTGATGGTTGGGGCCCAGGCGGCGGGAGCCGATGTGTTTGGCGCCCTGGCCCGCTGGACAGACGATACGTTTCATTTCGAGACCTGGTCTGCGGAGCCGACCTACTGTGAGGCGTTACACGATACCATCCAAGAAGTATTGGATACACAGGGCATTTTGGGCGAGTTTACGCCGACGTGGTATCCAGATGGTTACAATGTGGCAAGCGTGAAAACCTCAGAGGATGCGCTGGGGCTTTCAATAGATATTACTTTGATGAATGGAGCAAAGAATGCATTTTCTATAAGGTTGGATCAATATAATCAAAACAACTATATTGACCCACTGACTTTTGAAATTGAATCTGGATCAGTTGAAGATTATCTGAGCAATGGGAAAACCTACTATATTTTTATAAATGCAGAAATGACTACGGCAACTTTCAGCGATAGCACCACATTGTACAGAATTTGGGGAGAACTCGACATCAACGAGATGAAACACATGATAGATTCCATTGGAGGTTAACGACATGAAAAAAATTCGCATTATGTCAATTGCGCTATTCCTTGCCCTTGCGTTGGGCGTTTTGGGCGGAACAGCAGTGTATGCATCTACATTGAGGGCCAGTCCAACCCTCAACGCATATAGTGCAATTATTACAAAGGGGAATAGTACAGGAAAGATCGTAATAACCTATGACGTCGCAGCAAACACCATTGCGGATTCTGTGGGCGTTTCTTCCATGAAAATATACAAATCAGGCGGGAGCTATGTCACCACAATAACGGCAACAAATCTGAACGGATTTACTGACTCAGGCGTTATGAGTCACAGAAATTCTTACACCTACACCGGCACCTCGGGCACCTCCTACTATGCCGAGGTCACCGTCTTTGCCACGATTGACGGTGTGACCGACAGCCGCACTGTCACAACCAACACGGTCAAAGCGCCCTAAATACAAAGATGCGCCCCGGCTTATACAGCCGGGGCGCATCTTCCGCTGTGGTTAAAATGAAACCTGTCCTTTGTACTTGTCATTGACGACGTAATAGGCTGTGCGTTCTTCCGGTTTGATATACAGCCTCAGCCCAGTGACCGGGGTGCGCTTTTTTTCAGCTCGAAAATGTGTTTTTGCCAGTTCAACCAGCGTGTCCAAATCCGTTTCCTCACCTTGGTACTGTATGAACAGTTCCGGTTTGAGGTTGCTGGCCTTTTCCTTCTCTGCCGCCCGCGCCTGTGCCGCGGCCATCTTTTCTTCAGGAGTCATGGGCCTGCGTCCAGGCTTCTTTCTGGCGCCTGCTCCCTCGGCCTGTACAGCGCGATCCTCAATTACTTTGTCGCCCATCGTGATTTCCCTCCAATAATGAAATATGAAACTCTACAAACTGATTATAATCCGCACAAGAAAGGATTGCAAATTTTCCCTGCTGTTATGTCGCGCCGGCAGATGAAATTTTGCTGCTGACCAATATCGCGGACAATATTTTTGCTTAGCATATCATAAACTAATCATAATTGCAACCAATATTGGTCAGAAATTATGTGGAGTCAGCGGATATGGAGCAAAAAATCAGGCGTGACAGGAATATGGGCGACAATTTGAGGCGGCTCCGGGAGGCACACCACATCTCCCAGGAGAAATTGTGCGCGGAGCTGCAGCGGCGCTCCTGTGATATCGGTCGGACAACGTATGCAAAATACGAGGCGGGCCAGCTAAATATCCGGGCAAGCGTGCTGATTGAACTGCGGAAGATTTACGGGTGTACCTACGATGACTTTTTCACAGGGCTTGACCCGAAAGAGTGACAGTCCCGCCGCGCGGCGGGACTGTCCTTTTGCTTACGCAATCTCAATTTCTATGCTCCGCCTGTCTGCCTTAACTGGCCTTGCAATGCCTCCACAAACCACCGTCCCTTTTCCAGCCACAAGTACCGCTCCTGCCCCTGTATCCGAACAGTGTAGCGCACTCCAACGCCGCCCACAGTCTGACAGGCGGCCCGGCACACGTCCAGCACCCTGTCCACAGGATACTTGTGTTTTTCATCGAATTCGATTTCCAATGGCCGGAGCTGCCCGTCCGTATCGAAGCGCACCACTACCTGCACATATCTCTTTTCGCGTTTTGCCGGATCCATGCTCACCCTCCAAAGTAACCTACGGGATGGACCGTGTGGTCATCCCTGGGGTTGATCTTTCCAAGCTGCGGATCGGCGCAGGTCACCGCCCGCCGTATGCTCATATAGCCGTACCGCTGGCGCAGGTGATCCATGGCGGCGTCGATCCGCTCCCACTTTTCCCGTTTCGCATCGTTGTCTAAAAGTGAAGTCTGCACCCCGGCCTCCGCCTCCACCAGCTCCGCACCACGGATACCGATACTTCGTACAGGCTTTCCCCAGTGGTAGTTTACCCGGAACAGTTCAAAGGCCACTTGGGCAAGTTCCGCGCTGGAGCAGGTGGGCACAGCCAGCTTCCTCTGGCGGGTGAAGGAGGCCAGCCCGGTGTCCCGGACGTACAGCTCCACCACCATGCACCGGGCGGCCAGCTCCCGCATCCGGGTGGCTACGCTCTCTGCCAGCAGATACAGCATCACGCGGATGTCCTCATCGCACGCCAAATCACGGGGTGTGGTGGCGCTGTTGCCCACGGATTTGACGGTGGCGGCGTAGTCGGCGCGCTTCACCGGGGAGGGATCCTTTCCATTGGCGAACGTGTGGAGGACAGCGCCCATCTTGCCCAGTTTATAGGTCAGGCAGCTCACCGGGCACTGGGCCAGTTGGCCTATGGTATAGACGCCAAGGCTGTGCAGCTTCCGTTCCGTGGCAGGGCCGACATACAGCAGGTCACCCACCGGCAGAGGATAGGCGATCTCCTTGTAATTGTCCGCCTCAATGCGGGTAATGGCGTCCGGCTTCTTGTAGTCGCTGCCCAGCTTCGCGGTGATCTTGTTCCCGGCCACACCGATGCTGGCGGTGATGCCCAACTCGAACTTGATGCGGCTGCTGATCTCCCGCGCTATGACCATTGGGGAACCGAACAGCCCCACGCTGCCTGTTATGTCCAGCCAGCTTTCATCCAGGCCGAAGGGCTCTACTTGATCGGTGTAGTCCTCATAGATTTCCCGGGCCAGCCTGCTGATACGGACATACTCCCCCATATCTGGAGGGAGTACCACCAGGTCAGGACAGCACTGCTTCGCCTGCCAAATGGCCATGCCGGTCTTTACCCCCATGGGCTTGGCGATATAGTTGGCGGTCAGGACGATGCCATGGCGCTCCTCCTGGCTGCCGCACACCGCCACGGGCTTCCCGCGCAGCTCCGGGCGGCGCTGCATTTCCACCGCCGCATAAAAGCAGTTCATATCCACGTGGAGTATATTGCGCGCCATGTAACCATCTCCCTCACCCGATTGCGAACAACAGTATTATAGAACAAGAGTTTTCAATGGACAAGCGGTAATGATTTCCGGGCAGAGAAGGGCGGGGAGTATTACGCCGTGTTGGAGGGTGTGCCCATCACCCAGGAGGCCCGCGCCATGGGCTGCAGGCTGGAGGGCGTCCCAGCCTGGGTTTACCATTGGCCGCGTTATATGGAGCCGAACTGTGCCCGGACTATTTTGGGGCATATCCAGAGCTTGACTATCAGAGCTGCAAGCAGTGTGTCGAGTTCTTTCTGCACGGCATTACTTAATTTGGTATAAGTTGGAGGACAGGCTCCCATTTTCCCGCCAGCGGCTGGTCTTTACCACCAGCCCCGCCTTTACCAAATCATCCAGCGCCCGCTTCACCGTCGAGCGGGACAGGCTCACCCCTGCCGCGATGGTCTTGATCCCCGGCCAGCAGGTGCCCTCTTTGTTGGCGTGGTCTTTGAGGTAAATGTACACCGCCTTTGCCCGCGGGCCCAGCTCGGTGTCCTGGTAGATGGAATCGTAATAGGCCAAAGTATCATCCTCCTTTCCCAGGCGGAGGCCCATCCTGCTTTTTCATATTGTCAGGGATGATTGCCAGCGGCTGGCCCGCCTCTTTCTCCCGTTGGTCATGCCTATCGTTCTTCTGACCAGTCCGTCCCTCCCGCGGGGGACGGACTTTTTCTTCCGCTTCCGGGGACACCAACCAAAACCTGTTTTGAATCGCCTGCTCCAGCTCCTGCCGTCCAGCGTAGTATACCCTCCGCTGCCCATGCTCCGGCGTCTGATAGGGCTCCCCAAAGGTGATCCCCCAGTCCAAAAACAGCCGCAGCCGGGTTTTCATAGGGTGGGAGCCGGTTTTCATCACTACGAACTCCCCTTTGGGGATGGACTTCAGCTCGTCCGGGGTCATCAAAGGGCGCTCCCCCATTTGGAGGGTCTGGGTGTTTTCCCCTTTGCTCCGGCTGATGTACCCGGACTGTACCGTGTAGCTGCCCAGTGCCTTTGACAGCACATCGGCGGTCTGGCTGTTGGGTGCGAAACCGCCGAAGATGGTGTCCTGCACGTTGTCCTGGATGATCTCAGAGCCTTCCTTGCCGTAATTCTTCTCCAACTGGGCGAGGCTCTGGATGATGGGCACCAGGGTCAATCGGCGGGAGCGGCCCGCGCTGAACAACGGGAGGATGTCGAAGGGCGGCATGGTGCCCAGCTCGTCACAGAACAGCACCACCCGGTTCTTCAGTTTGCCGCCGTTCTCGTCCGCCACGGAGAACAGCTCCCGCGCCAAGTTCTGGATCATTAATCCCGCCATGAAATTCTTCGTCTGATCCTCCTCGGGGAGGATCAGGAAGATGGCGGATTTGCGGCTGGCAAAGGTCTCGGCATCCAGCGGGCTGTCGAAGCAGATGGTCTGCTCCAGCTCCGTGTCCAGGAATGCGTTCAGCCGGGACAGTACGGTGGACAGCACCGAGGCCATGGCCTGTTCCGAGGTGTTCAGCGCTGCCCCCGCGAACCACCGGGCCTTATGATCGGACGGAAGACGGCCCATCAGCACTTGGAAACAGCTCTTGCCCTTGGTGCCGGATGGTTCCAGCAGATCCTGCACCAGCTTGAACACCGACACGATATGGCGGCGCTCTCGGTGCTGGCCGTCGATCTCCCGGGGCGGCAGAAACTCCGCCAGCAGAAGAATCACAGCGGTGAGGAGTCCCTCAGCGGAGTCGTAGAAAAAGGCGTTCTGCCCATAGCTACCGCTGTCCCCGTCCGGGCTGATGATGGTCTTGGAGAGGATCTTGGCGTACTTCTCTGCCTTGGCCCGGGCCGCCAAATCGTCCGGATGGGCCACCGCCTGGTCCATGTATGTATTCACCAGCGTCAGGAAGTTGAACCCGTCCGAGCGGGTGGGGTTGCGCAGGTCGATCACCGACACCGCGTAGCCGTAGCAATTTTGTGCGATAGCCCCGTAGTTCCGGGCCAGGTCCCCCTTGGTGTCCAGCGCCAGGAAGCTCATCCCACAGGCACAGGCGTACTCCAGATTGGGGTACAGGAAGAACGCCGTCTTGCCCACGCCGGACGCGCCGATCATCAGGCAGTGGATGTCGTCTTGGTCTACCAGCGCGATGATTTTGCCCTTCTTTCCCTGGGAGCCCAGCACCAGCCCCTGGGCCTTGGGCAGCTCTTTGCCCTGCCGCCACTGTACTGGCTGGAAGGGGATGCGGGCGAAGGTTTTGCCGATCTCGGCAGGGGTGGCCCAGCGGGCGGTGCCGTGCTGGCCGTCGCCCACGGGCTTGGACTTGATGCTGTCCAGCGACCCCCGCCCGGACAAAAAAGAGACGCCGCCAATGACCAGCAGGGCCAAAGCGGCGACGATCAGGATAATGAGTTGTTGGGGCATTGTGATCCCTGCCTTTCATGAAAGTTTCTGTTCATGCTGAACCTCCTGTTCCTGTTCAAAATTCGCGCACAAATCCTTATTCCAGTCCTTGAGAACCGGCACCCGCGCGCCCACTGTCAGCCCCTTGTCCCGCACCACCTTCGCCAGCCTGCGGGTGGCAAGCTGCCCCGCTTCATCGTTGTCCAGACACAGGAGGACATTCTCAATATTGGGGTACCGCTCCAGCATCCCCAGCAGGGGCTGGGAGGAGGTACCGCACAGGGCCACATAGCTGTGTCTGGCCCAGTCGCTGTCGTGGAACTTGGAGATAAACGACAGCATATCAATGGGCGCCTCGAATACCAGCAGGTGTCCGCTGGTGCCCGGCCAGTTGAAGGCGTAGCGGAAATCACTGCCCTCCACGGTCATGCGGAAGGATTTCCCCTGGCTGTTGGTGCTTCGCTTGTGGGCATGGCGGGGAATGCCGTCCTTGTCCATGCCCACAAACACTGCGTTGTGATATTTCTGATCCTCGTAAACCAGCCCCAGCCGGACGAATGTGGTGAGCACCTCCCGATCCAGATGGCGGTGCTTGAGGAGATAGGCAAACACCCGCCGGTTATCTTGATTGGCGGGTGGCAGCTCGAAGGGTTTTTTCACTTTTTCCCGGGGCGCGGCTGCCTGGGGGCACAGCTCACTGACGTCCCTGTCCAGCAGAGTCAGCACCGCCTCCTGGTAATTCATCCCGTAAAATTCCTTGAGGAAAGTCACGGGCCCGCCGCCCTTCTCGGCAGCATGGTCGTACCACTTGTTGCCCCGGACGGTGACGCTGTGGTTGCTGCCTAAACGGTACTCCGGCCCGGAACGGATCAGGGGCTCCCCTTTGTAGCGGAGAAGTTCTACCAAGCCCACTGCGTTGGCCTGGCGCTTTTGTTCTTCTGTGAAATGGATGTAGGGCATCGGGGCATCTCCTGCGGAATTGATTTCCGATAGAAAAGATGGTAAAATGATTGAGTATTCAAACAACAAGGCGGTGCTTTACTGTGGTTGACAAGCTGTTTGAAGGACTGTGTGCGCTGGACGGGGCGGAGGCCCTTGCTCTGGGCGGTTCCCGCGCCGGGGAACACTTTGACCAAGTTTCCAACTATGATGTGTATCTCTACTGCCGGGAGTGGGGCCCGTTGCTGCCTGCCCATTTCGAGGAAAACTTGGAGCGGCTGTTTCAAGGTCTGTATCATGCGCCGGAACAGGTGGCGGGGATGTTCAGCTGATCATTTCAGAATTGGAGAAAATATACCAGCCGTGACTGGCTGGGAAACGGAGAGGTGGATACGATGGCGGAAGCTAAGGTGTTCCAGATGGATTTTGCGAAGGTATACGGCCTGCTGGTGAGCAAGGCTGAAAAAAAGGGCCGCACCCGGGCCGAGGTAGACGCCGTGACCTGCTGGCTGACGGGGTACACCCAGGCGGAGCTGGACAGCCTGCTGGGCTCGGAACTCAGCTACGGCGATTTCTTCCGTCAGGCGCCCCGCCCCAATCCAAATCGGGCGCTGATCCGCGGCGTGGTGTGCGGCGTCCGGGTGGAGGAGGTGGCCGACCCGCTGATGCGGGAGGCCCGTTACCTGGACAAACTGGTGGACGAGCTGGCCAGAGGGAAGCCCATGGAGAAGGTTCTGCGGGCGTGATAGTGGTCAGCCCATGGTCTGCTCCTCGTGGTCGTCCGGCTTGTGGCCCATGGCGATCTTCTTCTCCCGGATTTTCCGTCTGAGCTTGCTGTCCACCGCCACCCGCATCCCAGCGACGGGCGGCTGGCGCTGCTCCTGGAAAATGCGGCCCACGTGGTAGAGGAGCGAGGCGGTGGAGGAGAAGATGGAGCCGTACACCCCGCTCAGAAAATATTTCGCGTATTGGTTGCCCTGCTCTGCGGACATCTTCAGCCAGTGGACGGCCTGTCCCTGATCCTGGGGGATGTCCTTCCCCAGCAGGTATGCCTTACCCAGCGTGTACTGGGCATACTGGCTCCCGTCCTCGGCGCATTCCGTAAGGAGTTCCAATGCCCGATCCACATCCTTGGGCACCCCCTCCACTCCTGTGAGCAGGAGCTTTCCCAGCTGGTATTTGGCAAAGGGGTTCCCACCCTCAGCCGCCTTTTTCAGCCAGGGCAGCGCCGCCGCTTCATCCTGTTCGGCGCCCACCCCGTGGAGGAGCATCCAGCCAATGCGGTACTGGAGCCTGTCGTCCGGGGAGCTGTCCGCCATGATCCGGAACCCGAGGAACGCCTGCCGAAAATACCATGCGGCGCGTTTTTCGTCCGCCTCACCGCCCAGCCCATCCCGGTACAGCTTCCCCAGCTCGTAGGCGGCGTAGGGGAAAGTGGACGCTTTGGCGTAGAGCTCCCGTGCCGCCGCATAATCCTGTTCCACACCTTTGCCGTCCCGGTACAGACCAGCCAGGGTGTACTGGGCGTATTTGTAACCGGCGTTGGCGGACTTTTCCAGCCACAGCGCGGCCTCCCCGTGATCCTGCTCGGTGCCCAGCCCCGCGGCGTACAGTTTGCCGATGCGGTACTCAGTACAACGGTCCGGCGCGGCCTTCTCCGTTTCCAAGAACGCCGCCAGCGCCTTGGAGTACCACTCCTGCGCCAGTTCAGGGTCAGGCTTCCGGCCCAGGCCGTCTGCGTACATCCGACCCAGGTCGGCCATGGCCAGGGCATTGCCAGCATCAGCTTCCTTGGTGAGCAGATCAAACGCTGCCGCAAAATCAGGCGGGCTGTCCCCATCGCCTTGCATCAGCTGACGGGCGGTGCGGTACTGGGGCGTCCATTGGGTGTGAGGGATGGCTTTCCCGGTATCGGTAGGCTCGTCCGCAGATTCAGCACCAAGTACCCCGCTCACGGACTCATCATCAGACGATTCGTCTGGCTCGACCTGAGCAGTGATATCGGGCGGCGCAAAATCGCCCAGCCGCATGGCTTCCTCAATGACGATATTCTTGATCCGCTTGAACACTTTCTGCCGGACGAGCGGGTCACGTTGTGGGAGATCGTCCTTGTACGTCCGCAGCACTTCCTCCCGCTCCCGGTACCACAGGTCGTAGGCGGCGGCAATGCGGGGATCCCTCTCCAGCTCGTTCACGACCTCGTCTACCAAAGACTTCACCCCTGGCGGCAGATACCCGTACTGCTTTTTACCGGAGCATTTTTGCAGACGCTGAGCCAGCTCCAGCATGAGCTGTGCGATGCGCTGGTTGTCCAGCGTCCCAGTCTGCATCTCGCTGACGAGCCGCGCCATGACCTCCCCAGCGTCCCTGGTGAGCTCATCCCGCCGCTGAGTCTGCCGCTGGTAGATGGCAATGCGGTCTTGCTCGAAAATCTCCTTTGCCAGCATGGACTTAACCTCCGCGATCCCCTGCTTGGTGAGGAACCCGGATTTACCATCGGCGCTGTAGCACACCATGTGTATATGGGGGTGGTGGCCCTCGTCATGGAACGCGGCGTACCAGCGGAATTGTGCGTCTGGGATCCTCATGGCTTTCGCCATGTCCATAGCGCGGGAGGACAGCAGCTTGCGCCAGCGTTCGGCGCTGTCGAAGCCCAGCCGTGCCGCGTCCTCCCGCCGCAGGGAGATAATCGGCAGCCACACCACGCCGGGATGGCGCGCCACCTCGTCCGCCACCTGGGACAGCGCCAACGGACTATCACCGGCAGTGAACAAACCGTGGGCGCCCACGCGCTGGACGCGGGGACGGCTGGCGATGTAGTCCACGTAGTTCTCCCGCTTCGCAACGCTCTCGTAGTTGTCCTCGATGGCGCGGGTGATGAACTCGGAGGCATTCCCCCGTGTGGGCGCGGCTTGGTAGTCCTCATACTCGAACAGCCCCCGGCTGGACGGGAACTCCCGGAGGAGCTGCTCCACCAGCTTGGCCTGTTTCTCCGTAGCGGGGAGTACAGCTTTACCGGGATCAACGCGCTCCACGCCCTCCCGGGTGGACACGTATTTGACGTAGTTGCCCAGGTGGGCGGCGGCTTTTTCGCCGCCGCCCTTGATGTGCGGGCACTTGAAAATCACGCGCGGCGTAAAGAGCACCTCCCACGTTTTTGTTATCCCTCTGAATTAAAAAATCCTTAGAGAGAATACCTTCTGGGCAGTCCACCATGAACCGACACTCGGTCCACCGAGAGGGTATAGCACCCCCTTGGCGGACACTGATTTTTTTGCGCGGTCACTCGTCCCCGTGCTGCTTCAGCGTGTCCTTGAACGAGATCCCTCCGTTGGTTTTCTTCACCTCCTGGACGCACTGCCAGCGCAGCGCGTCCAGCTGGCTGTTGTCGATCTCCAGCCCCGCCGCCAGCACGTGCATCATCATACCGATCTCCACTGTCAGTTTGAATAACAGGCGGGCGATGCGATCCTCGCTGCACTGGATGGTGCCGCGCATGGCGTGGACAAAAATGGGCGGCAGAAACGCTGACACATCCTCGGCGGCCAGGTAGTCGCAGTAGAAACGCACAGCGTTCTCCATGAACTCGTTCTGGCTCCGGCAGTTGGCGCGCGGCAGAGCGGCCTTGATCTTCCTGTCGGTATCCGGGTCGATCCGCATCAGAAATTTTACTTTTTCTTCGGTCATCTGATAAAACACCTCCAAAATATCGGCTCAAATGGGCATGATAGCACTTCTGATACCTGGAAACTGCGGCAGCCACCTCAGTTTTTGCTCTGTTGATAGCAGATTTGATTACACCGTCTGAAAAGTGATGGCATTGGATATCGGGGAAAAGGTAACGCAAAATCGCTGAACCTCCCCGTAAAGCCGAAACCCGGCCCGCATTGCGGGCCGGTGTGAGAGGCGGTGATATCACCGCTTTATCCAGCAGAAAAATTGAACGTCTGCATTGCCCTTGGCGGCGCGCCTGAATTGCCCTTCCGGGCGGGCGGAAAGCGGCCCTCACAGGGGTGCAAACCTGCCGACCGCCACAACGGGCAACAAAGGGGCCAACACCGCGTTTCACCTCCCCAGTGGGGCTGGGACGCTGCCCGCGCCCCAAGAGGGCCGCAAACGCCCTCAAACGGGCCCACACGGGGGGAACAGCGCAGGGGCCGCCCCACAGGTATGGAGCGGCCCCTTGTGCTGTCCCGGGTGGAGGGCTACATTGCAGGTTCAGCGGGCGGGGAAGGTTCCCTGCCCGTCCCGGCCAGCAGTTCCCTGCCGCCCGGGAGCGAGTCGCGGATTTCGGCCAGTTCGGCGCGGAGCCCGGCAGCCAGCTGGGCCACATTGGGCTTCACCGTGGCCAGGAGCAGGTCGTCCATCCCGCACATCTCCGTGACCGTCCGTGCGGTACTCAGGAGCGCCCGCCGCTGCTCCGGGAGGCATTCCTCCCTCGCCGCCGCGTCGAACAGCAGCCAGACCAAATCCATCTGCGCCACCGCGTCCGGCGCCGTGTCCAGCCGCTCCATGTCGATCAGGTTGGGCAGGCTTACGCCGTCGGCGACGAACCGCTGGGCGGCGGCGATCTCCACGTCCAGCCAGTCCAGCAGGGTTTCGCCGTCTTTGCCCAGATCGTGGATGCCGCTGAGCGTTTCCACCGCAGTTCGGAGCTCCTGGACGCACTGGGGGATCTCGGTTTCCACCGTGTTCAGCAGGGCCACCGTCTCATAGGCGATCAGGGTACACGCCTCGGTGGGGGTGAAGTGGGTTTGCGTACTCATTTTGATCCTTCCCTTCAAAATTTTTTGGGGCTGGCAACACAATGCCACAGCTTTGCCGGGATATCCATTCAGCAAAGACAACGAAATTCCCGGGGCCGTGTTGGCGAAACCAACAGCGCGGCTCACAAGGAGGGCCCGCTGGGCTGCTCCATCTCCTGCCCCTCGCAGCGGATCATCCGGGTTTCCAGGTGGGCGGCGAAAAGATCCAGCCGCCTGTCCCGAGCCAAACCGTCCTTCCGGCTTGCGCGCCACGCGGCGGTGGACACATCCCGGATGGTGTAGGTTTCCCAGCCATTGGCAGCGTCCAGGGTGGAGAACTCGCCCCGGTCAAGGTCGATGTCCAGGGCGGCGGTCACGCGCCCGCCGTCCTGCCGGAGCTCATCAGCGTACTCCTCAAACACCTCCGGGGCGATGTCCGCCACGCTGTGCAGACTCTCAGCGAACCGCTGTGAGCTACTGCCTTTTGCCAGCAGGTAAGAACGCAGCGCCATAGCGGCATGGAGTACATCTACCGGCACACGGCATTCCGTCACCAGGTGGTCTGTCCGCCCGTCCTGGGTGACGCGGAATACAGAGAAGCGGCGGGACGCCTCCGCCTCCGCGCGCTGCCGCTGATCCTCCTCCCAGATCTCCCGGCTGATCCGCTCCCGCACCTGTTCCGGGAGCTGGTCGATCATGGCATCCAGGTAGGTGTTCAGCTCATCCTCCACGGTGGTGTCCTTTTTCTTCAGCTGGCTGGACAGCGCGTCATACCAACGCTCGTCCAGCCAGACGGTGATGTCCCGGGCGTTCATGCGCCGCCCTCCTCGCCGGACGGCGCGGGCCGCTCCTTGGGCGCGGGCCGGGGACGCTTTGGCCGGGGCGCGGGGGCGGCGCGGCTGTCCAGGTACTCCCGCACCGCATCCGGCACGGTGCGCTCATAGAGCTGCCCCAGCGTCTGCTCCAGCCGCGCCTGCACGGAGGAGCCCTCCTTCTTCAGCGAGAACTCCAGCGCGCCCAGCTTTTCCTCATCGAACGTCACAGTAATGGTCGCTTTCTTCATTTTCAATCCCTCCTACAAAACGTGAAATTCCCATTGGGTGGGCTCGTCCGGGTCACCACAGGACGGCGAGGACTCGGCGGCCTCCTCCGGCGCAGTTTTCACCACACGGTTCTGCCCCTGGACAGGGATGGTCAGCTCATGCATCCACACGGGGCGCACCTCGGGCCGCTCCATAAAACGCTCCCCGCACTCACGGATCACCGCCATGTCCAGCCCGTCCGCGTCTATCGTATGGGCATCCGACTGCCGCCCGCCGCCCATGCAGACCATGCACAGCGCGGGCCACTCCTCCCGTTTCGGGTACTCCAACGTGAGCCGCTGGAACTCCTGGGTGCGCCGCACGGTTTCCACGTCGTTCACCATCCCAGGCAGAAACTCCACGCCGCCCGGGTCACGCTCACCACCCAGCAAGACGCGGGTGAAGCGGATGGGCCGTTGGGCCACCGCACACAGGAGCGCCTGTTCCACCTCATCCCTGGCGGGGTAGACGCCGGTGGCGCCCACGTCCCAGGGCAGATAGGCGCTCACATCTTCCAGCAGCTTTTTCACGGCGGAGAGCCTTGCCCGCTGGTCGCCCTCCATGCGCCCCAGGGCGGAGGCGTACCAGCCCAGGCTTTGGATCATGTGCCGCTGGCTGTCTGGAGTGAGCACCTCCACAGCAGACGCGCCGCAGGCAGTCTCCAGCCGCTGGTCAAAGGACTGGAGAAAGGGCGCGGGGTTCTGGCCGCACACCTCCGCCATGCCCTGGAGGATATCCCGGATCCACTCATGGCGCGTTTCGGGCTGGCAGAAGCCATCGCCCAGACGGCCCTGCCCATGGCCCATCAGCCGCCGCACGGCATAGGTGGCCAGCACATTGGCCACACGCGCGGTGTTGAATTTACCCATGGAAGCGCACCCCCTATCCCATTGCGGGCCCCATGGCCTGCTCCGCCTGCGTCTGGGCCTCCAGCGCGTCGTGCAGCCGCTCCAGTTCCGCCGCGTCCACACCCTCCAGCACCAGCTCGGGGATCCCATCATCGACCCGGATGTCGGCCACCCGCGCCGTGTCCAGCAGGGCGGTGAAATTCTCCTGTCCGCTGTCCGTCAGCTTTTTCAGGGCGTCCAGCGGGACAAGGACGGTGGAGTCCTTGTGAGATAAGACGGCGGAGCCCGAGATATCATCCAGCTCAAGGACGCCGCGCACACGCATGCAGCAATCCAGCAGTTCCTCGGGCACATCGCAGGTCTCGGCTATCTCCCGGTCTGACATATAGTTGTGTTCCCGGATCTCTTGGAGGGTCAGGCCGAAGCTGTCATGGAGCATGGTATAGGAATCCTCCCCTTGATAAAGCCCGAGCGCCGCGGAGATGGCGTTGTCAAGGAGCTCCGCCGCGCGTTCCGGCGAAAATTCGGCGGGGATATCCTCCTGTGCCTCCAGGTTCTTGCAGTAAGACAGCTGGTAGACCGCATCGACGCAGCCGTTGATCAGCGCCACGTCGGCCACCTCCGGGCGGGCGCACATGGTACCCAGCAGCATCGCATCCAGCCCGCTGCCGTCCCGGATGGTCAGCCCGAGTTCCCGTTCCAGCTCATCGTAATAGACGCACCAGCTTCCGTTGCCGGTGTTCTCGGTCGCCTGCCGGACGATATAGTCTACGGCCCGTTCCAGCCTGGCCTGCACGATGTCCCGCGCCCCCGCCACATAGGCGGCGTACATGGCGCGGCCATCGTCGCCGCACTGCACCAGCGCGCCGTCCGTGCGGTCGTCGCTCAAAACCAGCAGACAGTGGTTCAGACCGGTGCCCTGGTGGGGCTCCACCCAGTTGTTCCGGATAAAGTCATAGCTGTCCAGGGGCTGGATCATGAAGCTGGCGAAGGCGACGTCGGGCAGCACCACCACCTTGTCCACCTGGTACTCATGGGGCCAGAGGGGCGCGGGCTGATGCCCCATCTCAGCTCTGATTTTCATTTTGATTTCCTCTTCATGGCAGGTAATATCTCGGGTTCGTCCGCTGCCCATTGAGCCGCACCTCGAAGTGGAGGTGGGGGCCGGTGGAGCGCCCGGTGGAGCCGGACAGCGAGATCACGTCCCCGGCCTGCACCACCTGCCCGGGCCGCACCAGCAGGCGGGAGTTGTGGCCATACAGGGTCAGCAGACCGTTCTCGTGGCCGATGGTTACATAGTAGCCGTAGCTGGAATCGTACTTGGCCACCCGCACCGTGCCGCCCAGCGCCGCCCGGACAGGTGTGCCGGTGGGGACGGCCAAGTCCATGCCGGTGTGTCCGTCCCGCTGCCCGGTGATGGGGTCCAGCCGCCCGCCGAATTCAGAGGTGACAATGCTCCGCCAGTTGGCCCCCACCGGGGAGCAGAACCCGTCCGCACCCACGTAGGGCACATCGGAGCCCTCATAGACCGCGCCGCCCTCCCCGGTGGGATAACCGTATTTAATCAGGCTGTACACATTGTCCGCGTTGGACTGCTGCTCCCCGGTGGCGGTGACGCCCAGCGAGGCGGCGATGCGGGAGTACATCGTGCCCGTGTCCTCAATGGGCACGAACACGTTGTAAATGCGCTCCACCTCAATGTCATTGCCGTCCTCATCCTGCTCGGTAACTGTTTCGGTGCGGGTCTCGCTGGCGGCGAAGCAGTGGGCGAACTGGGAGAGGGACGGCGTCTCGCCGCCGAAATACAGGGAGAAAAACACAGCCTTGACCCGGATGGGATCGAGGCTGTTCCCGTCCTCCATATTCGATTGGATGTCGGCGATGACGGTATCCAGCTCAGCAAAATCTGCCCGCGTCCGCTCAATGCACAGCCGGTACTCGGCGGGGGTGTCAGCGGGAATCTCTCCGTCCCCGAAGCACAGTTGGGCGGCGGAGATGTTGTGACTGACCGCCCCGGAACCCAGGGAACACAGCAGGGCGATCACCACGATGATGGGGGAGAGAATGGCGGCTATGGCCCACCCCAAGCCCTTCCGGGTTTTCTCGTTGGACAGCAGTGTGGCGGCGGCTTTCGCCACGAGGACGGGATCAACCAAACTGCATCCCCCCAGCCTCCGGCCCGTCAGGGGCCTGTTCGTCCGCCTGCCCCTGTGCTTGACTTTGGAGCTGCGCCCAGTGTTCCTCCAGCGCCTGGATGACCTCCGGGCTGCCGCTGTTGGGGTAAATCTGGCAGTAGCGTCCGAAGTCTATCCCGCCGTCCAGCAGAAGTTTTGCCACGTCCACCGCGCCGTTTTGCACACAGGACTGGAGCGCGTGGTAGTCGTTGATATCCACCCACATCCGTTCCCGCAGAAGCTCCACCGCCATCCAGCTGTTCCGGCCTTGATAGGTCAGCATATGGAGGATCCGGCCGGCACAGCCGCCCCCGGAAATCCCCTTTTCCACCAGCATGGACATTGCGCGGTAGTCGGCATCCATGGCGAACTGCTCCAACAGGTGGGGCGGCGCGGCGGCAATCTGCTCATTGGTACACTGATTGATGATCTCCCTGGTAATATGCCGGTGATCCGCCCAGGCATAACAGGCCATCTCGCCATGGAAGGATGGGGCCAAATCCGCCACACGATCTTCCGCATTTGCCAGCAGAGTGGATACCTTTTGTGGGTCATTGATGTCGATGGCTTTCTGGCAGGCTGTGAAGTAGGCCGCTTCCGGGAACTGCTCTGTGTCGTCCAGCAGGGCGCGGGTCATTTGGCGGCCCACCGCGCCGGGGCGACCCGCCGCTTCCACCAGCAAGTCGGCCGCGTGGGGTTCCAGCACCTTGGGGTACAGCTCCAAAAAGGCGGGGAGCTCCCCATCCCGAATCGCCAGGACAGCCTTGTCATAGTCGCTGACACACAAAGGACGCTGCCCCACCGTGTCCATGTAGGCTGTGATGCTCCCGGCCATGCGGCGCAGGAGCTGCTCGGTCTGGGACATGGCGGTTTCCTGCCGCTCCCGCTGCTCCACCAGCGCCGCGATGATGACCTTTTCCTCCTGCTGGCTCAGGTGAACCACCCTGCCGCCAGTGTCCTCCTCCACGCCGCCGATCTTCATGTACCGGGCGTGGGTGGCGTGGTCGCCGTGGACGGCCTTGGTGATGGCAGATGCGACCAGGAACATCCTGTCCAGATCATTGCCGTTCTCGCCCAGGGTCTTGCCCGTGATGAAACTCTCGGTGATGCTCTTGCCCTGCTTCTCATCGTACCACTTGAGGTACACGTCCAAATAAACGCCCTCGCTGGCCCCGTAGTCCACGGTGCAGAACAGATCCGCCTCCCGGGGGATCTCCCGGCCATCCTCCCATTTCCTGTCCAGCAGAAAATATTCGTCGGGCAGATAACCCTGCACCTCCAGCCGGTGCTTCAGCTCCCCGAACACCTCCTCAGCGGTGCGCTGGCCCACGTACTCCAGCTTCCGGGAGTCGTCCGCCGAGGGCTTCCAGCGGTCAAATTCAATGATTTCCATACTGCTTTCCTCCTTGATCAAGATGTAAAAAACGCCGCTCCCACTTGGAATGCGGGTGGCGGCGCGGTATAATAAGCTGCTGGATCCAATTTGATAAAACAGGGGCGTGAGGTTGTGAGAATCAGACAGGAGCAAGGATTTGACCGTGCTGAGGTCTATGAAGTTGTCAAAGCGGCGTTTGCGTCAGCGGAGCACAGCGATGGCAACGAGCAAGACCTGGTGACAGCGCTGCGGGGCAGCGGTTCATTTGTACCTGAGCTGTCCCTCGTAGCTGAGGAGGATGGCAGGATCGTGGGGCACATCCTGTTTACCAAAGCCGATGTGGATGGGCATACCGTGCTGGCGCTGGCGCCGTTGTCTGTACTGCCGCCGTATCAGCGGAAAGGGATCGGACAGGCGCTGATGGCCGAAGGGCATCGAATTGCAAAAAAATTGGGCTTTGATTATTCTGTTGTCCTCGGGCACGCAGAATATTACCCCAAGGCTGGTTACCGTCCGGTCAGCCGCTTTGGGATCAAGGCCCCGTTCGATGTGGCCGATGAAAACTTTATGGCGCTCAAACTGAACCCGGGGGCGGCGGAACTGCATGGCACTATGAGGTATGACGCAGCCTTTGGGTTATAGACAGGCCGAGCTATCTGCCCCCCGCCTTTCCGAACAGCTTTTCCTTGTAGTCCGGCGCGTGGACCTCCAGCAGGTACCGCTCGTTGCCGCACTTGTACAGGCACACCCCCCGCTGAGGGTAGCGGATCAACTCGTACTCCGAGCTCTCCAGCTGGAGGTTGTCCATGTAGAACTTCTTGTCCACGCTGCCCGCGTTGAACAAGAACTGGTGGGTGGGGATGGCGAACAGGGGCCGGGTCAGCTCCCGGATGCCGTCCACATCAAAATCCTCCAGATTCTGCGAGGCCAGGATCAGCGCCGATTCCTTCTTCCGCACCCGCTTCAGGGTATTGCGGATGTACTCGATGGTGGTGACGTTGGATAGCCAGATATACAGCTCGTCCAGGGTGGCCACGGTATTGCCCACGGTGAGGAGCTTGTCGCTGAGGAAGGACAGCACGTTGAACAGCATGGCGTCCTTCACATTTTTGCTCGCCTGCAATAAGCCCTTCACCCCAAACACCAGGAAGCGGTTGGAGGTGATGTTGGTGTGGCCGTTGAAGAACTTGCTCTCCGCCCCCCGGCACAGGGAGTGGAGGCCCAGCAGGATCTCCCGCAGCAGCTCCCGGGGATAGAGGGGGCTGGCCTCGTCCCCATAGTGCTCGTAGGCGTCCTCGATCACGTCATAGAGGTCGGAGAGGATGGGGAACTGGCCGGGGGACAGGGCGGCGAAGTCGGTGGAGTCATCCATGCCCCATTTGGCGTAGAGCCGCCCCAGCATCAGCTCGATGGTGTCGATGTGGGCGTCGGAGAAATCCTTGTAGGATCGGAAAAAATCCTTGAGGAAGCTGATGTGCTGGCTCAGGAGGGTGCGCTGGCGGAAAGTGGCCGGGGCGTTTTCATCATCCTCCTCGTCGCCGCAAGCTTCACATCCCTCACTCCCGCCTGATGGCGGGAGTTCGCTCATTTCGCTGCGGCTCCTCTCCCCATCGAACCCGCTTCGCTGGGCTTCGATGGAGGCCCCTACATCCCACGCCTTGGGCTCCAGCGGGTTGATGCGGTACCGCCCGTCCATCAGATCCACGAAACAGCCGCCCAGATTGGCGCACAGGTCGGTCAGCTCATGCTCGGGATCCAGGCAGATTGCGGACTTTCCGCTCTCCAGGATGTTGCAGAGCAGCAGCTTCAGCAGGTAGCTCTTGCCCTGGCCGGAATTGCCCAGGATCAGGACGCTGGCGGTGGTCTTGTCCTCGGCGCGGCGGTCCAGATCCACGATGACGTTGGAGCCGTAGCGATCCCGGCCCACGTAGAAGCCCAGGGGGTCGGTCTTGCCGGAGTAATTGAAAAAGTACAGGTTGGCCACCGATCCTGCGGGCAGCACCCGCTCAAACTGGGAGCCAAAGGCGTTGAAGCCCACAGGGTTGGCGGCCTGGAAGCCCTCCCGCTGGCGCAGCAGAAGGGGGTCGGGGGCGATCTTGGAGCGGGCCAGCTCTGCGGTGACGAAATCCTTCAGGGTGGACAGCCTCGCCATGTCGGGGGCGCTGATGTCGATGAACACCGCGCAGTGGATCAGCGGCTCCTGCTGGCGTTCCATGGCGGTCACCACTTCCGTCACGTCCTCCAGATTGGCCCTGGCCGTGACGCTCTGGCGGAGATCATTGGTATTCCCCAGGGCCATCCGGTTTTTATTGCTGGCGTTCTGGATGATCTGCTTCTCCTCGGCGGCGGTGACCTGCCGGGCGTAGAGGGAGAGGTTCACCCCGTCCTTGGCCCCCAGGCGGCTGAGCAGGGCCAGCGTCTCGGTGGAGGCCGCGTAGCCCCGCACGGTCAGGAGGGTGTGATACGCGCTGCCGATGATGGCGTGGTCGGTGTTGAACTTCACTGCCGAGGGGGCGATCATATCCAGGAAGTCCTTGGGCATGGGCGGGGCGGCGGGTTTGGACACGGGTTTCTTCTTCTGCACTTTTTTAGCCATGGCGCACCGCCTCCTCTCCGTCAAAATCGGGGAAGGTCTCGGTGGCCATGTCCCGCTGGTAATACACAGCCAAAATGCGCTTGATATCCTGGGGCCCCGCCAGCCGGACATGGAAGCCGCCATCCCGGAAGCTTTTCTCCGTCTGCCGGGGGTCGGCGGCGCTGTCCTTATCCACAGGGTACACCAGCGCAAACTCCCGGGCCGAAGCGGTGGACGCCTGGATGTCGTCCAGATGGGCGGCGTCCCGCCGCAGCAGCTCCCAGACGGCAGGGAGCTGTTCCTCCTCCAGCCGCCTGCGGTAGAAGTCCTGGTTGGCCTGGAAGGACTCACGGGAGTCCAGGGCCAGCAGGCGCACCGCGGGGGTGGCCCTGAGCAGGTTGGTCAGGGCGGCGACCCGGCCCCGCACCCCCTCGGGGGACAGGACAGACAGGTTATCGGGCCGGAGCATAAAAAAGACCAGCTCCCCTTTGGCGGTCTTGACGCCGTGTTCGGTGAGCTGGGTGATCCCCATGAGCTGGCGGGTGGACTGGCGCTCCCGCAGCTCCTTTTTCTGTTTTCTATTCAATATTCTGCCTCCATTCGTAGTATTGCTGTTTCAAAAACAGGAAGCACATGGCGTACCGCAGGAAGTCCAGGATGCTGGCGTCCTCCAGCCGGATGCTGAGGAAGGCGTACAGCACCGTGGCGATCAGCGGCGGCACCAGCCCCAGTTGGGCCAGGGCCAGTACGGACAGGACGAAGCCCACGCCGATGACCGCCACGTCCCGCAGCGCCCACAGCCACAGGGTGGGCTTCGCTTTCAGGTTGTTGGGATAGATGTACATTGGAATTGATCCCCCTCCGACCCCGCGGCGGGCTGGTACACCGCCACAGGGATATTTCGTTTTTTGCAGTTGTCGATCACATATTTTGTCCCCCTGGATTTCCCGTCCCAGAAAGCCAGGACGGTGTCCGCATACTCGATGATGGTAATGTTGCGGCGCAGGGGCGCGCCCCTGCCGTACTTCCCGTACTCTGGCAGGAACTCGGTGAGTTTTAAGCCGCGGGCCAGGGCATAGCTTTTCGCGCAGGCATCAACACCACGCGCCCCGCCAGACACGATCTCCGTGACGCCGTCCGGGAGGTAATCACCCAGACGATCCACTTGGAGCCCCCTTGAGCCAATGACAGCCACTCGCATAGTGTTTCCTCCTACACCAATTTAGATATATTTTAGATATATATTAGACATACTATGACCATTATAGCAAATGACGGGTGCAAAATAAACATACAGTATGTTTATTTGGGGGTCTATTTTATGGCTATCAAAAGTGTGTCGATCCGAATTGATGAGGAGATGCTGAACAAGCTGCACGTTGTAGCGGGCTATGAAGGCCGCTCCGCCAACAGCCAGATCCTGGTTCTTATCCGGGAAAGTATTGCAAAATACGAGGCAAAGTATGGCCCCATCAATGAACCTATCAGACCGGATGTGAACGTGAAGCCGCCCCGGAAGGGCTGACCCACCGATGGAGCCGCGTGACCAATCCCGCCGTCAAAGCCGTAAAGCCGCCCTGTGCGGCATGATGGCCGCGCTCACGGTGGTGATCCTGTGCCTGGGCGGGATGATCCCGCTGGCCACCTTCGCCTGCCCCATCCTGGCGATGCTGTGCCTGATCCCAGCGGTCTGCGAATACGGGCCGGGGACGGCATTGATCCTCTATGGGGCGGCGTCCATCCTGGCCTTGTTGCTGGGGCCGGATAAGGAGATCGCCCTCCTCTATGCGTTTCTGGGCTGGTATCCCGCCCTTCGGCCACGCCTGGACAGCATTCCAAAGGCTGTGGGCTGGCTGGTCAAGTGCGGGCTGTTCAGCGCGGCCATGGCGGTGATGTACGCCCTCATCCTGCACCTGTTCCGCCTGGAGGCGGTGGTAGAGGAGTTTGCCGGGTATTCCACAGCCATGGTACTCGGGCTGCTGGCGCTGGGCAATGTCACCTTCCTTGCTTTTGATCAGGCGCTGGCACGAACCACTGTCCTGTATCAAAAAAAGCGGAAAACAGGATGAATGGCCGCAGCCTTTCAGCTGTGGCCATCCCTGCCTGATTCTTTGTCCAGCCGCTATCCCTCTGCGCCGCCGATGGCGGCCATGGCGTCCAGGCACCATACCGCGTGCTCCTTCAGCGTCCGCATCAGCACCCTCTCTGCGGGGTTCAGGGCGTCCAGCGGCTCCACCCGGCCCAGGGGGTGCAGCTCGATCCCCAGGGCGAGACAATCCAGGAACACCTCGCCGGGGTGGTGGATGTGGGTGTGGACGCTGGCCTCGCCCCAGTGGGGGACTTCGGCCCGGTAGCTCTCGCTGACCACCTTTCCGGAGTGGTCCTTTTTGCTCCTGTCATCCCAGGTCAGCGCCATGGCCCACCGCCTCCCTCTGCTCCGCCTCGTCCAGCGCCCGCTGGATCAGGCCCAGCACGAACTCCTTCTGGCTCACCTTCTTGCCGGTGCGGATGCTCTCCTGTTCCAGCAGCTTCTTCAGCCGCTGAAACATTTCCTCCGGAATCTGAAAGGCCATGGTACGTATCCCTTTTTCCATTTTCTCAGTCCCTTCTTCGTAATAATTGGTCAGCAGTTCGGTAATGTAGGCGCTCAGGGTCATCCCGGCCTGCTCCTGCGCCGCCCGCACCCGGCTGTGGAGCTCTGCGGGGATCATAGCGCACAGATTTTTTTGGTTCTCTGCCATTATGTGATCCTCCTTCCGTGCTTGGTAAGGGCAAGTATACCGATAACCCGCGCATTAATCTATTCACCATAAGCAACGAAGATTTTGGTGAAAACGAAGCAATACCAACAGTTAGCCCGCTTTTAGAACCAGCGCCATCCCGTGCATCAAATATTCCACACACGGGATTGCGACTGAGTTGCCCAACGCCCGGTATCTGGGCGAGTCCGCCGCGCCGGGCAGGGCGGTCCAATCATCGGGGTAGCCCTGGAGGCGTTCGCATTCCCGGGGGGTAAGACGCCGGATCAAAAGGGGCACCTCCACGATCAGCTTGTCCTGGGCGACATACTGGGAATTGGGGCCTTTGTAGTCCCCTGCGGTGAGAGCCCCCACCGTTTCCTGGTACACCAGGTCGGTGGCCTCTTTGTGCTGGCGGGAGCTCTGGGTGGAGGCCACACCGCCCTCCTGGAATTTGTCGCACCGCTGGCGGGCAAAGACGGCGTGATGATCGGTGGCCGTCAGGGTGTAGGCCACGTCCTCCTGCACCCCGAGGCCGTTGCCGCCGTTCTCCGGCTGGCGGTCGATGGCGTTCCCGGTGATGCAGAACACTTGTGGCTCCTCCTGTGTTACTAACGGGCAGTTATTTCCCCCGGATCCAAATCTGGCAGTTATGGTTGGGGAAACGCTGTGTGGGCCGGTATATCTCGCATCGATCCCATGATTTTCAAACACAAGAGGCTGGTGCCCATGCTCCTGGGCGCGCAATGTCCCCGAGACATCCTCCGAACACTCCATGACGCTGCCGCCCTGGTCGTTGAGGCACAGCACAGACGGCATCATAGCGTCGTCGCAAGCTCCATATCCTTCGCCCCCGCCTAACGGCGAGGGCTCACTCATTTCGCTGCTTCTCCTTTCCCCACGCAAACCGCTTCGCTGGGTTTGCGTGGGGGCCCCATTTTGCCTGTTCATACAGAGAACTGATGGCATCATATTGCCGCTGGGCGCGGCCTTCAGGGTGGGCGCCAGTTCCTCATGATAGCCGATCCCGCCCGCGGACGGCCCCGCCCCGGCACAGAATCCAGCGGCGAAGACCAGCCCGCCCGGTTTGGCTTCGCCGCTGTTGATGGTGGGGGACACGCCCCCCGGCGCGGTGATCCGGGCCTGCTGGGTATCCCACGGGGTGAGGCAGGTTCCATCCCCCGCGGGATCGCCAGTGATCACCAGCCCGCCGGGGTTCCGCCCGCCGCAGCCATCGGCCCCCGCCAGGGTGGGTGCGGTACCCTCGGGCGTAAAGACGCGGGTCTGCTGGGTGTCCCAGGGGTTCAAGCAATCCGCCACAAAGGTTTGTTGCTTTATCCCCGGTTGTGCGGATATGGCCCCAGCCACATCGTGCAGATCCCGGACTTCATCCCTCTGATTTGCCGCAAAGGCCGTCACCGTCCCGGCATCCGGGACCGGCGTGATGTACACCGTCAGCCCCGCCTGGGCTTTCAGCGCCATCTCCAGCTGGGGCGGCAGGGGCTTGCCCCGCTCCCGTGCCCGGCGCAGGATACCCAGGCAGGCTTTCCGGCTCAAATAATATTTGCGGGGCGGTGAGTCCTCCAAAATCCGCGATAAGGAACACACGCGCCCTTCTCTGGGCGAGACCCCAGTGTTGAGCGTCCATGACCCTCCAAGCCAGGGAGAAAGAATCTCCCAGTAGGATTCGCCCAGCAAATTGCCATGGCCAGGGGTGAGGTCGAGGGACATGAACGGGATAGCCACTAATTTTACAGATTTCCTCGAGGACGATCCGGAAGTCCTCCCCCTTGGGCGAACCCGAGCTGAATGCTCCTGGGACATTTTCCCAGCATAACAATCTTGGGCGAATAGACACACCTGTCCGTCCGCTTCGTACATCTGCCGCTCTCATCTCCTTTACAATGCGTATTTGTTCCATAAAAAGCCCGGAGCGGGCCCCTGCAAGCCCAGAACGGGGACCCGCAACGCTAAGATCCTGGCACGGGCTTCCGCCGCAGATGATGTCCACGGGGGGCAGTTTGGCCCCGTCCAGCTTGGTGATGTCCCCCACATGGATCATATCGGGGAAGTGCTTTTTGGTCACCTGGATGGGGAACGGTTCGATCTCGCTGGCCCAGACGGGGGTGATGCCGTTGCGTACCGCCGCCAGGGGGAAGCCGCCGATCCCGTCGAACAGGGAGCCCATGGTCAGCATGGCCCCTCCATAGCGGGGCCGGGGGGCTGGCCCTGCTCATTCACGGGATGATCATCGTCAATATCCAACCCCCTGTCCTGGATTTCCCAGAGCATATGCCTGATCTCCTCGCTGTGGTCATAGCCGGTGATCTCAGCCTCCCAGTATCCGCGAAGTTTACCCAGCGGGTCGTCAAACTGGAGGAGGTACGCAATGCTTTCCTCCGTGCAGGCGTATACCAGTTCCTCCCTGAGCTGCTGGGCGGCGGTGATCTCCGGGGCCAGCGCGATCAGCTCATCGATGGTCTTTCCCCGCAGCTGGGCCAGATAATCGTTGTAGTTCCGATCCAGCCGTTTTTGCAAAATATCAGACTGTTTTATCATGACCGTTTCCCTTCCGTATTTATTTGATGACCGAGGCGATGACCTTGGTGGTGCTCACCGCCATCTGGGCAGTGTGGACGGCGGAGGTGAGGCTGGCTTTGGTGGAGGTATCCAGCCCAAAGGCCCCGGCGATCCGGGGCACTTCCCCCGCGGACAGCATCAGCCCCAGCCCCAGCAGGGCGTGGTCGCTGAACACCATCAACCCCGCAGTTAAAATGGTGGCCTGCAAAAACGCCGTGAGGCACAGGCCGATGATCTGCTTGCACCACTGGGTGAAGCCGTCTGTGTAGCCCCGGGGGACGCTGAACATATACAGCGCCCCCACCGCGATTTGGATCAGCAGGATGCCGCCCCGCTTCAGGTTGGCGAAGAACACCTTCAGCACGGCGTAGGCCATCAGGATCACGCAGAACAGCATCATGATGGGGTTGAAAGCGGATCCGCCGAAGATGAAATCCACCCCGGAGGCGATCAGCCCATCCGGGGTGGTGAGCTTGGTGATGATGTTCTGCCCCACCGCGCCGATACTGGTTCCCAGCCCGGTGATGCTGGCGGTGAAGGTGGCCTGCAGCGACACGGACAGGGCGTACAGCCGGACGGGGACGGTGGAGAACAGGCTCACCGCCAGAAACCCTTTTAGGCAGTTGATGGCGGTGTGGCGGAGGTTGCCCCGGCCCGAGGAGTATTCGATGCCGAACTCGAAACAGGCCACCACCAGGCTCACCCCGAACAGGGCCCAGCCCAGCTGGTTGAAAAACGCCACCAGGGCCTGCACCCAGGGCAGGTCGAACAGTTCCACCCCCATGTTGCCCATGAGGGCGAAGAACGCGCCCAGGAAGCCCACCGCCTGGCTGTAGGCCCAATCCAGCAACTCGTCCAGGATGGTGGAAGCGACAAAGTCCCAAATAAAAATGACATTCACCTCTATCCTGTGATATAATGTCCGGGCCCGGTTTTATCCACCGGGCCCGGTCCGCAGCTCCAATTGTTCGTATTCCACCTCAGCGGCCCCGATCCGGGCCAGCGCTATCTCCCGGTACTCCGGGTTGAGCTCAATGCCGATGAAGCTGCGGCCCAGCCGCTTGGCTACCACCCCGGTGGTACCGCTGCCCGTGAAGGGATCCAGCGCGGTCCCGCCCTCGGGGCACCCGGCCAGGACACAGGGTTCCACCAGCCTTTCCGGGAACACGGCGAAATGCGCGCCCTTGAAATAGGCCGGACAGACACTCCACACGCTCCGCTTGTTCCGGGATATCCCGTCGCCCCCCGGCTTCAACGGGCCATTGGTTTTGTTGGGCTGGCGGAAAGAGCCCGCCTGGTGCTCAATGTCCTGGGCCATGCGGATTTTTGTGCTCTCCGCCGTGGGCTCCTTGATGGCGTTGGCGTCAAAAAAATAACGCCCCGATTTGGAGAGCAGGAAGATGTATTCATGGCTCCGGGTGCAGCGGTCCCGGACGCTCTCCGGGATGCACCGGGGCTTGTGCCAGATGATGTCCTGGCGCAGATACCAGCCGTCCACACGCAGGGCGAAGGCCAGCGCCCAGGGGATACCCATCAGGTTTTTATTTTGGTAGCTGTCCCCGATGTTGAGCCACAGGGTGCCGTCCGGGCGCAGCACCCGGCGAACCTCCCGGAAGGCCTCCACCAGCCTGTTGATATATTCCTCCGGCGCGGCCTCCTGGCCGATCTGGCCCGGTACGCCGTAGTCCCGGAGTCCGAAATAGGGCGGCGAGGTAACGCAGCAGTGGACGCTGTCCGCGCCCAGGGTGCGGAGCTGCTCCGCCGCGTCGCCCAGCAAAATGGTTTCTATCTTTTTCACCTCCACAAGAAAAATAAAGCGAGGGCGTTTCCATGACCTACACCCAATTCAAAGATACATACCACGTCCGCCTGAACCCCCAGCAGGAGGCGGCGGTGCGGCAGACGGACGGTCCGGTGCTGCTCCTGGCGGTGCCGGGGAGCGGCAAGACCACCGTGCTGGTCACCCGCCTGGGGTATATGGTCTACTGTAAAGGCATCCGCCCGGAGAGCATCCTCACCGTCACCTACACCGTCGCCGCCACAAAGGACATGAAGGCCCGGTTTGTCCGCTTTTTCGGGGAAGAACACGCGGACAAGCTCACCTTCCGCACCATCAACGGCCTGTGCGCGGTGGCGATCAACTACTATGCCAAAGTAAAAGGCACACAGCCCTTCGCCCTGACGGACGATGAAGCCCGCCTCAACGCTGTGATCCGGGAGCTGCTGTCCAAGGGCGGGGGTGGCTATCCCCCGGATCAGCAGGTGAAGGAGGCCCGCACCCACATCACCTACTGCAAAAACATGATGCTCAGCGACGTGGAGGTGGACGCCCACCAGGTGGACGGCATGGATTTTCCGGCCGTCTACAAGGGCTACCAGGCATTTCTGCTGAAGCACCGCCTCATGGACTTCGACGACCAAATGGTGTTTACCTACCGCATCTTCCGGCAGCACCCGGACATTCTGGCCCACTTCCAGCGCCGCTGGCCCTACGTCTGCGTGGACGAGGCCCAGGACACCTCCAAAATCCAGCACGCCATCCTGCGCCTGCTGGCCTCCAAGTCCCGCAACATTTTCATGGTGGGGGACGAGGATCAGAGCATCTACGGCTTCCGGGCGGCGTGGCCCCAGGCCCTGCTGGAATTTGAGCGGGTGTGGCCGGGAGCAAAGGTGCTGATGATGGAGACCAACTACCGCTCCACCAAGTCCATCGTAGCGGCGGCGGACGCCTTCATCCAGCGCAACGAGAGCCGCCGCCCCAAGCATATGCGCACAGACAATCCCCAGGGCGCGCCCATTCGGAAGGTGGCTCTGGCGGACTACAACCGGCAGTACAACTATCTGCTGAAGGTGGCGCAAAACTGCAGGGAGCAGACCGCCGTCCTCTACCGCAACAACGACAGCGCCCTGCCCCTCATTGACCTGCTGGAGCGGGAGGGCGTTCCCTACGCCTGCCGCCAGCGGGAGGGCTTCTTTTTCACCAGCCCCATCGTCCGGGACGTCACCGATATGCTGGAATTCGCCTTTGACGACGCCAACTGGGAGCGGTTCCTTCGGTTCTACTACAAGCTGGATCTGAAAATCAAAAAGCCCATCCTGGCCGGGATGCTCCGGGGGATGGGCACGGACGAGTCGGTGTTTGACCGCCTGCTGGCTAACGAAGGGCTGGAGCCATGGCAATATGGAAAAATCCGCGCCATGCAGACCCACTACTCGAAGATCCCGCAGCTCACCAGCTTTGCCGCCATCCAGCGGCTGGTGAAGTTCATGGGCTACGGGGACTACCTGCGGGAGCAGAAGGCGGACACGTCCAGGCTGGACGTGCTGCTGTCTTTGGCCAACCAAACCCCGGCCACAGGGCCGTTCCTCCTGCGGCTGCAAGAGCTGCGGGACACCATCGAGGGCCTGGAGCCCGACCCGAGCTGCCCCTTTGTGCTGTCCACCATCCACGCCAGCAAGGGGTTGGAGTACGACCGGGTGATCCTTATCGACGCGGTTGACGGCACCTTCCCCTCTGACCCGCTCCCCCACGACGACGAGGGGCGGACGGTCTTGGAGGAGGAGCGGCGGCTGTTTTACGTGGGTGCCACCCGGGCCAAGCGGGAGCTGGACCTGCTGTGCTACGAGGGCAAATTCGGGGAGCCCGCCAACGCCGCCCACACCTTCATCAGCCAGCTTTTGGGGGAGGAGCCGCCCGCGGCCCCGGAGCCCCAGTTCAATCCCCAGCCCAAGCCGAAGAGGGCCGGAGCGAAGCGCCCCGCCTACGAGGACGGCCCCACCCCGGCCCAGCTGGCGAAGCGGATGGAGGACTTTATGGCCGGGGCCGAGGTGGTACATAAGCAGTTCGGCAAGGGCGAAATTCTGGGACGGCTGGGCAATATCGCCCTCATCGCGTTTGAGGATATGGACGAGGTGAAGCGGGTGGATCTGTCCACCTGTCTCAAAAAAGGGCTGCTCCGGCTGGCAGGACTGTGATCACAGCCCAACGATGGTCCAGATGTACAGCGGGGCGGTGAGGACGAACACCAGGCAGGCGAACAGGATCACCGGACCGGTCCACTCGAACTGGCCGTGCTTTTTATAGTCGAAATACGAAAGCGCCAGTTTGCCAAAGAACGCGATGGCCAGGATCATACCCAGGGCGGGGAAGACCACGTTGTCCACCACGGTCTTGATCTGGCCCGCGGCGTCCTGCCAGGTCTGCTCCACCACGTCGGCCACCCCGGATCCGCCGCTGGAGGCGGCGAAGGCCGGGGCGCAGCACAGGGCGCACAACAGCAGGGCCAGGAGCATAGGATAAATACGGATACGGGACTTTTTCATGTTGTTTTCCTCCTCATCATAGTGGGAGGGCCGCTTTGCCCAAAGCCCGCCACAGGCGGGCCCCACCCCGCAACCCAGCGAAGCGGTTGCGGGGTGGAGAGGAGGAGCAGCAGAACGAACGAGCTTTCACGCTTGCGTGGAAGCGAGTGATGTGCCGCTTGCTCCGACGAGGCGGCCCTCCATTTTCTCGTTTCTGGGCTCAATAGCCCGTCTTGGGCAGGCTGGGGACGACGGGCTTGCCGTAGACCTTGGTGGTCCAGCGGGTGACCGCCTGGATCCACTGCCCGTTGTACACGCCGCCCACGTCGGCATTGTTGGTGAAACTGCTGCCGCCCTTCACCGTGGGCAGCACCTTGCAGTCCATCTTGGGGGCCTCCACCTGACGGAAGTTGGCGGGCACCACCCCGAACACCAGCATAAACTCGGTGACATACTCGTTGGAGGCCAGCCCCAGCGCCACCGGAGAGGCGTCCAGGGTGTAATTCTTCGCCGTGGACAGGTTGTCGTACATGGTGCGGTACTCGCCGCTGAGGTTGGTCTTGTACACCACCTTGTAATTGCCGGGGGCGTTGTAGGTGCCGGTGAAGATGCGGTTGAGCCGCACCGCCTGCACGGGCAGCGTGTCCCTCCAGTAGAAGGAGGTGAGCGCGGTGGTGGAGTTGTTGCCGATCCCGGAGAAGGTATAGCGGATGTCCTGGCCCGGCATCACCTCGGCGTAACCCGTCTTTTTGATGCTGACGCTGGTGGACAGCGCCTTGTTGGTCATGGCCACCTTCACGATCTGCCCGGCGTGCTCGATCTCCGCTTCAATGGGGGTCTTGTCCAGGCCGTAAAACGCCGCGGCCTTGGATTCCACCACCTTGTAGCGGCCCAGGGGCAGGGGCTTGGACACAGCCACGCCGTTTTTGTCGGTGCGGACGGTGTCCACCAGGTTCCCGGTGCGGTAGTGGTAGATCTCGAACTCGGTGCCGGGGATGGGGGTGCCAGCGGGCCAGCCGTTCATAGGGTTATAGTCCGCACTGGTCTTGGTGATCTGGATCTGTCCCGTGATGGGGGTGTTCTGCCACTCGACGAGGGTCACCTCGCCCGCCTTGACGTAGACGGTTTTCATCTGGGTGTCGGGCACATAGCCTTCATTTTCCAGCTCCCGCAGATAGTAGCGGCCGCCGTCCGTCAGGCCCTCGATGTAGACGTACCCCCGGTCATCCGAGGTATACTGACCAACGGGCCGGTTCGCGCTGTCGTAGAGGATGAAGCTCACGCCATAAATTCCCTTGCCCGTCACGCTGTCGGTCTTGTGGATCTGGATGCCGGAAAAAGCCTTGTTTTCCACCGTCAAAGTGGTATTTTTCCCATCCTTTACGTTGAAGGTGTGGCGGGTGGAGTCCAGCTTGAACTCCTTGGGGCACCCGGTTTCCACGGCGTAATAATTGCCCGCGTCCAGTTGGAGGGTGGCGCGGCCTTCACTGTCCGTGGTGATGGTGTCGATCAGGGCATCGTCATCGGCGCGGCGGATCTCGAAGGTCACATCGGGGATGCGCTTCGTCTTATCGCCCGCCACCACCTTGATCAGCTCAAAATTGCCTGCGGGGGCGTTGTAAAAAACAAGATACTGCGTATCGTCCGGGTTGACCTCCACGGTCTGGATCTGGGTGGCGGGGTCGATAGAGTACCCTGGGATGCTCCTGACCTCCTTTGCCACGACAGTGCCCGTTACCTGCACCCGGATTTCTCCGTTCTGATCCGTCTGGAACAGCCCTTTGGACGAGAGGTGGCCGTTATCTGCGTCCACATACCGCCCGTCCGGGTAGGTCAACTCGAACTGCACCCCGCTCAGCGGCTTTTTCGTCACGGAATCCAGTTTGCGGATGACGAGGGTCCCGGCGCGCTCGTTCCAGAAGATCAGCTCGGGGGCCTGGGCGCCCGCCTTGATTTTGATGGTTTTGGGTTCGCCGTCCAGCACGAACCCCTCGACAGTGGAAACCTCCCGAGCTGTGACGGTGGTTCCCGGCTCAAGGCCCTCAATGACGATCTCGCCCGCGGAATTGGTGTAGAAGGTGCCATCGCCGGGGCCCACGGGGGCGCCGCTGCCCTCCGTCACCTTGAAGCACACCCCGGCCAGGGGCTCCCGGTTGGTGCCTTTGATGTACTTCCGGATCGTGAGGGTCATCTTGGGATCGTTCTCAAAACCCAGGTTATTGCCGTTGCCCGTACCGTTGCCGCCCGGATTGGTCCCTGTGACGCCGCTGGTAACGGTGTTGGCCCCGCTTTTCAGCGTGATGGTCTGGGGGGTGGTGTTGAGCACGTGGGTGTCCGGCACCTTGTACTCAGACACGACCACCGTGGAACCGGGCAGGAGGCCGCTGACGGTGACGGTTCCATCCTTCCCAGTGGTGTACCGCCCGATCAGCTCCCCGCTGGCGTACTTCACGGTGAAGGTGGTGTTGGGGATCGGCTTCCCCGTGACCGAATCCACCTTCGACAGCGTCAGGGAACACAGGGGCGTGTTGTAAAAATAGAGGCTCTGCGTATCGTCGCCGGGGTTCACCACCACCGTCTGGCTGCGGGTGTTGGGGTCGATAGCGAATCCGGGGGCGCTGGACACCTCCGTGCAAACGAAGGTGCCGGTGATGTTGGAGAGGATGATCTGGCCTTCCTTGTTAGAGGTATACAGACCATTGGAGGAGAGCTGGCCGCTGGCCGCGTCCACTACCTTCCCATCCGCGTAGGTGATGCGGAACTGTGCCCCCTCGATGGGGCTCTTGTCCACGCTGGACAGCTTGTGGATGACGAGATTTCCAAGCTTTTTGTTTCTGAATTCCAGCTTCACCGTTTCCCCAGCCTTCGTTTTGATGGTCTGGGGTACGTCGTCCAGCAGGTAGCCCTCCTTCTGGCGGGTTTCCTTCACTACCAGCGTCAGGCTGGGATCCAGGTTCTCGATCAGGATGGTGCCTGTGCGGTCCGTTACATACTTCCCGTTGGCGTTGCCCAGCAGGGTGCCGTCCGAGGTACTCACCAAAAATTCCACGTCACTGAGCGGGGCGCCGTCCCGGGCGTCCACCTTGGAGATCAGGACGGAGGACTTGGGGCTGTTCCCGAAATAGAGCTGCACCACGTCCTGCTGCTTGCCGGAGATGTAGGCCGTCTGGGGCGCGGCGTCCACGATGTGGCCGCTGTCGCTGGCCAGTTCCTCCACGATGTAAGCGCCCGCAGCCAACCCGGTGACTGTGAAACTGCCGTTTTTCAGCGTCCGGTAGGTGCCGATGACGGTGCCGCCCGTGCCGCTGGTGCCGGACAGGTACTTCACCTGGAAAATGGCCCCCTCAACCGGCTCCCCGGTGATCCGGTCATATTTATACACCACCAATGCGGACAGGGGGATGTTCTCCACCTGGACAGTCTTGGTCTCGCCTGCGGCCAGATAGAATTCGTAGTCCGCCTGCTTGATGGAGTACCCGGAGGGAGCCTCCAATTCAGAAATTTTGAACCAGCCGGGATCGGTGTGCTCCAGCACGATCTCGCCGTTTTCATCCGAATAGAACGTGCCCAGGTCGTTGTAGTCCCCGGCCTTGGTGTCCCCGGAGGCCCGCCAGATCTGGAATTTCGCGTGGGCCACGGGGTTCTTCGTGATGGAATCCACCTTCAGAATTTTGAGGGTGGGCTTCACCAGGTTGGTCAGCTCGATGGTGGTGGTGCGGTTTTCCTCCAACTGCACGATGTGGACGGTATCGTCCAGCACGTAATTGGGGGCTGCCTCCACCTCAGTGATTTTGTACGCGCCGGGCCGGACGCCGTCCTTGCCCTCCAGCACAATCAGGCCATTCTGATCGGTCTGGCGGCGGTCGGAGAAGCCCCCGTTGACCTCCTCAATCAAAAAAGTGGCCCCGCTTACCGGCTTCCCTGTCTGCCCGTCCAGTTTCAGGAGCCGGATACCGGGCCGGGTGCTGTTGACAAAATCCACCACGATATCCTTGTCCTGCTTGGCGTCGATCCAGACGGTCTTGCGGTTGTTGGCATCCAGGAGCCAGGGGGAGGGGACGGCGGTTTCCTCAATTTCGTAACACCCGGATGGCATGGACTCCAGCACCACTCTGCCGTCTGCCCCGGTGACCACATCGTTCTCATAGGCCACGTTGATGCCGCGAATGTGGAAGGAGGTATTTGGGATGGGGTCGCCGCTCTCCGCGTCCCGCTTGGATATCGTCAAAGTCCGCTTGTGGTGGTTCATTTTGGTGACCACGATGGTCTGCTCCCCCTGCAAATCCTCAGCGTCCACATGGACGCCGACAGGGGATTTGTCACAGTCGAAGCCAGCGGGGGCCGACACCTCCACGAACTCATAGTGGCCCTCCACCACATTGCTCACCGTGATGGTGCCATCGGGCTGGGTCTCCTCGGTGGAGATGATCTGGCCGTCCCGCAGAACAAGAAAAACAGCGCCAGCCAGGGGGCTGCCGCTCTCGTCCACCTTCTTCAGGACGACCTTAACCTTGCTGGAATTTTCAAAAACCAGGGACACATCATGCTCCCCGTCCCACACGAAGGGCTGCTTCACTTTGCTCACATCAGAGCTCAAAATATAGCCCTCGGGCGGGGTGACCTCCTCCGCGAGATACGCCCCGGTGGGGAGCTTGGAGAAGTCCAGATCCTCTTTCAAAATGTAGCCGCCGTCCTTGGTGATGTACTCCCCGAAGAAACTGCCGCCATCGTCCAGCTTCACGCTGGTGATGCGGATGACCGCGCCGGGAATGCCCACGGTGGGGTTGTCCGAATCCACCTTCCTGATCGTGCCGGTGCCGGAACCGGGGGCGCCGGGGCCTTCCGGCTCGTTATAGAAGGTGAAGGTGTTGGACACGGAGCCGTTTGGCATCACGGTCACGGTCTGGGACGCAGTTTGGGCCATATAGCCCTCCGGCACGGCGTCCTCGGTGATGGTGTACTGCCCCGCGGTGAGGTCGTCCGCCTCGGAGGTCAGGGTGAGGGTACCGTCCGCGCCGGTCTGGCGGGTAACGGAGAAACTCCCAGAGCCGTCCGCGCTCTCCACGGTAAAAGTTACGCCGGGCATGGGCTTGTTGGTGCCCGCCTCCAGTTTTTTCACGGTGAGTTTTACGGTATCAATGTCGGTCTGCTTTTCCCCCGGCACAGCGATCAAAAGCCGCTGCATGGGTACACCGGACTGGCCCGCCAGCTTCCAGGGCTGGGATTTGTCCCATTCAAACTCCCACAAGTTGTAGTTGTAGTAATATTCGGGGTGATCCAGCACCAGGTCTACCCCTGTTTTGATGTAGTCATAGGCGGAGTTTCCGGTCTTGCCGTTGTCCCGGCTGTCTATGATCGTGTGGATGTTCACGCTGTCCCAGTCCTTGATCCAGGGAGAGAAATTCCAGACATCGTGGATGACCTTGAAGGAGGTGATCATCTCCTCCGACGCCTGTTCAATAAAGCCCTCCCGGTCGGTGGTGACATCTTTGATGAGACCGTACTCCCAGTACCAGGTCATGGTCTGCGCGGTGATGTACCATAGGTCAGACCAAAACTCGCCCCAGGTCTCCAGGCCCCGGGCCCTGCCCGCATCGGTGAAGCTGCCATTGGTATGGGAGTACACATAGGTGAGCAGCACCTTCAGCGAGGCATTGTCCACCGTCTGCTTATAGTTCCACTTCTGTCCGTTGGCCTGACTGCCCAGGGTGCCAATGTGGTGGGAGCACAGAGCACGGGTGGTGCCGGACAGCCCCGGCACAGAAACCTGGGCGTCAAAGACGTGGGCCCGGCCAGCGGCGTTGATCGTGGGGCTGGCGGACTGATAACGAACCAGTCTGCCGTTGGTGCGCCAATAGTCCGCCGCCTGCTGCGTGACATATGCGGGAGCGTCGGACGGCCCTTCAGCGGCGAAGGCCGAAAGGGGCAGAACGCCCAGCATACAGACCAGGGCTAACAGCAGAGCCAGGGTGCGGTTTACGATTTTGTTTTTCAAAATGATTCCTCCTCAAAATGACGAGGGCCGGACTGCTTTTGCAGTCCGGCCTTTTTATATGGGTTTTTAGTTCGGGTAACGGGTGTATAAAGTTAGATCAGGCTGTTGCTCCAACCACTCCCGGGTGTACTGTCCACCCCAATATGCCCGCTGGGTGGTGCCGCTGTCGGTGAAAGTGATTGCATCCGCTGTTTTATTGATCACTACAATCACATGGCCGCTCGGGCCGCTGTCGTACTCTACCAGATCGCCGGAACGGATCTCATCCCAACTGGGGTTATCCACTCGCCGCCATGGCAGGCTGCCGAAGGCCGCATCGGAACACAGGGTGGCCCATCCAGCACAGTTCATACCGCTGTGGTAAGGCCCCCCGCTGGTAGAGCGGTAGGGGGCTGGCCAAGGAGTGTTGTTGGGATAACGCTCCCGCAGGGTGGAAAGGGCGGCCTGTACGCTTTCCTCAGTCACAGCTTGAGGGGAGGGCGTGGCCGGTGCAGGGGTAGTCACCTCCTCAATGTAGGGGGCGTCCGGGTCAATGTGGACGGTGTTGTCTGCGGCATCGTAGGTCACGCCGAAGTCCACCGCCCTGCCGATATCCCGGAGACGCACATAGTTGCTGCCGCCGATCAGATAAGCTGTGAGGTCAATTTTTACGCCGTCCAGATAAAATGTCTGGGTAGTGGGGCGGGCAGCAAGCACCGCCTCCGCCGCCTGAGCCGCAGGGCCGCTTAACGCAAGACCTGCCAGGATGCCGATCCCCAAAAATACCGCTTCTCTCATTCTGCGCATAGTTCTTCCTCCTTACCAACGTTTGGTACATCTTCATGACACTACAATACCAAAATCTGAGCAGAAAGTCGAGAGCAAACAGGTTGCTTTGTGGAGAAATGTAGAGGGGAAAACGAAGCATATTACACAGCGGCGCTCAGACCTCCTGGGCGGTTACGTGCCAACGGTAGGCAGGCTGGTTCATCACGCAGGTGTAGAGCGAGATCATGTTGACACTGGAGGGTTCCAGGCCGCTGACGTCGTTGACGGACACCTTGTTCACCCCGGTGACCGCATAAGTGCGGGTACCCAGCTTGGTGGTGAAGGTGATGGTGCTGCCCACCTTCAGGGTGTGGATTTTGCCAAAATCATTCCGCACCCCCCGGTTGTGGCCCGCGATGCAGCAGTTTCCGGCCCAGATGCTGCTACCCTCGAAATGACCCGCGCCCTTGAGGAGCGGGGCGGAGCCGGTGCCCTCGAACACCTTGACGGTGAGGCCGATGGAGGGGATCTTCAGCGTCCCCAGGCTGCCGTCGCTGTAGTAGAGGTCGCTGGTGACTTCAGTGAAGCCCGGCGTTGTGGAGGGGGAGGTGCTGGTGCCGGTGATGGGATAGCTGCCCGTGCTGCCGGAGGCGGGCGGCATGACCACGGCCACGGTGCCGTTCACCTGCCCGGCCCCCGCCATCTGGGAGGGAACCAGGTTGGGCGTCAGGTAATTCCCAGTGTTCAGCATATTGCTGGTGGGAGTGCCGAACCCGGGCGGGATCAGGGCGGCGTTCTTGGACACGTCCTCGTTCTTCATGGCCCCGCCATCGGCGGTGACCACCGGCTCAAAGGAGGTGGGCTTGCCGTACTCCGGGTCGCCGGGGGCGTTGATGTTATACTCCAAAGCATGGGCAGGGAACGCCAGCGCGCACATGGTACACAGGCAGAGCATGGTGGAAAGCAGGGTTCTCAGTTTCTTCATTGGCTGTCCTCCTCAGTTTCATAGCCGCCCTCGCGGCGCTTCTTGATGAACAGGGCCACGCCGATGCCGCCGCCGATGGCGGCGATCACGCCCAAGGGAACCAGCACATAGCCCCAGTGGAACTGGACGGGGGCGGCGGGTTCCTGCACGTCGGTGGTGGGCTCGGGCGTGGGGTCAGGCTCCACGGGAACCAGGGGTGTGCCTTCAAAGATAGCAACGTACCGCACCTTGTTCAGCGCAATGCGGGACACGGTGCCGCTGTACTCGGCGGTGACCACATAGCCCTTCACGTAGGAGCTGGTGGCGCTGCCGGTGTAGGTGGCGATGGCGGTGTAGCGGTCGCCCACGGCATAGCCGTCCTCGTTGGCGGTGTTGTCCGTCCGCCAGTCGATGGAGGCCAGCTCCAGCGTCCTGCCGCTGTCGGTGATCTCCTTGGGGATGTAGGAGGTGTCCTGGCCCGCCAGGTTGGGGTAGCTGCGGGTGGCGGACACCTGCCGGGTGGAGCTGCCGTAGCCCGCCACGTCCACCTGGACGGTGTCCAGCTTCAGCGACAGGGTGCCCGTCAGGCCATCCTCGGTGGTGAACTCCCGCTGGGCGGGCAGCAGGGAGAGCACGGACTCCATGTCCTTGTTTTTGCTGTCCAGGGTGACGGTTTCGGTGTGGAACCGCTCCTCCCGCTCCGGGGCCTCCTGCTTCAGCAGGTCGGTGAGGGTGTAATAGAAGCCCTCCTGCTCGAAGTCGGAGCGGGAGATGCCCGCGGGGTCGTCCTCGGGGCCCAGGTCGTACACCTTGCGGATCTGGGCGCCATCCTCGCTCCGAGTGACGGAGGTGGGATAGCACGGGGAGGGGAGCGCGGCCGCGAATGCGGCGGGGGCCAGCGAGGCGGTGAGGGCCAGCGCCAGCAGGGTGGGGATGATCTTATGCTTCATGATTTCTTCCTCTTTCCGTTTTTATTTTGATCGATACGCTCTTTGGAGCGTTGGATCAACAAATGAAATTCCCACGGCGATACTTGCAGGGACTTGTAATTTCCCCGCCCGTCCATGCCGCAGGCGCTGATGTGAACCACCAGGGGGTACTGGAACGTGCTGCCGCCGTAGCGGTTTTTGAACTCAGCGGCGGACAGTCTGCCTGCCCCGGCCACATAGACCCACTGGGCGGCGGTGAAAAAGTCACCGGGCTCGTCAGGCCACAGGTACCTGTCCCGCAGGGCGCGGGGGAGCTTCTCCCGGTCCGGGATGGGGATGATGCAGCGCCGGTACAGGCAGTACCGGATGTGCAGCCGGGATGCCAGCTCCTGGGCCGCTTGCATGACCTGGGGCTCGGACTTCCACAGGGGGTATTCCAAAAACCGCAGCGCCATCACGTCCTCGCCCTCCTGGTCGTTGGGGAACAGCGGAAGGCATTGCACCAAATCGATGACGTCCACGCCCTGCCGGACGCCCAGCGCCTTGCGGAAGGAGGCGGGCAGGGCCCGGTACGCCTGGATGGCGTCCGGGAGGCGGCGGAAGTGGGACATATTCATCCGCCCTTCCCACAGGCTGTCTATCACGTAGAATTGGAGCACCGCCCTCACCCCATTTCCATGCCACCCTGGGCAGGGCCGTCCGCCTGCTCCTGGGCGGGGCCGCGAAGCTCCGCCAGCTTCTCCGCCGCCCAGTCCGGCAGATACTGCTCCTCCAGCACACCCATAAAGTCGGCGCGGTTCCACCGGACCTTCTCCCCATCGCCCAGGCACGTGGCGAACACCGCCCGCCCGCTGGCGGTGGGGGAGCAGCCGAAGCCCATTTCACCCAGCCACAACTGGTTTTGGGCGGACCAGCACTCATCCTTCAGCCTGTCCGGGCGCAGAACCAGCACCTTCCCGGTGAAATCCTGATCCGCACCGCCGCAGTGCTCCGGGCCGAACATCCCCAGCGCCTGGTACTCGGCATGGGTCTGCCGGAGGAACTGGGCCAGCAGGGCGCTGTCCGCCCGGATCTTGCACTCGCCGTTGGTCTTTTCATACGGGACATAGGCCGTCCGCGCCCAGTGGAGGGCGTCCGGGTCGAACTCCTGGGTGCTGGCGCCGCGCAGGGTGTTGGACAGTACGAACTGCACCCGGGGGAACCCCCACTGCTTTAGGGCAAATTTGGCGGTATCCGGCTCCAGCTGACCCTGCTGCGCGTGGGTGTCGATCAGGCCACTGATATTTCTGGCACAGGAGACATTGGCCCGGTGGCTTTGTTTCCACTGGGCCAGCTCGCCCTCCCGCTTGGCCTCCTCCCGGGAATAGGGGTACAGCGCCTCAGTCATGACGGATCACCTCGTCGTTCATGACCGCCTCGTCCAGCCGCCCACGGCACACACCGGCCAAATCCAGCGCGGTCAATATGGTGGGCGGGATGTCGGAGATGTCGTGATCATAGTCCGCGACGGTCACCAGCCCCTCCCCCACGTCGGGGAGCAGCATCAGCTTGGCGTCCTCCGGGATGCCCAGCGTCTCCCGGGCGCTCTCCGACAAGGTGACCTCCGGCTCCGCGTCCCAATAGGGGCACTTGCCCGGCTCGTCCAGCGGGCCGTAAGGACAACTGTCGGCACAGCGCCGCTCCCCACACTCGCCGCAGGTTTTCCTGATCCCGCCGATGAGATACCCCGCCACCTCAATCAGCGACCTGGCGGCCAGGGCGGCCTCCAGGACGGTCAGCTCCTTGGGCAGAACCGCCAGCACGTTCTCCCCGGCATGGACCGAGACATCGCCCTCCGTGGTGAAACCGCTGTATTCCGCGTCCTCCGCGGGGATAGAAAAGGTCATATTTTTCGCTTTTTTCATTGGGAATCCTCCTCTGTTTTAATGGGTTCATGGATGAGTTGATACGTCCCCCCGCCGCTGTCCCCGTCCTCCGGACGCTGGAACAAGCTGATCTGCCAGCCCCGGTCGGCGCCCAGGGCAAGGGGGTCGTAGTTGGTCATCACCACCTCCTCGTACTCGCTGCCCGCAGTCTGGGACATACTGTTGGGCCGCGTGGTGTGGAAGATGTAAAAGTCCTGGTACAGCTCTGTGATAAAAGGGCAGTAATTGTAAGACACCATCACCAGCCCCTTGCACCGTTTCAGCACATCGTGGAGTCGGATGTGGTCTGCCTTGGGAAAGGCCACCTCGTAGCACTCGGCGTCGTAATAGGGCGGGTCGCAGTAGAAAAAGGTGTCCTCCCGGTCGTATTGGGCGATGAGTTCCTCGAAGTCCTTGTTCTCCACCGCCACGTTTTTCAGCCGCCGCGAACACTCCCAGATCAGGTGAAAAAAGCGGCGCAGGTCGCAGGGGCGGCCCGCGAAGGCGCTGGCCCCGCCGCTGAAGCTGTACCGCACCAGCTTGAAGTAATCCGCCGCCCGGCGCACATCGCCCTGGGGGGCCCGCTCCAGCATCAGGCGGCGGACGGCCTCCCCCTGGGGCGGTTCCAAAAAAATCCGGGTCAGCTCCAGCTCCTCCCCCAAGTAGCTGTCGGTGAACTCCTGGCGGGAGAAGAAGCGGTACAGCACGTTGAAGTCGTCCCGGGAATTGAGGGGCAGGAAGCCCAGCTCCCGGAGCAGGGCCATGGGGCGCTCCTTCACGCAGCAGAACAGGTTGGTGAGGTTGCTGTTGTAGTCGTTGTAGATTTCCGCGCAGCCCCGGCGCAGGGGGTGGCCCAGGGTGACGGTGCCGCTGCCGCCGAACACATCCACGAACCGGGCGTACCGGGCGGGAGCCAGGCGGTTGATCAGCCACAGCAGCTTCCCCTTGCCGCCCACCCAGGGGATGATGCTTTTCAGGGGCTGTCACCCCCGCCGCCATCGTCGTCGCGGACTCCGCCGCCATCATCCATGGGCCCATAGGATTCCATGGCCTTCACCAGCCCGTTGATGGACTTGAGCAGGGTCTGGATCATCTTCTCCAGCCAGCGGATGGTGGCGTGGAGCTCCCCGGCGTTCTGGGCGTAAAAGTAGCCCAGGGGCCCGCCCGCGATGGGCAGACCCTTGCACCGCATCCGGTGGACCATGTTGGTGAGCTGGTCTTTGCTGAGCCCCAGCTTCCGCTGGAGCTGCGCCCGGGTCTGGATGTTGCCGCGCCCGGTACAGTTGGCCTTCAGGTAGGCCAAGAGCTGTTCTTCTTTCATGACGTCCTCCTTTTTCGGGGGCGTTTTCCCGAAAAGGGGTGTGAAGGCACAAAAAAAGAGGGGCCGCTGTCCCCATCGGGAAAACGGCCCCTGTGTGATATTTATTGCATCGCCATCCCAGGCTCCTCCTGGGGCTGGGCGGGGGTGCTGAATTGGCAGTGGAACTCGTTGGCGTTGCGGCGGATGTAGCCCCAGCCGTCTGCTGTGGGCGTGTACCCCTCCTGCTCCAGCAAGTGGGCCCGGTAGCCCGCCAGATCGATGCCGCTGGCGCGGATCAGTTCCTCGGACACGCCTTTGTCCATCAGGAGCGCCATGCCGGACGCCTCCAGATCGGCGCGCTGCATCCAGTCGTAGCAGTTGAGGTTTTGACTGACGTCCAGCGCCAGTCTCAGGTCATGGCAGCCCTCCAGTGCCAGTGCGGCGGCGTACCGCTCCATGAAGTGCGGGGAGCCCTGGCCCTTCTGAGCCAGCACGAACCCCAGCTCAACGCCATCATAGAGCAGATCCGACACAGCGTCGCCGTACTGAACCATCAGATCCCCGGCTTCGGGTAGGGCGCACTGGGCATCCACCAGGGCGCATTCGTCCCAGCGTTTTATCCGCAGCTCCCGCAGGGCCAGTACCTCCTCCATCGTATCTTCATAGCCGTCCTCAAACGGCCCCGGCAACCGCAGCCATACCCCCTCCGGCACAGTGGGAGAGGCCAGCTTCACCTTGACACTCCAGCCATCGTCGGCGGGCAGGGCCATGCCGGGCCGGTAGACCGGCTCGGGGGGCGTTTCCGGGTACTGGACGTAATAGCTGCCGATGAACAGGCCGGGATGGGCGTTTTCGTACTGCCGCCCCACCTCGTCCAGGTTGATAAAGGGCAGGGCATCCACCGGCATGGCGGTGTCGTTGACCAGGTGTCGCCTGCCCAGCATCTCGTAGCTGCCCGCGTCCAAAAGTATCCTGTATTCGTCCAGGATTTGGAGCTGGTTGATGGCCTGGGCGGCATTCTCGGGCGGGTCAGCCTGGGCCGCGGCGGCCAGCACAATGCCCTCCCGGACACTCAGCGTCCCCAGCCGCATCCTGATCCAGTCCTGTTCCCGCTCCTCGCCGGGAAGCTGGGCCAGGTAGTCAAAATCGGTCAATTCAGCGTCATCTCCATTTCATTTGCCTGCGGTTCCATATCCTGGGCGGGGCCGGTGGAAGGCTGCACATAACCGTATCCGGTGAGTTTGCCGCCCGTCTGCTCCATCACCTTCTGCCCATAGGCATACAGGCTCACGTTGGGCAGCAGCGCCGCCAGCTCCTCCTCCAGCAGCAGCCCCTTCAGATGTGCGCTGGCCACCTCGTCCGGCTCACGCGGCTCCGGGTCGAAGGCGTAGCGGTCCAGCTCATCCGCCAGCGTCAGCGCCTGGGCCGCGTCGTCGCAGCCGGTGGCCTCCAGCACCGCCTTGTATTTGGTCAGCTCGCCGTCCATCTCCAGCTCCGTCAGGCGGCGGGCCAGCATATCCAGGGTGGACATCGTGGCGGTGAGGCCAGTGAGGGAGGGGGCGGCGCAGTCCATGCACTGGGCGGGCTCGTCTACAACGGTCGCGCCTATCGGGATGGGCAGCTTGATCTGAGCGCCGCTGGCTGTTTCGGTCAGGAGCGTATAATCTGGCTTTTTCAGCGTCAGATCCAAGGTTTTGTATACCTGCCTCAGCCCCTCACGCCGCTGGACGTAGCCGCCGCGGGTGAACGCGCCGCCCTCGGTCTCCCGGAACTGCTTTCCGACCCGCTCAAAGTCCAGCAGTTCAAAAGCCGCGTCAGAAAGGTTCTCGGCCTCCGGGATAAACCCGTTTCCTGCACAGAACCGGCCCAGCTGGGCGTCGGTCACCACGCCCTCCACACAGTGGCAGCAGTCCGTACTGTACGCCAGGTCGATCAGCCGGGGCAGGGGGAAGGGCTGGCCCATTGGCATATGCTCCATCGCCACCAACCCTTCAAAGATTGTCACCTCCGGTTCGCTCAGCCGCGCGAACTGTTGGGCCAGGGCGTTCAGCTCAGGCAGGGAACCATCGTCCTGATCCAGATAGCAGAATATATATCCGGCGTCAAACGCACTGAGAAGCTCCCATTTGGGTGCCTCACCGTCCGCCAGCTCCAGCTTCTCCAGCGCGTCCAGCAGGGCATAGGGCGCGGCGGGGAGGGTCAGTTCCGCGCACAACCCCTCCTGTGAGGACAGCTCCACCTCAAAAACCTTACGCAAGGGTCATCCCTCCGATCTGGGACTGGGCCTGGGTTTGCTGATAGGCTCTTGGGTCGGCGGCGGGGGAGTCCCAGCCATGCTGACAGCCGCCCTCCATGGCCCGCACCTGTGCCTCACTGATGCCGCGCTCCTGATTGTAGTAGTCCGCCAGATGGCGGTTGATTTCCGGCTGTTCTTTGCTGTCCTCAGACCGCCGCAGTCCATCGCCCTTGATGATATAGGCCAGCGCGCCGTCCTCCGGCAGAACGGTGAAGCACATATCCGGCAGCCGCTCGGAAAAATGGGGGTCAAAGCGGTCCTGCTCCGGCATGATGCTCCAGCCCTTGCTCTGCCAGAGGTGGGCGTAGATCTCCATGCCGCCGCCCACACTGATCTCACGCTGCTCGAAGCTTTCACCTACGCCGTCGCTGGCCTGTCCGCCAGCCTCGTTAATAAGACGATGCAGCTCCAGCGGGGACAGCTCGCCCCGGACCCTGCATTCTGCCACGCCCCAGAGCTGGCCCTCCCGCACCTCGGCGGTGAACCAACAGGACTGCACCTTCTGATCCACGCTGTCCGGCCCGTCAAAGTAAGCCATCAGGCCGCGCTCCGCCTCCTCCGGGCCCTCGTTCTCCAGCCAGCGCCGTTCGCCTTGCAGGGCGGCGATGATCTGGGGGGCGTACTCCGCCGCTTCCCGGGGATCCATCGTGTAGTCCTGCTCCAGGTCGCCCTCCTCGTCATAGTAGGTGACCGTCATGGGCATATACAGCTTGAGGGTCTGGAGGGGCGGTGGGAACACCGAGAAGGAGTCCTGCCCGATGACCAGCCCGAGGCCCCGCCCATCATCCCAGGCCACGTGGAATGTCCCCAGGTCGTCAATGGCCTGGAGCGTGCCCATGGATCCAGGCTTGATGGGGCAGGGATCATCCGAGCCCATCTCCCGGAGCTTGATCCGGCTGCCCTCGGGGTACTGCTCCCGCAGAAAGTCCAGCCATTCCTTGGGGATACTCATGGTTTTTCACTTCTTTCTCCTAAATTTAGTGCCGGATTCCCTCCGGCTGGATACAAAAACGCCCCGCTCCATTGGATGGAACAGGGCACAGCGGCGTTTGCACCGGAACAGATTCACTTGATATTTTTGACCCTTCCTGCCCATGGGCTCACCTCCCTTTCGCGGATATTGACAGCAACAGTACCACAATGCCCCGCTGAAAGCTACCCGGCAGAACCAACAGACTTATCACGCTCCATGATCCGGGCCATATCGGTACGCAGGCACGTTTCCGCGCCCATGCGCCAGCAGACGAAGCCATGGCCGGGGTAGGGGCAGCCCGCGCACCGCTCCAAGGGGCCGGTGAGGACGGGGGGAGGCTCCCGGGGGATGGCGGTCAGGCAATTGGACTCGTAAAACTGCACCACACGGTTCTTTTTGTATTGGACTCTCACGGCGACAACCCCATTTCCGGTTCCGTGCCCGCTTCCTGTTCCGCCGCCTCCAGCTCCCGCTGGTTGGACTGGCTGACGCGCTCGTCCTCGTCGGGGCAAAGTCCGCTCAACTCCGTTTCCGCCTGCGGCGAAAACTGCGTTCGCTCCCTTGCCCCTCCTCTCCCCACAAAGCCTGAAAAGCGGCTTTGCGGGGGCCCCTCGCTGCTCTCCATCTGCTCCGCCGCACGCTCCAAAATTTCCCGCCGCTCCCTGGTCAGGGGATATTCGCCCTCCAGCGTTTCACAGACGCAGCGGTACAGCTCGGTGAGCTGCTCGTCCGTAAACTGGCGGTGTTTATCCACCAGCCCCGCCCGGCAGGCGAAGTCCAGCTTAGCGGCCTGGTAGTAGTGCCCGCCATCGAAATAATCGCCGCTTTCCACGGCGGTATGGTCCGGGCTTCGCCGCCATGTGGCGAACTTATAGCCCCAGTCGCCCTCCAGCTCCTGTCCGGCCAGCACCACGCCGTTAAAATCCGCCAGCAGCCGGAAGTCCTCATGGAGCCCGGACGCCACCAGCGGCGGCGCGGATGTCATGGCTTCGGTGTATTCATAGACCTCGCGGCTCAGCCCGAAGGTGAGGTTGTAGACGTTGTCCGCTTCCGGGCCGCGCTCCACGTCGGCGTTGAAGACAACACCGCCCCTCGGCATGACCAGCACCGCCGCCCGCCCGTCCGCCAGCACGGGGAGGCAGCCCTTCTCCACCGGCCCGGTGGCGATGCCCTCCCGCTTCAGGCGGCGGGCCAATTCAGGGAAAAACTTGTCGTTCATTTTCAGATTCCTTTCCATTTTTAATGTATGGGGTCAGCCCATACCGCCCAGCGTCATACCCTGATCGGCTTCTGGCCCAGGCTCCTGCGCCTGGTGCAGCTCCTGCGCCCGGAGATCAAAGCAGGTCAAATAGCACTGGTAATCCCCACGCACCGGGTTGCAGCGCAGGCAGTAGCGGTACCGCTCCGTTTCCAGCACAAAGCCGTAATTCTGGCAGCAAGTGCCGCCGCTGATCGCCCCATCCTCGCCCTGGCAGTACCGCCGCATGGAGGACAGGTCTTTCAGGACGCCCTTTCGCAAATCGTCCACAACCTTGCCCAGTTCCTCTTTGAACTCCGGGGTGTTCAGACCCTCCGGGCCCCGCGGCCACCAGGAGTGCCAGAACTCACCGCCGTCGCGTCCGAAGTCAATCCGAACGTGCCCGATGGTGCCCAGCTCCTCGTCCTGCTCGGGCGGCAGGGCGTAAAAAAGCCCCGCTTCCTCGGGGGCGGCGGGGCGCAGCATATGGCGCATGGGGATCTGGGGGTAGGGGATCTGATAGTCAGCGCAGAAATCGGTCAGCCGGATGTATTCGGGCATCAGCACAAGCTTGTCCATGACCAGCCTGCTTTGGGCGGCGTCCTTTTTCAGCGGCAGCGGGGACAGGACGGAGCCCACATAGTTTTCCTCCGCCCGGTCTACCAGGGCGTAAGGCTTGTCCGGCTGGCGGACGGTGCCCCGCAGGTCGTAGCAGCTCCAATACTGAGGCACATCCTCCCGCGGGATGGGCTGTGTGCTGTACAGCATCGGACGCCCGAACAGATACCCTTTTTGCAGCTGATCCTTGTAGATGTTGACGAGCATGATTTTACCTCCTTTTCATCGTGTGAACACAATGAATATCTCATAACCGTGCGAAAGTCCAGCGCTTTTCAGCACATCGTCTGGCCCATTTCCGGCTCCTGCTGGGGCCAGGGGGCGCTGAGGCGGCGGACGGAGCCGAAGCTGGTTTCCCGGACGCCGTCCGCCTCCATCTCACAGCGGCCCAGGGCGTCAAAATCGGTGAAGCCGTCCAGCATCTCTATAACCTCATCCCCCGCCCCGGCATACCCCAGGGCAGCGATGGCGTATTCCCGCTCATTGCTGGTTGTCAGCTCATAGTCAGTGAGATCCATGGCGATGGTGCCAGCCTCATGGAAGGAGCGCGGCTCCTCTACTTCCAGCACCGCGCCAAATACCTTCAGCTCCTCCGTTGTCATCTCCCGGACGCACTCGGCCAGGACGTTGGCGTCCTCCAGGGTGGCGGAGTCCGTGGGCAGCAGGTGTGCCCAGGGGTAGCCGATCTCCACGTCCTGGATGGCCGCGCCGCCCAGGTCATCCAGCCCCAGCGCCCTTTTGGCCCGCTCCAGCTCATCGTCCGGGGCGGGCAGATTCAGACGGCAGGCGCCGGTGGGAGAGGCCAAGGTGAGGGCGAAGGCGGGGTGGGCTTCTGTCGCCTGCGTTTGGACGTTCTCCCGGCGTTTCACAAACCCCTGCTCCGTATGGGCGCCGTCCAGCAGCTTACGCTGTTCCGCGCCAATCTTGGCATAGTCCAGATAGGGCTGAACCTCCTCGGCAAAAACGAACTTGCCGGTGATGGGGCCGGTATCCACCAGGAAGTGGCCAAGCTCCTCGTCTGTTTTGATGCCGGGGAACAGCTCATAGCTGTCCAGGCTGCCCGCCACGCGCAGCACATCATCCAGGCATTTGGCGTGTTCCACCATCAGCGCCCCGGAGAAAACCTTCTGAGCGTCCAGATCCATGGTATCTACCAACCTGGCCAGTTGGTTCAGCTTCTGAACCCCTTCTTCGCTGAACAGGGCGTCACGCTCGATGTAGCTGGCGGGGATCTTCGCGGCGCCGTCGCCGCCTACGATATGCGCTGGAGCCCAGCCGCCGAACTCCTCCACGCCGAACACGGCGTACCTGACCTTCTCCGCTTCCGCTGGAAAGCTGATGTGTTCTACCTCATTGCTGAACGAACTTTTCGCTACATGGAGCACCATTATGCCAGCCCTCCCATCTCCTGCCGGTACTGCTCTGCGGGATCATCCATCATCAGCTCATCCAGCGTCAAGCTGCCGTGATAGACCACATAGCCCAGCTCGGTGAGCGCACAGTCCGTATCTGGGTTGGACGGCCTGGGTACAAAATCAAATTGATCCAGGTTCTCGGCCAGCTGTCGCACCTCGCTGGCATATTGGGGTCGGGCCAACAGCACCACCGCATCCAGCTTTTCTCTCTGCTCTGTGTCCAGAGGCTCGATGGCCCGACACAGCGCGTTGAGATCCTCCAATCCGTCACGGGTGAGGCTGACTACGGCGGACACCTGTGGGGGAAGGCCATCCATGGCGATTTCCATCCGATAGCCCTCCGGGCCGCTTCCGGCCCGCGCCAGCGTCCGCTGGAGCTGCTTGTCCGGGCAGGGCAGATAGAGATACCCGGTAGTCTCACCTTCCAACCCGGACTTGACTTCGATCATCAGCTGGGGCATTTTGTGGAGGTGGGCGGGGAAATGACACCCGTCATAGAGTTGTTCCAACTCCATCCCGTTGCCGTATGCCACGCCGTAAGGGGTGACTGTCCCAGCGCCGCGCTGGATCAGGTCGAGGGCCACCGCATGATAATCCATCCTTTCAAACACCTCCGTCGGCATGGACTCACCGCTGACGGTTAGGACGTGGGCTTTGCCGATCTGCTCCAAATCAGAGAAATCGGTGATTACGGTGGCTCGTTGGCAGCAAAACGTCAGGTTGATGAAATCCTTGATGTCCGACAGGCACAGTTTGCTGGCCATGGCCTGGAACTTTTCGCTCTCACCCTGGCAGAAACTGTCCAGCCGCTTAGCCAGGAAATCCAGCTCGTCCACATTGACGCTCTGGGCCGTCAGCCGGTTGAGGATGGGGTACTCGCTGTCAAGCTCGTCTACCCGGCAGTCCTGGGCGGTGGGGGAGCCGATGCCCATATCCTCCAGCAGCTCAATAGTGTGGTCGTACTCGCTGTCCGGGATGGGGAAGGGGACGGTGGCCTGGCCCAGCTCGGGCCTGGCCTTATCGCTGAGAATTGCTTTCATAGTCATGCGGAACACATCCTTTCCAAAAAAATAAAAAGGCCGTGATTTTCATTGAAAATTACGGCCTTGTGGGGGCTCCAAGGTTGAATTTGTATTGCGGCAGTCACATCTGCTGGCACAGTCCCAGCCCCTGCGTTTCCTCCTCAGCGGCAGAGCATTCCATCGGCCATTCCGTCAGGGCGTAGAAGCGGGATGGATCTTTTTTGTCCTGGGTGAGTTCAGCGAATGTCTGGCACAGGAGCTCATCGGCTTCTACCGTGCGCTCAAGCTCACGCCCGGGGCAGCCCGGATGGGCTGGCACTGTCCCGCCCGCCAAAAGTCCGGCGCCCAGCTCGGGGGTGAGAAGTACAAAGCCTCCCGGCGTCATCATGTCTAAGGTTGCGTCCGGGTGGGTTCGTAAAAAATCTGCTACTGTTCCATAGTTGTGCTTCATGGTTTCCTCCAATTCATTCTCAGTGCCGGGAACCGGCGCTGGCGGGTGGTGTGAAAAGGCACAAAAAAGCGCCGCCTCTTTTGGCCTTGCGGCCAAGAGAAGCGGCGCTAAAAAGTTCGGAACTATTTTTTGTCTGCCGGGATGCCTTTTCCACGGTACGGGCAGGACGGCGGTGGGTGTGTGGGTTTGAGTCGGGTCGGTTTGGGAAACCCGCTCGAAAATAGTAGTTTTAGACGGCCCTCGGATTTCATCTTCCGAGGGCCGTCAATGTGTTGAAAACACTGGCTTTGCGGGCAAAATAGCATTTTCACCACATGAACTTGGTGCGCCTGAAGGGACTCGAACCCACACGCGTTGCCGCACGAGAACCTAAATCTCGCATGTCTACCAATTCCATCACAGGCGCATATGGGCGGCGGGCGTTTCCCGCCGCCGTTTTTATCACCAAATCAAGGTCGCGAAGTAGTCATCCGGCGTCTCCGCCCGCCGCATCAGCTCCACCGAGCCGTCCTCCCGCAGCAGCAGCTCCGCTGAGCGCAGCTTGCCGTTGTAGTTATAACCCATGGAAAATCCGTGGGCCCCGGTGTCGTGGATGACCAGAATATCGCCCCTCTCAATCTCCGGCAGCTCCCGGTCAATGGCAAACTTGTCGCTGTTCTCACACAGCGAGCCCACCACATCGTACACATGGTCGCAAGGCGCGTCCTCTTTGCCCAGCACCGTGATGTGGTGGTAGGCCCCGTAAATGGCGGGCCGCATCAGGTTGGCGGCGCAGGCGTCCACCCCGATATACTCCTTATAGATGTGTTTTTCATGGACGGCGGTGGTGACCAGATGGCCGAAGGGAGCCAGCATGAACCGGCCCAGCTCAGTATAAATAGCCACATCGCCCATGCCCGCCGGGACCAGGATTTCCTCATATGCCCTGCGCACCCCTTCGCCAATCACCGCGATATCGTTGGCGCTCTGCTCCGGGCGGTAGGGTACGCCCACCCCGCCGGACAGGTTGATGAACGCCACGCGGCAGCCGGTCTCTGCTGCCACGCTGGCTGCGGTTTCAAACAGCAGCCGGGCCAGGGCAGGGTAATACTCGTTGGAGATGGTGTTAGAGGCCAGGAAGGCGTGGATGCCAAACTGCTTTGCTCCCAGTTCTTTCAGACGGCTGAACGCCTGGGCCAGCTGGGGCCGGGTCATGCCGTACTTGGCCTCCCCCGGCTTGTCCATGACCTGGAACCCCTCCTTGCTCTCCCCCAGGGCAAACACACCGCCGGGATTGAAGCGGCAGCACACCGTCCCGGGCACCCGGCCCAAAGTCTCGTACAGGAAGTCCACGTGGGTCAGGTCGTCCAGATTGATGGTGGCCCCCAGGCGGGCCGCCAGCTGGAATTCCTCCGCCGGGGTCTCGTTGGAGGAGAACATGATCTCATCCCCGGAAAACCCGCACTTCTCCGCCATCATCAGCTCGGTAAGGGAGGAGCAGTCCACGCCGCAGCCCTCCTCCCGAAGGAGCTTGAGGATACCGGGGGTTGGGGTGGCCTTGACGGCAAAATACTCCTGAAACCCCGGGTTCCAGGCAAAGGCGGTCTTCAGCGCCCGGGCGTTTTCCCGGATGCCCCGCTCGTCGTAGATGTGAAACGGGGTGGGATAGGTCTTGGCAATCTCCTTGGCCTGGGCCAGAGTGAGAAAGGGCTTTTTCATCTGTATATCTCCTTGGCTGGATTTGCCCCGTTATCATATCCGATTTCAGCCCGCTTGTCAACTGCCGGACGGCGGCTTGGGATCGCCGTACACCTTGCCCTCAATATAGCTCATCATACGGTTTCGCAGCCAGCAGAATATTGCGAGCCAGACAGGCGAGATCAGCACCCATAGGCGATCAAAAGAAAACCTCACGGACACGGCAAGCCCAGCCAATATACTGAAAACGATCAGCCAAATGTTGTCCCGAAGCCACTTTTTTCGGAAAAACTCCGTCCGTTCCTTTATGGAGAAGCTGCTCTCCCGCACAGCCTCCACCAGGTTTTCATCCGCCTGCTTCCGGAACTGCTCGTCACTCAGCCGCTCACCGGCCAGCAGCTCGTTGACGCCGACCCCCAACGCCTCCCCCAGGGGGATGAGCAGCTCGATATCCGGCATATAATTGCCGTTCTCCCAGCGGGAGACGGTTTTGTTGGTCACCCCCAGCCTCTGTCCCAGGGCCTCCTGGGTTAGCCCCTGTTCCCGGCGCAACTTCGCGATAAACTTTCCCACTTTTGTTTGATCCATATCGATCCCTCCCTTGGGAGAAGTATACCGCGTCCGGGGGTGAGAATCCCTCCCCGCAGACCGCGAATGGGGGTAATTCACGCCTCCCGGCCCGTTTCCCGCAGCAATCTGGTGCGCAGCGCCGAGTACCGCCTCATCTGCCGGTCGTTGGCCACCATCCGGGCCATCAGCTCACCATCCCCCACCAGGATGAACAGCTCCCGGGCCCGGGTGATGGCGGTGTACAGCACGCCCCGAGCCAGCAGGGAGGCTGGCACGTCGCTCAGGGCCAGGATCACCGCCCGGTACTCGCTGCCCTGGGCCTTGTGCACCGTGACGGCATAGGCGGGCTCCAGCTCCCCCAGCAGCTCGGAGGGATAGGCCGCCAGCCGCCCGTCAAAAGACACGGTGATTCCCCCCACGTCCACGTCCACAATGGTGCCGATGTCCCCGTTAAACACCCCCAGATCCTTCTCCCCGGTATCCGGATTCTCCCAGAACAGGTCGTAGTTGTTTTTCACCTGCATCACCCGGTCCCCCTCCCGGAAAATATAGGGACCGAAGGCCCGCTCCCCCCTGCCCTCCCGGGCTGGGTTGAGCGCCTCCTGGAGCGCCCGGTTCAGCGCGGCGGTGCCCGCCCCCCGGCGGCGGGTGGGGGTGAGCACCTGAATCTGCTCGGTCGGGATGCCCATGTTGTCAGGCAGACGGGTCCGGCACAGTTCCACAATAGTGTCCACCGTCCTGGCCGCATCCCGCCGGCCCAGGTAGAAGAAATCGCGGGCCTTGTTTTTCAGCTCCGGCACAGCGCCCTGGTTCACCCCGTGGGCGTTCATGACGATGGCGCTCTCCCGGGCCTGACGGAAAATCTCCGTCAGCGACACCGCCGGCACCACCCCGGACCGGATCAAGTGATCCAGCACATTCCCCGGCCCCACGGACGGCAGCTGGTCCGGGTCGCCCACCAGCACCAGCCGGCAGTCCCCCCGCAGCGCCGCCAGCAGAGCCGCCATGAGGGACACATCCACCATGGAGGTCTCGTCCACAATCACCGCATCCACTTCCAGGGGGTCGTCCTGGTTCTTGGTGAAGGCCAGCTGCCCGGTAAAGGGGTCCAGCTTTGTCTCCAGCAGCCGGTGGATGGTGAGGGCATCCGCCCCGCAGGTCTCCCCCATCCGTTTGGCGGCCCGGCCGGTGGGGGCGGCCAGGGCGGTCTCCAGCCCCAGCGTCTCAAACAGGGCCAGCACCCCCCGCAGGGAGGTGGTCTTGCCCGTTCCCGGCCCGCCGGTGAGCAGCATCACCTGCCGGGAGGCCGCCAGCTCCACCGCCCTGCGCTGCTGCTTGGCGTAGGTGATGCCCTGCTCCCGCTGGATGGAATCAATGAGCCGTCCCAGCCCCTCCGGCGGGGCGATCTCGGTGCGGCACATCTCCCCCAGCCGCATGGCCACATAGCACTCCGCCCCATACAGCCCCGCGGGATAGCAGGCGGTCACCCCGGCGATGTCCTCCCGCACCACCTCGCCCCGCTCAATCAGGGCGGCCAGCCCCTCTGCGAGACAGCTCCCGTCCACCCCGATGAGGGCGGCGGTGGCGTCCAGCAGCTTATTCTCCGGCAGAAACACATGGCCGTTGTCGGCGTTGTGGTCCAGTTCAAAGACCAGCGCGGCCTCCACCCGCTGGGGGTCATCCCCCGCCACCCCCAGGCTGATGGCCAGCGCGTCCACCTGGGCAAAGGGGATGTCCAGCGAGCGGTCCGCCAGCAGGTAAGGGTTGTCCCGCACCACGTCCACAGCCAGGTCGCCAAACCGCCGGTACAGCGGCATGGCGGCTGCCAGGGGAAGCCTGTGCTCCGACAAAAATTCCGCCAGACGCCGCATCCCCATTTTCTGCCGGAAGTCCTCCCCAATGGCCCGAGCCCGCTTGGGGGACACTCCCCGCAGCTCGCACAGGCGGTCCGGGTCGTTCTCAATGACCTCCAGCGCAGCTTCCCCAAAATGATCCACAATCTGCCGGGCCAGACCCATGCGCACCCCCTTCACCGCCCCGGAGGCCAGGTATTCAAATACGGCCTTTTCTCCCACGGGCATCCGGCGGGCAACCGCCTCCGCTTTGAACTGCTCCCCGTAGCTGGGGTGGCGGCCCCAGGCCCCCTCCAGCTCCAGGCTCTCGCCGGGGGCCACGCCGGGCATACACCCCACCGCCGTGACCTCCCCCTCCTCCCCGCAGTCCAGCTTCAGCACCGTGTAACCGTTCTCCTCATTTCGAAACAGCACGGCGGACACCGTACCCGCCACCTGGTTGCGCCTCTCCGCCCCGACGATCTCCTCCGGCATGACGGCTCCCTCCATCCAAACAAACGTTTTATCACATTATAGCATGGTCCCAATCCCTTTTCAAGATGAATCGGCAGGGAACCTCTGACAAAAAATTTTTAAAAAATTCGCGCTAACCCATTGCAGGAACGCGGATTATGTGTTATACACAAAGATGAACCGCGCGCGTCCGGCGCGCCTGTCCGAATCTGCCAAATGAATGGAGGAGCAATCATGTTAAAAGGGATCGCCGCCTCGGCCGGCGCGGCCGTGGCCCAGCTGTTCTACCTGGAGGAACCAGACCTGTCCGTCACCAAGGAGTCCGGGCTGGACCCCGCCCAGCAGCATCAGCGCTACGAGCAGGCCGCTGCCCAGGCCATTCGGGAGCTGGACGGCCTGTATGAGAAGGCCCGGGCCACTGATGAGAATGTGGCCCAGGTGTTTGACATCCACCGCATGATGCTGGAGGACCCCGACCTGATCGACGGCATCGACGGGCTGCTGGACGAGGGGTATAACGCCGAGTATGCCGTGCGGGAGACCGCCGACTCCCTCGCCGCCATGTTCAAAGCCATGGACGACGAGTATATGCAGGCCCGGTCCGCCGACGTGATGGACGTGGGCAACCGCCTCATCCGGGTGCTCAAGGGCATCCCCGACGCCGCCGACTTCCCCGACGAGCCGGTCATCGTGGCCGCCGTCGATCTGCTGCCCAGCCAGACCGTCCGGCTGGACAAGGACCATGTGGCGGGCTTTGTCACCAAGCTGGGCTCGTCCACCTCCCACTCCGTCATCCTGGCCCGCACCCTGGGCATCCCCTGCATTGTGGGCATGGGAGACGACTACGACAAGCTGCCCCAGTCGGGCCTCATCGCCATCGACGGCACCACCGGCGAGGCGGCCCCCCATCCCGATGAGGCCACCCGGGCAGAATTCCTCCGCCGGCGTGAGGCCTTCCTGGCCGATCAGGCGGCGCTGGAGGCCTATAAGGACCGCAAAGCTGTCACCAAAAGCGGCCACAAGGTGCTGGTGTGCGCCAACATCGGCGGACTCAACGACATCGACGCGGTCATCGCCCGGGGCGGCGGCGGCGTCGGGCTGTTCCGCAGCGAGTTCATCTATCTGAACAGCGAGGACTTCCCCACCGAGGAAGCCCAGTTCGAAATTTATAAAGAGGTGCTGGCTCGGCTGGCTCCCCGCCCCGTGGTGGTGCGCACCCTGGACCTGGGCAGCGACAAGCAGGCCCCCTACTTCGGGATTGACGGGGAGGAAAACCCCGCCATGGGTTACCGCGCCATCCGCATCTGCCTGAAACAGCCGGAGATTTTCCGCACCCAGCTGCGGGCCCTGCTCCGCGCGTCAGTATACGGCAAGCTGAACATCATGTTCCCCATGATTACCCACCTGGAACAGGTGCTGGAGATCAAGACCATCCTGGCTCAGGTGCGCCAGGAGCTGGACAAGGAGGGCGTCCCCTACAGCTCCGACGTGGAGTACGGCATCATGATCGAGACCCCTGCCGCCGCCATTATGGCGGACGTGCTGGCCAAAGAGGTGGACTTCTTCTCCATCGGCACCAACGACCTGACCCAATACACCCTGGCCGCCGACCGGATGAACGCCAATATCAGCCACCTCTTCGACTCCGGCCACCCGGCCATCCTCCGCCTCATTGAGCGCACCGCCAAGGCCGCCCACGATGCGGGCATCTGGGTGGGCATCTGCGGCGAGTCCGCGGCCAACACCGCCCTCACCGCCTTTTACATGAGCGTGGGTATCGACGAGCTGTCCGTCTCCGCCGCCTCCATCCCTGCCGTCAAGCGGGCTGTCATTGAGTGCGACTGACCTTCTCTCCGCCCGCCGCCCCCATACGCACAGCAAGCCCCCCTCCCTGGATTCTCTCCAGGGAAGGGGGCCGTGCGCTTAAAATGGGAGGGACCAATGGCTCCCGCCGTACAGGTCGGTAAACCGGTAGGTGGCCCGGGTGGCGCCCTCCAGGGCCACGTCGCCCACAGTCAGTCCGTCCTCCCCCACCGTTACAGGGTCGCCCAGCAGATAGCTGTCCTCATAGTCCCCTTCATAGCTGTAATAGTCGCACAGGAATTCCAGTGTGTCTCCGGGCTGGAGCCCCGTCTGGCTCTTGGCCACCGTACCGGTCTCGCCCTCTTTATACACTGTCTGCACCCCGGCTACATAGCCGGAAGGGCAGCCGTTGTCAAACGTCAGGATCAGCTCCGCGCGCACCCCGTTGTGGAGCACCGGCACCCGGCCCGTGATGGCGTAGTTTGTCCCGTCGTCCACAGTGGCGGTGTGGTAGTAGGCCACCGGCTGGCCATTGATGGCAAGCCAGCTTTCCGCAAGCTCCGCCGTGCCCAGAAGCCCGCCCTCGCCGTCAAACTCAAACACGTTGTCCAGCCCAAGGTCAATATAGCCCCCGCCGTCGTCATAAAACAGGTTCAGCTCCAGTGTGTGGACCAGTCCCCACTGCTCCTCGGTCAGCCGGAGGACAGGGATACCGTCCTCCCCCTCCTGCCACATCAGCGCCTGGTCCGGGAACCGGTTTTCCGACAGGAAACCCGCCATATCCCCGTCGCTCAACGCCCGGTCGTCCAGAAATCCCGTATTGCCGCCATCCAGCCCAGGAACCCGTCCAAAGGAGCCGCCCAGCAGCTCGCCCAGAATGGCGGAGATGTCGCCGGAACCGCCCCCCAGGCTGCCCAGCAGGGAGGGCAGCGGGGATGTCCCGCCTCCGGAGGCCGCCTGCCCGCCGGCCTCCAGGCTGGCAAACTGGCGGATGCACTGGATGTAGCCCTTGTCCATGCCAATCTGGCCGAAGGCGGACGCCGCCCGGTCCACATTGGACAGCTTTCGATAGGGGAAGTAGACGGATACCCCATAGGCGTTGGTCATATTGGAGGAGGTGCGGTTGTACTTCACCGCCCCCAGCAGCGCTTTGGCCAGGGCTTCCCCCTCCTTGGTGCCCAGATTTCTGGCCAGATGGACCAGGTCCACCTGATCGATCTGGCTGGACTGGGCAAATTCACGGCTCCCGCTGCGGGCGTTGGACACAGTCTGGTACTGCTTGTCCTGGATCAGCTTCGCGGCGGACCGGGAGAAGTCCGCAAAGGCGGACGGAACCGTGGTCTCCAGCTCCGCCAGATCAATGACGGACAGGGTGGTGAGCTGGCCCCTGCACTTCTGGGCACAGGTGTCCACAAAGCTGTCCACGATCCGCTTTCCCAGTTCCACTGTGGGCATGGAGCTGTCCTCCCCAAGGGCGGTGAGCCAATCGGTGTAGTACCAGCCCACACCCGGCTCGGTCTCCTCCGAGGCGATGAGGTAGTCCGCGTATTGGGTGAGGGTGAGGGCGGTCTCCGCGGTGGCCATCAGGCAGGCGTCAAAGCCGATGAAATCAAATTTCACCCCCGCCCTCTTCAGGGCGGCGTCCACCCCCGCCAGACTCATGGAGCCGCTGGAGGCGAATTTCTCGTCGTAGCCGTAGCCGCTGACGGAACCCCCGCCGTGGTCCCAGAGGATGAGCTGGTAGCGGCTGGCCGGGTAGCTCTGGGCGCACCACTGGATATACCCGGACAGGGTATCCGGGTCTGTCATGGACACGCTGCCCAGGTCCTTTTTCAAGCTGACCAGCCGGCCGTCTTTCACCTGCCAGATCTGGTTGGTGGAGCTGGACACCAGATTGTTCTTCCAGCCCTTGCAGCCGCCGGTATACACCAGCAGGTTGACGCTGTCCCCGAACCGGGCGTCCAGCATCTCCTGGAGGTCTACGGTTCCCATGCCGCTGCGGGACTCCAGGTCGGTGCCGCACATATAGACCATGATGGTGACGGTATCCCTGCCGCCGCCCAACACCTTTGTGTACTTCTCCCGGGCGCCCGAGGCCACCGTCTTGTCCAGGCGTCCGGTGTTGGCCGGGCTTTCCCAGCCGGCGGACACGCTGCCGCCCCCAAAACCGCCCAGCAGCTGGGCCCAGTCCACGGAGGAACTGCCCTGGTTCGGCTGCTGCTGGTGCTGGCCTGAGGAGGGGTTCTGGGATACCTGCCCGCCGGACTGCTGCCCTCCCAGAAGTGCCGTGAGCCCCCCGCCGCCTCCCAGCAGCAGGGCCAGCAGCAGCAGGACCAGCTTCACGCCGCCCCCCTTGCCCTTGGGGCCCCTCGCGCCGCCGGCGGCGGACTGCCCGCGCCCGGAATAGCCGCCGGCATCGCCCACCGGCCCGGTGCCCAGCCCGTCCCCCCGCTTGCGCACCGTTTTGGCGGGACCGGCAACGTGCTTTTCCCTGCCCCTTGGCCTGTTGTTTTCCATTGTCTCTCCTCGCTTCCCTGTTTTCGTTTTTCCCCGCTATTATATGACATCCCGCGCCCCAGGGCAAGCAGTTTATGTCCCGCGCGGCCAAATCATTTCAAAAAGGAGGCCGGCCCATGCTGTCCCGTCAACGCCTGTTTTGGCGGCTCCACCCCTACGACCTTCCCGGCTCCGATCAGGCTTTCCTGCGGGCCTGCCGGGACAACTGCGCCTACCACATCCGCCACTGCCCCGGCTACGCCGCCATCTGCGCCCACCTGGGCTTCTCCCCGGACCAGCTGCGCGCCATAGGCGACCTGGCAAAGCTGCCCATTCTCCCCACCCTCTTTTTCAAACGGAGGGCCCTGTTTTCCATGCCCCGGAGGCGAATGGCCATGGAGGTCACCTCCTCCGGCACCAGCGGGAAATTCAGCCGCATCGGCTTTGACTGGGGCTTTTTCCTGGCCGAGGCCCCCATGGTGGTCAATCTGGGCTTTCGCCACCATCTGGTGTCGCCCAAGCCCGCCCACTGTGTCATCCTGGGCTACAAACCCCACAAATCCAACCGCACCGGCGTCACCCGCACCATGTTCGGCCTCACCCACTTCTCCCCTCCCCTCAGCCGCACCTATGCCCTCCAGATGACGGACGGGGCCTATGTCCCCGACCTGGACCGGGTGGCCCAGGCGCTGAAGCGGCTGGAGCGCTCCCATTTCCCCACCCGCATCATCGGCTTTCCCTCCTACCTGTGGTTCGGCCTGCGGCGGATGGAGGAGCTGGGGCTCCGGGTCAAGCTTCCCAAGGGCTCCCGTATCATCCTGGCAGGGGGATGGAAGCAGTACGCCGGCCAGGAGGTGGACAAGGGCACCCTCTACGCCCTGACAGAGCGCACCCTGGGAATCGGGGAGGACCACATCAATGAGCTGTTCGGTGCGGTGGAGCACCCTGTCTTTTACAACGCCTGTCCCCGCCACCATTTCCACATACCCGTTTACGGCCGGGTCATCATCCGGGACCCGGATACCTTGCAGCCCCTTCCCATGGGTCAGGTGGGGCTCATCAATCTCATCTCCCCGCTCATGACCGCCACCCCCACCCTCAGCGTGATGACCGACGACCTGGGATACCTGACGCCGGGGGAAACGTGCGGCTGCGGCATCCGCAGCCCCTACCTCACCATTTTGGGCCGGGTGGGGATGGGAGACATTCAGACCTGCGCCGCCGGGGCGGCCGAGCTTCTGGGAAAGGGGGAAGCCTTTTGATTTTCGCCAACGGCAAACTGCTGCCCGATACGCAGCGTCAGGCCGTCCTGGACGGCCTGGAAGCCGAATTGAATGCGGTCCGGGCGGGCCCGCCCCTGGATTCGGAGACCGTCATCGCCGCCGTGGACGCCCTGGGCAGACGGCTGGAGGCCGGGGAGTTCGACGCGCTGCTGGCCCGCTTTCTCCCCGCCGGAATGAGGCTGGCCGATCTACTCCCTCTCCTGCGCCGGGAAAGCCTGGAGGCCAAGCTGGCCGCCGAGCTGGGGCCTGCCCCCTTCGCCCCCAGGCAGCTCACCCGGACCACCGCCCACGCCCTGCCCCTGGGGACGCTGTTCCACATCGCCCCCGGCAATATGCCCGGCCTGCCCGTATATACCGCGCTGGAGGGGCTGCTCACCGGCAACATCAATCTGGTGAAGCTTCCCCACGGAGACAAGGGGCTGTCCCTGGCGGCGTTCCAGCTCCTGACGCAACAGGAGCCCCGGCTGGCCCCTTACCTCTACGCCTTTGACCTTCCCTCCGGGCGGACCTCGGAGCTGGAAGCCTTGGCCGCGCTGGCCGACGGTCTGGTGGTCTGGGGCGGCGACAGGGCCGTTCAGGGCGCCCGCGCCCTGGCCGGGCCGGGGTGCAAACTCATTGAGTGGGGCCACCGGCTCAGCTTTGCCTATATCTCCGGCTGCGAGGACAGGGACAAGGAGCTGGCCGCCCTGGCCCGCCACATCGCAGACACCGGGCAGCGTCTGTGCTCCTCCTGTCAGGTTATCTTCCTGGACACCGACGACTGGGCGGAGGGGGAGGCCTTCTGCCGGGAATTTCTGCCCCACCTGGAAAGGGCTGCGTCAAAGCGGCCCGGCCCGGCCCCTGGGGCGGCCGCCTCTCTCAGCGGCTGCACCGCCCTGCTGGAACGGATCGTGGACGGAACGGCAAAAGGGGAGGCCCTGTTTCGGGGCAAAGGCTGCTCCGTCATCCTCCGGCCCGGCCGGGAGCTGGAGCTGTCCCCCATGGAGGGCAACGTGCTGGTGAAGCTCCTTCCCCGGAGGGAGCTGCTCCACGCCCTCCGCCGCCAGAGGGGACGGCTCCAGACGGCGGGACTGGTCTGCGATCCCCAGCGGCGGGAGGCGCTCACCGCCCTGCTGGCCCGCGCGGGGATCACCCGGGTCACCCGGCCGGGGACCATGTCCTCCTCCTTCCCCGGGGAGGCCCACGACGGGGAGTACCCCCTGCGCCGCTACCTCCGGGTTGTGGACGTGGAGCGGTAACGGAAACAAGGGCGGCGGCCGTACACAGCCGCCGCCCTTGTCCGTTTATTCGGCCGCGCCAGGGGCGTCCCTGCTCCCGCCGGCCTGCAGCCCCGTTTCCAGAGCGCCTGCCGGAATCTGTCCCGGCAGGGCTGTCTCCATCTCCTCATCCGAAATAAATTCGGTCATCACGTGCCGGTACCGCTTGGGCAGATGGGTGGATTGGCATTTGGGGTTGCGCCGCCCCTCAATGGCAATGGTCTGATAGTATTTCCGCCACATGGCCCGATAGGCCCGCTCTGTCTCTCCGGCAGGGCCCATGCGGAAGTCCTCTGCGGGGAGGAGCTTCCACCGCCCCCGGTCGGAGAGGAATATCTCGTGGTGCGTCCTGTCGTACAGCGCCAGCCGCTCCCCGGAATACCGGGCGGCGAAGTGCCCCGCCAGCAGAGGCAGCACCCGGTTTTTGGGCTCGATCTCCCCCACCAGCATGCCGTCCAGGTCGGAAAAGCGGATGAAGCCCTTCAGGTGGTCCCACTCCGTCCACATCTTCGCCAGCGCCAGGTTCACCCGGGCCATCACCGGGTCGCTGAGATCCAAACGCACCCGGTCCCCCTCCCGCAGCCCCCGGCGGACAAGGGTCAGCAGGGCCAGCTCCTTTTCCGGCAGACAGGTGAGAAATCCCCGGGCGACCAGCTTTTGAAAAGCAGGGGACACCCGCCTCGCCAAAGCGGCATACAGCCGCCGGGCCCGCTCCCGGTCGGCAGGCGGCTCCCGCTCCTCCCAGAGGGTGGCCCCGCCGTCAGGAGAGAAGAAGCCTACTGGCTCAATCTGATTCTCCAAAGCATCCCAAACGCAGGTCAAAAAACCGGCAAAGGTGCCGTCGTAACGGTAGCAGACTGGTTCCAAATACGCTCCCCCCCAAGGAGACCAGCGGGCCGGCCCAAAGGTCTCACGCTTCCGAATGCTTCCGCTTTTTCCACCAGAGGAGCCAGTCCCTGTCCAGGACGGTGGCATGGGGCTTCTGGAAAAGCGCCTGACAGGGAAACTCCGGGCACCGGGGGCAGAACTCCACTCCCCTGCGCTCCGCACAGTCCCGGCTGAAGCACTCGCCCCCCTGGTGCGCGGGGACGCAGCCCTCACACTCATGATTTACATAGGCCGGACAGCAGCCGCAGTAAAAGCCGCACCGGCCCATGGGGTAATTGGCGGGTATGTCCTTTGGGGCAGTCTGAGATTTGCCTTTCATGGTTTGTCCCTCCTCAAACATGATGTCAACTGATCATGGAGTCAAACAGGGTGATCTGTTCCCCCTGTTCCGGGGGGAGCGCCTCCCGCTCCAGCCCCGTGAGGCGGCGGTAAACGGTGTCCGGGCTGAACCGCAGCCCGGGCAGCATCCGCCCCGAGCAGGTGATGAAATACTGGGCCCGCTTCATCACGATCCCCAACCGCTTCAGCCCCTCGAAAGAGAGGGGGCCGTACCGGCGGGCGGTGACAATCTTCCTGGCTCCCCGCACGCCCACGCCGGGGACCCGCAGGATGGTCTCGTAATCCGCACGGTTCACCTCCACCGGAAAAAACTCCGGATGGCGCAGGGCCCAGTCGCTCTTGGGGTCCAGGGCCTCGTCGAAGTTGGGGCGGCCCTCGTCCAGAATTTCCCCGGCGGTGAACCCGTAAAACCGCAGCAGCCAGTCCGCCTGGTAAAGGCGGTGCTCCCGCAAAAGAGGCGGTTTGAACCCTGCGGGGACGGGCAGGTTCTTATGGTCGGACACCGGCATATAGGCGGAGAAAAACACCCGTTTCAGGCGGTATTTCCGGTAAAGCCCTTCGGTGAGGGCCAAAATGTGCCGGTCGCTCTCCGGGGTGGCGCCCACGATCATCTGGGTGGACTGGCCCGCCGGGGCAAACCGGGGGGCGTGGCGGTACAGCTTCAGCTCCGCCTTGGACTGGGCCGCCCCATCCCGGATCTGGGCCATGGGCTTGAAAATAGCCGCCTTGCTCTTGTCCGGGGCCAGCAGGCTCAAAGAGGATTCCGAGGGCAGCTCGATGTTGACGCTCAGCCGGTCGGCCAGCAGCCCCAGTTCGTAAGTGAGACCGGGGTCCGCCCCCGGGATGGCCTTGGCGTGGATATACCCGTTGAAATGGTATTCTGTGCGCAGCAGGCGCAGGGTCTCAATCATCCGTTCAGTGGTATAATCTGGGTTTTTCAGCACTGCGGAGGACAGAAACAACCCCTCAATATAATTCCTGCGGTAAAACTGGATGGTGAGCTCTGCCAGCTCCCGGGGGGTGAAGGCGGTGCGGCGCACGTCGTTGGAGCGGCGGTTGACACAATAGGCACAGTCATAGCAGCAGTGGTTGGTATAGAGCACCTTCAGCAGGGAAACGCACCGCCCGTCGGCGGAAAAAGTGTGGCAGCAGCCGGAGTTTGTGGCGGTGCCGATGGTCCCCGGCCTCGCCCCCCGCACCACCCCGCTGGAGGTGCAGGCGGCGTCGTACTTGGCGGCGTCGGCCAGGATGGTGAGCTTGTCCATGACCTCCATAGGGCCCCTCCTCCGGCGGGCGCACGGCCCGCAAATCAAACGTTTGTATCTATATTATAGTACAACCGCTCTATTTGTCAAGCCCCATTTTGAAAGGCACGCCGAAGGCGTGCCTTTCAAATCCATTTGGCTCAGCTGTGGTAACAGCCCCCGCCGATAAACTCCCGGATGAGGGAGGTCTTGGGGACATCGTCCGCCGGGATGGGCAGGAAGTAATTCAGGAACTTCAGCAGCCGTTTGGCCTCAATGTACTCCTCGCTGCCCCGGGGTACGCCAAACAGCAGAGGCTGGACATAGGGCTTGAGCAGGGCCGTCTCGTAAATCAAGGAGGAGTTGAAAATGGTGTCCGCGCTGTCCTGGAAGGGGAAGATGTTGTTCTCCTCGCCCCGCCGGACGGAGGGCCACATCTTGATGGTAGCCTGGGCGCTGTAGCCGCGGGTCCGCGCGTCCCGCTCGATCCGCCGCAGCAGGCGGGCGTCGGTGGTGGGAATGCGGTTGTGGTCGTCCACGTTCAATGTGGTGAGGCAGCTGATGTAAATTCTGTACTTGCTCTCTTTGGGCAGGGCGTAGGTGAACTGGTCGTTGAGGCAGTGAATCCCCTCAATGACCAACACATCCCCGTCCCCCAGGGTGAGGAAATTGCCGTTATATTCGCGCTGCCCCTTTTTGAAGTTGTAGGTGGGCATCTCCACCGTCTCGCCGTTCAGCAGCCGCACCATGTCCGTGTTGAACTGCTCCACATCCATAGCCCCCAGGCCCTCGAAATCGTAGTTGCCGTTTTCATCCCTGGGGGTTCTGTCCCGGTTGACGAAATAGTTGTCCGTGGCGATGGCGTGGGGCCGCAGGCCGCAGGCGCGCAGCTGGGTGGACAGCCGGTGGGAAAAGGTGGTTTTGCCGGAAGAAGAGGGGCCCGCGATCATGACGAAGCGGACCTCCTTCCGGGCCGCGATCTCGGCGGCAATGTCGCCGATCTTCTTTTCCATCATGGCCTCGTAGGTCAGGATCAACGACGTGGCGCCGCCCCGGGAGATGGCGGTGTTCAAATCCGCCACGTTGGAGGCGTCCAGCGCCTTGGCGTGCAGGGAAGACTCGGACAGCGCCCGGAACACCTTCATAGAGGGCCTGAACTCCCCCAGGTGGTCGGGGTCCTTCAGGGTGGGCAGGCGCAGGATGAAGCCGTCTTCAAACAGCTCCAGGGCGAAGCACCGGATATATCCGGTGTCCGGCACCATGTAGCCGTAGAAGTAGTCCACAAAACCGTCCAGAGAGTAGACATTGACGTGGGAATTGACACGGAAGCTGAGGAGCCGGGCCTTGTGAAACAACCGCTCCTTCCGGAACAGCTCCATGGCGTCGTCGGTGTTAATGGAGCGCTTCTCAATGGGAAGGGCCTGGTTGGACAGTTCCCGCATCCGCCCCTCCACCTTGGCCAGCAAACCGGCGTCCAGGGTGAAATTGCCCTGAGCTCGCATGAAAAGGGAGCGGCTGAGGGAGTATTCCAGGGAGAGGCGCTCCACGTTGTCCTGACCCACCACGTCGTAGAACGCCTTCAGCATCAGAAACACCGCACTGCGCTCATACGTCTGGATGCCGGGGATGTCTTTGGCGGTGACCATCCTCAGCGAGCAGTCCCGGTCCAGGAGCTTGTGGAGCTCACAGAGCTTCCCGTCCCGGTTGACCAGCAGGATGTCGCAGGGAAAACGGTCCTGAAAATCCGCCGCGACAGTCCGGTAGGACGTCCCGTCCGGATACTCATATGTCTTCCCGTCCACCGTAACCTTGATCAATTTTTTCTCTTCCATGAGATGGCCTCCTTACGATGTGTGGTTCCCGCCTGGAAATGGGGCCGTGTTTCTCCAGCCTTTCCAAGCGTGTTCTTTCGACATATTATAACATCTGCACAACGATTTCACAAGAGCGATCGGCGGATTTTGTAATAAATGCTCCGCTTCCGGCAGGCGCGGCATCCCCTGGCGCCAAATGGCAGCAGGCCGTCTCCGGACCTGCATGGTCCGGAGACGGCCTGTTTTCTGTATTGCCTGACCGCTGCGTTCTTCCGTCAGGCCGAGGTCATTGCGCTGCGGCTCATTCCTTTTTGGCGCGCTTTCCGTGTGCAACGGCAACCGCCGCCCCGGCCAGCCCGCATACCGCCAACACCGCGGCGGCAGCCGGGAGCACACCGGTGCTCCCCTGGGACGGCTCGCGCACCAGCACCAGGGCGGATACGGGCTCCACCGCCACGCTCCCCCCCTTCACGGTCTCCAGCACAGACGTCCCGGCCTTTTCGCCGTTTACATAGACATTCCAGCTGCCCTCCGGGATGGCCACGGACGTCCCCGCCTCGTTGGCGTTGAAAATCACAAACAGCTCTTCCGCAGTCTCCCCGTTGACTCCGCCCTGAATGTCAAACGCCAGCACATTGGCATCCAGGCCCTCCACCGGCTTGACGGCCGCGGCAACCTCCTCCGCCGTGGTAAGCCGGAGCGCCCCGTGGGCCTTGCGGAAAGCGATAAGGCCCTTGTAATACTCGTAGACGTCCGCATAATCCTGGTTTTCCAGATCGCCCCACTTCAGGCAGTTGACCTCGTCCGATGCGTTGTAGCTGTTGGAGTTGAAGGTGCCGTCCTCGTTCACCTTGGTACGCAGCATCTCCTCTCCCGCCTGCATGAACGGCACGCCCTGGGCGGTCATGTACACCGCCGCGGCCAGCTTGTTCATGCGGACCAGCTCCTCAAACCCGGCCTCTGGCCGGGCGGTCTGGAGATGGTCAAACAGGGTCAGGTTGTCGTGGCAGGAGGCGTAGTTGACGGTCTGGGCAGGGGCAGGGCACCAGCTGTCCGCGCCCAGGAAACAGCGGGTGATGGCCTCCTCCAGGCCTGGCTTGCCGGAGACGTAGCCCGGGTCGGTGTCGTCAAACACGCTGCCCTTCAGCCCGTCCCGGATGGTGTCATTGAAGTAGGCAAATCCAGGCGTCTGGCCGGCGTTCTGCTGGGTGGCCATGGTGAGGCCTTCCTTGGTGGCCTCGGTAGACATGGTCCAGCCTTCCCCATAGAAAATGACATCCGGGTGGCTTTTGTGGACCTCTTCCACAATCTGATTGACAGTCTCAGTGTCCAGCAGGCCCACCAGGTCAAAGCGGAATCCGTCAATGTGGTACTCATCCGCCCAGTAGCAGACGGAATCCACAATATACTTGCGCACCATAGAGCGCTCGGAGGCGGTGTCGTTCCCGCAGCCGGAGCCGTTGGAGTACACGCCGCTGTCATCCACCCTGGAGAAGTACCCCGGCACGATCCGGTTGAAATTGAACGTCCCGGCATCCTGCACATGGTTGTAAACAACGTCCATAATGACCCCGATGCCGTTGTCGTGGAACCCCTTCACCATCTGCTTCATCTCCCGCACCCGGACCTCGCCGTTGAAGGGGTCGGTGGCGTAGGAGCCCTCCGGCACATTGTAGTTCACCGGATCATAGCCCCAGTTGAAGGGGTTGCCTACGGTGAGCGTCTCCTCCACTGAGCCGAAGTCATAGACCGGGAGAAGATGCACATGGGTCACGCCCAGGTCCTTGATATGGTCCAGGCCGGTGGACACGCCGCCGGGGGTTTTCGTCCCGGTCTCCGTCAGGCCCAGGAACTTCCCTGTGCTGGCGATGCCGGAGTTTTCGTCCGCGGACAGGTCGCGGACGTGGAGCTCGTAAATCACCGCGTCGGTGATGGATTTCCCGGCGTGGGGGGCCTTGTCGCCGTCCCAGCCCTCCGGGTCCGTCCCGTCCAGGTCAATGACCATAGCCCTGGCGCCGCTCAGGCCGGTGGTGCGGGCATAGGGATCGCACGCCTCGGACTTCACCCCGTCGATGGTTACGATATAGGTGTAATAGACGCCGTTCAGATCCCCGGCCTTTTTCGCCGTCCACGTTCCGTTTGCATCCCGGGCCATCTCAATCTCGTCGATCACGTCCCGCCCGGCGCTGTTGCCTGACTCGTAGAGCTTCACGCTGACCGACTGCGCCGTGGGGGCCCACACCCGGAAGGCAGTGGAGTCCTTGCTCCACACCGCACCCAGGTCGTCCCCCGCATAGGTATACTCCTCCTCAAATTCCGGAGTGGAGTATACGCTGGGGATGGTGAGGCTGTACTCGGAGCCATCGTAGGTAATGGTATACTTCTGGAACGGGTCCAGCTCCTGGCTCAGCGCCACGGTATAGGTGAAACCGCTCCCGGCGGTCACTCCGGACACGGCGATCTGGCCCTCCCTGCCCATCACGGCGAACGCCCCGGCCAGATCCGCCTCAATTTCGCCGGTCATGGTGACGGTAACCGTCCCGTCGCCGTTATAGACCGCTGTTTTCAGTCTGGTCCCAATGACCACATCCTCGCCGTACTCCTTGGCGCACCCCTCCACACCTGACTCTATGTAGATATGCACGGTGCCAGTCACCACCTCTGAGATGTCCACAAACTGGTCCGCGTCAATGTCCTTGCCCCAGTCCGGCGTGCGGATGATATAGCCTATATTGGTGACGCCCGGCGTGATTGTCTTGGTCGCCACCATCTCGCCGTCCTCCTCCTGGAAGGGGAAATCCCCGCCGTCACCGCCGATCTCCCAGAGCCACGCACTCCACTGGCTGTAATCGCCGTCCTCCCGGTGATAGTGCACCTTCAGGGTCAGCGCGCTGTCCCCGCCGGCTGCAGAAGCTGCCGAGACCAGCACAGTCTGCATGGCCAGCAAGGCGGCCAGCACAACCAGGAAAAGCGCTTTTGCAGTCTTTTTCATGAACGTTCCCTCCAAAATTAGGTAAAAAAAACAGGCCCACGGCTCTTCCCCCAATGCGGCAGGCATCCGCCCAGACGGAACGGATACCCACGCGCATTGGCGGGGAGGAGGGCGTAAGCCACGCCCAAAGTTCGCTGCCCGGGGAAGCACGGGCTTCCCGCGGAGTTGGGGTATTGACCGAGGTCAGCCCTTCACGGCCCCGGACACGCCCTCAACATAGTACTTCTGCGTAAACAGGAACAGGATTGCAATGGGGATGGAGATCATCACACATCCGGCGTAGAACTGGGTGTAATAGTACTCCACATACTCCTGCTCCAGCATGGTCCACAGACCGATGGCAATGGTATAATACTGGGCATCGTTGCCCATGATGACCTTGGCGAAAATGTAATCCACCCAGGGGCCCATGAAGGCGGTCAGCAGGGTGTAGGTGATGATGGGCTTGGACAGCGGCAGGGTGATATGAATCAGCGTCTGCCACTTGGTGGCGCCGTCCATATAGGCCGCCTCGTCAATGGCCTTGGGAATGGTGTCCAAAAAGCCCTTGGCGATATAGAAGCCCAACCCCGCGCCGCCTGAGTAGACCAGCACCAGCGCCACCTGCTTGAGCACCCCGGTCTCCAGGAAGCCCAGGCCCTTCAGAATGTAGTACACGGCAACCATGGACATGAAGCCGGGGAACATCCCCAGGATCATGGCAAAATTCAGGAAGGGCTTGCGCATCCGGAAGCGCAGGCGGCTCATGCAGTAGGCCACGCACACCACGAAGAACGCGGAGATGACGGTGCTGAAAATGGCGATCACCAGCGTGTTCAGGAACCAGCGCTTGAAGTCGATGATACTGTTGCTGGTGTTGAACAGATTGACATAGTTGTCCATGGTGAAGCCCTTGGGCCAGATGTAGCTCTTGTAGGAGCCGCCCTCCGCGCGGAGGGAAGTCAGCATGACGTAGAAGATGGGCGAAACCCAGATGAGACCCAGGACGGCCAGCAGCGCGTGGCTGGCAATGTTGGCGAGATTCTTTCTAAGCTTCATTATTGGAACGCCCCCTCATCCTTGTATGCGCCTGTCTGGTGGAAGGTAAGCAGCGAGGTGATCGCCAGCACAATGAAGGTCATAATGCCGATGACCGAACCGATGTTGTAATCCTTCTGGGTAATCGTCAGGCGGTACAGCCAGGTGATCAGCAGATCGGTCTTGCCCGCAAAGTAGTAGTCCAGAGAGTCCGGCCCGCCGCCCGTCAGCAGGTAGATGACGTTGAAGTTGTTGATGTTGCCCGTGAAGGAGGTGATCAGGGTGGGCGTCATGACGAACATCATGTACGGCAGGGTGATCTTGCGGAAGATCGTGGGCGGCTTGGCCCCGTCGATGCGCGCCGCCTCATACAGCTCTGTGGGGATGTTTTGCAGGATACCGGTGGTGGACAGCATCGTATAGGGCACGCCGATCCAGATGTTGATGCCGATGATGGTCAGCTTGGCGGTGAGCTCGTTGGTGAAGAAGGGGATGGACTCTGTCGCCCCGATCACCCCGATGGTCCGCAGTATGATGTTCACCGGGCCGTTTGCGTTGAAGATGGTGCGCATGCTCAGCAGGGAGACAAACTGGGGCACGGCGATGGACAGCACAAACAGGAAGCGCCAGAACCCCTTGCCGTAGGTGCCCTTCCGGTTGATGAGCAGCGCCAGCAGCATACCCAGGATGAAGTTGCTGGCGGTGGCGGCCACGGCCCAGATCAGGGTCCAGCCCAGCACCGGCCAGAACGTGGTGGCCAGACGGCTGCCGCTGGTGAACAGCTGCGCAAAGTTGCTCAGCCCAACCCAGTCAAACAGGTTTCCGGGGGGCTGGTGATTTCGGTCGTAATTGGTAAAGGCGATCAGGATCATGAAGATCAGGGGAATGACGGTGAAGGCGATGATGCCGAACATCGGGAACGCCATGAGCATCCCGTGGATGTTCTCCTCCAGCAGGGAGTGGAGATCGTCGCGGAACGTGGGGAGGGGCATACCGCGCTCCTTGCGCTTCTGGGTACAGTAGGCGCTCTTCATGGACATATAGGCCACGGCGAGGACGATGCCCGTCAGCACGATGGTGATGACGCCGTAAAGCATACACAGCATGGAGTTGTCGCCGGGCACGTATTCAAATATGCCTTTGGCCTCGTTGAACACCTCCGCCTGCTCCTGGAGGCCCAGGGTGGCGAAGTCCCCCAGCGCGGCCACGCCGAAGGATACCATATAGGCAATGTAGCCCACCTCAATGGCCAGGAAAAGAAGGCCGCGGATGATCTGCTTGTTGACCAGGTTGCCAAGGCCAAAGACGAGGAAGGACAGCTTGGACAGCGCGCTGCTCTCCCGGATGACCTGGGCGGGGCCCGCTGTGGCGGGCCTGACGGTATCTGCCGCCCGCAGGCTGACAGTTTCCGCCGGGTTTGCTTTTGCGGATTTTTTCTCCATAGGTTTACTCTGACCCCCTATTCTCAAATCGCGGCAGGGCCGCCCGGAAATGCGGGCGGCCCTGCCGCCGGATCGGTCCTGCCGGACAGACCGCTATGGATCGGGGAAAGGCGGGAGGACGCTCATCGCCGCAGATTCCTGCGGCGATGAAACCCCCATGGGGATTTCATCGATCCATTTTCTTTTCATCGTGAACCAGCTGTTTATTCCGCAGTCATGGAGGCGACGAAGGTATCCAGCTTGGCCTGGGCGTTATCCTTGGTGATCTCGCCGCTGCGGATCTCAGTGGGGATGGCGCCGGCATAAGTCCAGTAACGGGCGGAGAACACGGTGTTGACGGGCTGCATCACGCTGCAGTTGTTGGACTCGTCCACGATAATGGCGGCCAGGGCGTCCTTCTGCACGGTCTCGCTGGCGGCGGCGTCCTTGTTGGTGGGGATCTGGGCGGACTTCTCATACCGCAGCAGCTGATTCTCCTCGTTGCCCAGGAAAGCCGCGAAAGCCACGGCGGCGGCGGGATTCTTGGACTTGGCGCTGACGCCGATGCACTTGGAACCGTAGAAGCCCAGCAGCTGATGGTCGGTGCCGTCGGGGTTGAAGGTGGGGATCACGGCCAGGCCCAGGTCGTCGCCCAGCACATCGTGGTAGGAGTCATAGTTCCAGGCGCCGTCGAACCAGGCGCCCAGGCGGGGTCGCCGATGAGCTCGGACACGGCGATCTCGCCGTCAAACGCGCACTTGGGGTTGTTGATCAGGTCGATCAGATAGTTGGTGACGGCAAGGCCGGTGGCGTTGTTCCAGTCCACGCCCGCAGCCAGATCGCTGCCGTCGGGGCCGAACACGGACAGGCCCGCGCCGTAGTAGTAGCAGCCCAGCTTCCAGCCGCCGGCGGACTCGAAGTAGAAGTTATAGACGTTATCGGCGGTCTCAGCGGCCATGATGCCCTCCAAAGACTTGATCTGGTCTTCGTTGAGCAGGGTCTTGTCATAGTACATGAAGAAGGTATTGTGGGTGAAGGGGATGGCGTAGAGCTTGCCATCGGACATGGCAGTGTCGATGACGGCCTCGGACATGGTGAACACCACCATGTCCGCAGTGGTGCCGCCCAGCTGGGCGATGGCGCCGGCATTCACCAAGTCAGGCAGCTGGTCACTGGCAAACATGAACACGTCGGCCGCGGCGTCCACGTCCTTCAGAACGGACTCCTGGCACTTGTCCTCGCCCACAATCTCGGTGGTCCAGGTAATCTTCCAATCGGGATGCTCTTTCTCAAAGGCGGCCTGCTGCTCGGCCATGATGCCGGTCTCAACCTGGTTGGAAGAGCACCAGACCTTCAGGGCCACTTCGGTCACTTCTCCACTGCCGCCCTCATCGCCGGAGGTGCCGGTATTGTCGCCCGTGTTGCCGCCGGCGGTGGGCGTGGGGTCCTTGCTGGAGCAGCCGGCCAGCAGGCTCAGGGCCATCGCGCCAGCCAGGAACATTGCCAAGACTTTTCTTTTCACTGTAATTTCCTCCTTATGTTGTGGTCCCTTTGTTTCGCAACATCCAATATATTACAGATGCAAACGGTATTAATCCGTAAATATGGATGATGTTTCGCAAAGTTTTGCAAAATCAGATTAGCATATAAGTCATTTGTTGTCAAGGAGAAAAATGAATATATCTGTTTTTATATGCCAAAAATGGTCCGCTGTTTTTGTGCAATATGCTCATTCTGATATGTTTGTTCCACCTTTTACGAAACGCATACCCCATTTGTCCCGCAGACAGTATCCATTCCTTTTTCAAATTTCCACGAAATTTTTAGAAAAGTTTCGCAACAAGCTTGATTTTTCGCTGTTCTGTGTTATAATAGCTCTATCATTCTATTTTGCTCGTACCATTTTTTGGAGGGGGTAATCATGGCCACATTGAACGACATTGCCGCCAAGCTGGGCATTTCAAAAAGCACCGTTTCCAAAGGGCTGAGCAACGCCTCCGACGTGAGTGAGGACCTGCGAAAAAAAATCGTGGAGGTTGCCGCCGAAATGGGCTATTCCGGCCGGCGCACACAGAAACGGTTATGCGTTCTGGTAGAGAACATGGGCTATACCGATCCGAACCAATTCGGCTACGACCTGATCGCGGGCTTCACCCAGCTGGCCTCGGCGGAGGGCTGGGTTGTAGACGTGGTCCCATTTGTGAAGGAGGATCAGGAGAACGTCAGCTACAGCGGGTTTATGGCCCGGCACGGGTATCAGGGGGCGTTTCTGCTGGGCTTTTCCCTGGTGGACCCCTGGATGCAGGGCGAATTCCACACCGCCCAGATTCCCACTGTGCTTTACGATAACCGCATTCCGCAAAACTCCTATATGGCCTCGGTGGGCTGTGACAGCGCGGGGGGCATGGAAGCCGCCGTCAGGCACCTGTATGGACTGGGCCACCGGCGGATCGGGCTGCTGTTCAGCGAGCTGGACTCCTATATCATCAAGGACCGGTATGACGCTTTCTTCTGCGCCATGGAACGCTGCGGCCTGGAGGTAGACCCGGAACTCATCGGCGTAGGCTACTTCATGGCGGAAACCACCCACAAATACCTGCCCAAGCTGATTGAGCGGGGGGCCACCGCCATCCTCTGCTCCGACGACACCCGGGCCCTGGCAGTCTACACCGAGTGCACGGACCGCAGCCTCCGCGTCCCGGAGGACGTGAGCATCATCGGCTTTGACGACCAGCCCATTTCCGCCTATATGAACCCGGCGCTCACCACCATTCGGCAGGACCGGACCGCACTGGGCAAATGCGGCTACTACGCCCTGTCCTGCCTGCTCAGCGGCGTGTGCATTGACTCTATCCTGCTGCGGGCCCCGCTGGTGGTCCGCGGCTCTACCGGGCCGGCGGCCGCTCCCGGGGGCAAGAGCGGTAAGGAGGCCCCCAATGGCAGTTGAAAACTCCCTGGAGCGTAAGAGGTCCTGGTTCCCCCGCGCCTCTGTCAACAGCTTGAAAATTGCGGGCGCAATCCTCATGACCCTGTATTTTTTCGGCGCGGCGGTAATTCAGAACGGCATCCTTCAGGTGAACCGCTACACCCCCCAGCAGCTCAACGAGCTGCTGGCCGGGGATTCCGGCGCCATGCTGTGGGCCGGAATCGCCTCCTTGTCGGAAATCATCGGGATGATTGGCATTTCCATCTTCGCCTACCTGCTGGCCCAGGGGGCGGAGCACACCTCCAACATGTGGAAGTACATCCTGTCCGTGCTGGTCTTCGCCCTCATCTCCGAGGTGCCCTACGACCTGGCAATCTATGGGCAGGTGTGGAACTGGGAATCTCAGAACACCCTGTTCTCCGTGTTCATCGCCCTGGTCTGCCTGTGGATGATGAAATACGTGGAGGGCCGGGGCGCGGTGTCCTACGTCCTCAGCGCGGTGGCGGCCGCCGGCGGCTGCCTGTGGTCCATCCTGCTCCACTGCAAATTCGGCTGGGGCTTTGTGCTGATCTCTGCGGCGCTGTTCCTGTTCCGCAGAAACCGTGTCATCAGCCTGATCGCCGGACTGGGGGCCAGCCTGGTATACCTCACCGCGGCCATGGGCTTTATCCTGATATCCATCTGCACCGGCGAACGCCGTGTGGACGAGAACAGGCTGGTCAAATACGGCTATTACGCCTACTATCCCATCATGCTCCTGCTGCTGGCCCTGGTCTCCTTCCTGATGCGGCGGTAAGCACGGAAAAATAACTGAAAACACCCCGCGGGGCGCGCCGGCCCCGCGGGGTGTTTTCAGCCATTTTTCACCGGCGCAGACCCAGGAGCTCTCCCACCTGCCGCAGGTCCATGGCCCGCAGCACATAGTCCGCCGGAGGGAGCGGCTCCTCCGGCGACAGGTTGGAGCGGATGTACACCGTGTCCAGCCCAACAGCCCTTGCCCCCTGAATGTCACACCTGCCGTCGTTGCCCACCATGACGGCGTTGCGGGGGTCAATTCCCTCCCCGTCCAGCAGGGCGTGGAAGAACCGGGGGTCCGGCTTTTTGCAGCCGTAGTCCGAGGAGAGGTAGACCCCGTCAAACAGGCCGTCCAGCCCCAGCCGTTCCAGCTCCCACCGGGTAAAGACAGCCTGGGCGTTGGACAGCAGCCATACCCCGCTCCCCTGGGCGCGCAGCCCCCGCAGCAGCTCCTCCGCCCCGCCGTACAGCCGCAGGTACTGCGTGGACCGCCTGCGAAACTCCAGCCCCGTCCGGATCACCGCTTCCTGTCCCGCGTCCACGCCCTTGTCCTGGTACAGCCCTTGGAACACCCGCTCAATCCTGATCTCCGGATGGGCCTCATGGGCATCCCGGCCCCCCGGGGCCTCCCCCTCCAGTTCACCCACCAGCCGGGAATAGGCGTCCCTCAGCTCCTCCGGCCGGTAATCCGCTCCGCCGCGTTGATAGAGCCCCGCCATAAACTCCCACAGCCGGGGAGATGCCTCATCAGTGTGAATGTCTACCAGGGTTCCATAGAGGTCAAAAATACAGTTTTGGTATCTCATGTCATGACTTCACATACAGCATCCGGGCCTCATAAGGGCGCAGAGGGCCGCCGGGGTCCTTATAATTGGCCGCCAGCACCTCCGCCCCGCGGAATGCGGCGGGACAGACCTCAGGCTGCTCCCACATCGTGAAATTGCACACCACCAGCAGGCGCTCCTCCTCCGTGTCCCGGACATAGGCAAATACGTTCTCATCCTCCGGGTTCAGCAGGGTGAACCCGCCCTCCCGGAACACCGGGTACTTCTTGCGCAGGGCGATAAGCTTCTGGTAGAAATAGAAGACGGAGTCCGGGTCGGCCAGGGCGGCTCGGACGTTGATTTCGCTGTGGTTGGGGTTCACCGGCAGCCAGGGCTTTGCGGCGGAAAAGCCGGCGTACTCCCCGTCCGTCCACTGCATGGGGGTTCGGGCGTTGTCCCGCCCTTTGGCGTAGATCCCCTCCATCACCCGCTCCGGCGTCTCTCCCCGGGCCAACCCCTCCCGGTAGGCGTTGTGGATCTCCAGGTCGTCGTACTCCCCGATGGGCAGGCGGATGTTGGTCATGCCGATCTCCTCGCCCTGGTAGATATAGGGGGTGCCCTGCATCCCGTGGCACATGGCGGCCAGCATCTTGGCCGACTCCACCCGGTACTTCTTATCGTCCCCCCAGGCGGAGACAATCCGGGGCAGGTCGTGGTTTTCCAGAAACAGGCTGTTCCAGCCCCGCCCCGCCAGCCCTGTCTGCCAGCGCTGGAAGCACTCTTTCAGCTTCACCAGGGGCAGGGGGCGCGCGTCCCACTTGTCCCGCCCGTAGTCCACGCACATGTGCTCGAACTGGAAGATCATGCTCAGCTCGCTGCCGCCGGGCTCGGCATAGAGCCGGGCCAGGTCCACATTGGCGCTCCACGCCTCCCCCACCGTGACCAGGGTGTCCTCCCGGAAGGCCTCCCGGCGCAGCTCGCGGATGTACTCATGGAGCTTGGGGCCGTTACAGGTGATCTGGTTGTCCGGCTCCTTGCCGATGTTGTCGATCACGTCCAGCCGGAAGCCGCCCACCCCCTTGTCCACCCAGAAGCGGATCATATCGTACAGCTCCCGCCGCATGGCCGGGTTAGCCCAGTTGAGGTCTGGCTGCCAGGGGGAGAACTGGTGGAAGTACCACTGGCCGATCTCCGGCACATAGCTCCACGCCGGCCCGCCAAAGGTGGCCCGCATATCGTTGGGCGGGCAGTCCGGAGCGCCGTCCCGCCAGATATAGAAATCATGATAGGGACTGTTTTTATCCGCCTTGGCGGACAGGAACCAGCTGTGCTGGTCGGAGCTGTGGTTGAGCACCAGATCCATAATGATGGTGATGCCCCGCCTGTCCGCCTCCGCAATCAGCTCCTCCATATCCGCCATGGTGCCGAAAGGCGGGTGAATATCCCGGTAATCGGAAATGTCGTAGCCGTTGTCCCTCTGTGGCGAGGCGTACACCGGGGACAGCCAGATTCCGTCAATTCCCAGCTTTTCCAGATAGTCCAGCCGGCTTATGATGCCGGGGATGTCTCCAATCCCGTCACCGTCGGTATCCTGAAAGCTCTTGGGGTACACCTGGTAAAAAACCGCGGACTTCCACCAATCTTTTTTTGTCTTATCCAGCATGGCACTCGGCCTCCCGTTCAATTTCCTCCAATTTTTCATAGACCCGCAGCAGCTCGCCCACGCTCCACGCCTGGGCGAAGCAGCCCTTGGACGCGCCGGGATTCAGCCCGTCGTAAACCTCCGGCAGAAAGCCCACACAGCCCTCCCGCAGGGCGCTTTCCATGGGCGCCAGCTGCTCCCGCACCATCCGGGCAGCCTGCGGGGAATTGCCATGGACCTTCAAATAGGCCAGATAGTACGCCCCCACCGGGAAGGGCCACACCGTCCCCTGGTGGTAGGCCATGTCGCGCTCCACCCTTTCCCCGGCATAAACTGGGTGGAACTGCGGATCGTCCGGGGCCAGGGTGCGCAGGCCGCAGGGGGTGTAAAGGGCCCGGTATACCGCGTCCACCACCTGCCGCTCCCGGTCCGGTTCCAGCATGGCAAAGGGCATGGATACCGCCCAGATCTGGTTGCACCGCAGCTGGCAGTCCGCCGCCGTACCGGACAGCACATCCTTCAAGTATCCCTTGTCCTCCATCCAGAATTTCTGGTTGAACGCCGCCTTCACCCGCTCCGCCAGGGCGGCGTAGGGGCTCCCGTCCGCCCCCGCCAGCAGCGCCAGCTCCCGCAGAATGCAAAGGGCGTTGTACCAATAGGCGTTGACCTCCACCGGCTTGCCGTGGCGGGGCGTGGGGAGGACGCCGTCTACGCACACGTCCATCCAGGTCACCTGGTCCATCCCCTCCCCGGCGGAGATGAGGCCGTCCTCCTCCATGCGGATGGCGTGCCGGGTGCCCCTGCGGTAGGCGGCAATGATCCGCTCCAGCACCGGGAACGCCTCCCGGGCAAAGCCTGCGTCCCCCGTCTTTTGAACGTACAGCCACACGCAGTTGACCAGCAGCAGCGCCGCGTCCACCGTGTTATAGCGGGGCTCCTCCCCGCTCTCCGGGAACAGGTTGGGGACCAGCCCGTCCTTTTCATAGGCCAGGAACGTGCGCAGGACGCTTTCAGCCTCCTCAGGCCGTCCGGCTGACAGCAGGCATCCGGGCAGCGCGATCATGGTGTCCCGCCCCCAGTCCCCGAAGAAGGGGTAGCCCGCCACGATGGTCCGCCCGCCCGTGGAGTCCCGCCGGGTGACAAATGCGTCCGCGCTCCGGACCAGCTGCCGGGCGGCGGGATCGGACAGCCCCGCGCGCACCTCCAGCTCCCGCTGCCGGCGGCGCTGCTCCTCCAGCATCTCTTCTCCCGAGACGGCGGACGGCCGGTCGGAAAAGACAACCTCCATTGTCCCCGTCCCGCCCGCCGGAACGAATACTGTGATCTCGCAGCAGACAGCCGCCGGGCTGGACGCTGTCCGGCCGTCCTTGGCGTCCTCCGGATAGGACAGTTCCTCCCACAAAGCAGGAATCCGGGTCAGCGTTCCATTGGTCCTGATGTACACGGAATACTCCCCTGCGGCAAGCGCGCCGTCCCGCCAGACCGGGGCGGCCTTTTCCGCCCTCTCCCCCTTGACGGCAAAGAGGCAGGAGGGCCGCACCCGCAGGGTGCAGGGCGCCCCGGAACGGTTTTCCACGTCGTACAAAACCGCTGTGGAATTGGCGCCATAGGACATGGCGCACCGCCGCCGGACCTGAACTCCCCACACGTGATAGCACCACACCGGGCCATCCTCCCAGACGAAGGAGGACAGGTGGCGGAATCCCTCCTCAGGCGCCTGCCCCCCGGCAAATTCCTGCGTAGAAAGCACGGTCCGCCCCCCCCCCGCCTCCAGCTCTTCCCGGAGCCGTTGCACCAGATTCGCCCGCACCGTGGGGGCCGTCACCGCCGCCATGAGCAGGCTGTGGTCGCACCGGGAGGCGGAAAACGCCGCCGTCAGAGAGGCGAAGCCCCCCAGGCCATTGGTCAGCAGCCAGCAGCGGTCCCGCGTCTGCGCCAGCGTCTGTATGTCCTGTTTTCCAAACACAAATCTCATCTCCGCACCTCGATCCCATATTGGTTTTCACCCGGGGCGCGGCACGCACTGCCGCCCCGGGTCAATTGTTTCGTTAAGTTTCGCTATAGAAAGTTTAGCTGAAACACGTGAGAAAGTCAAGAAAAATTGTGGTCGGTAAAAAAGTTGTTCGTTCTGTTTCGTGAACTGCGGGCGCAAAGCCGCCCAGCCGTCCCGCCCGCCAAAAAAGCCATCCTCAAAATGAGGATGGCTTTTTGCATCAGGTGCTTTGGCGCGGAATCAGCTGAGGCTGGAAGATCACCCGCTTGGGGACCTTGCGCCGGGTCCTGATCCGCTCCAGCAGGGTTTGTACCGCCTCCCGGCCCATATCCTCGGTGAATACGCTCACCGTGGTCAGCGGAGGGACCGTAAGGCTGCCAATGTCATCGCCATTGACCCCCACCACCTTCGTCTGATCGGGAATGCTGGCCCCGTGCTCTACCAGGGCCCGGACCGCCCCTACCGCAATGGGATCGTGGGAGGCGAAAACCCCGTCGGGAACAGGGTTCCCCGCCTGGAGCCAGTTTCGCATCATCTGGTATCCGCTCTCGCTGCCGTACGCTCCCTCTATGAGCCCCAGGCCCTGGAGCTCAGGGTACCGGTCCAGATAAGACCGGTAATACCAGCGCTTCTGCCGCCATGTGGGCGTCCCTTCCATGTCCCGGCCGCCCACATAGAGAACCTTCCGGCACCCTTTCTCCCGCAGGTGATCCATGGCTATCTCCACGCTCTCCCGCACGTCGAAGGTGACCATATCAAGCCCCCCCAGGCGCTCCGGCTTCATCGCCGCCACCAGCACGGACGGGACGCTTCCCAGCGCCTGACAGATCTCCTCCAGCTGGCCCTCGTTGTAGTTCCCGTTGATAATCGCGCCGTCCAGCCCGGAGGGCAGCTCCTGGAGCATGGTGTTGAGCAGAAAGGAAAACTGCACGTGTTCGCTGTGGCAGGCACTTTCAATACCGTAACGGATAGAGAAATAATAGGAGTTGTCCGTCCGGCTCTGATAGTGGGTGTCCTTGTGGATAATGACAATCTGATTTGCGTTTTCCGCCTGACGCATCCGCCGGTTCTGGTAGCCCAGCTCACTGGCCGCCTTCAAAATTCTCTCCCGTGTGGCTTCCGGAATCGTCCAGCTGGGGTCGGCGTTCAGCGTCCTGGAAACCGCCGCTCTCGACACTCCGGCCCTCTTGGCCACATCATCCAGTGTCACCATAAGCTTTTCCTCCTTCTTTCCCTCTCGCCTCAGCGAGCTGTAAAACATCCCGGGGCACGGCTTTTCCACCTGCGGCAAATCCCGCCGCGGCTTTCACAGCCCCAGCAGGGCGGCGGCGTTGTCATGGAAAAACAGCCGCTGGGAATCCTCCTGCAGGCCCCATCCCCTGGCATTCTCCACCGCGTCCTTCACAGGCACCAGCGGGTAGGACGAGCCAAAGAGCATCCTGTCCCGCAGCATATTGTCCGCTGCCAGCCGGGCGTCCTCTCCGCCCGGGCACCGCACGGAATAGAGGTCGGGAACCAAATAGATATTGGGGGTGAAAAACGCCATGCTGCACAGCTCCCGGAACCAGGGCCAGCCCCCGTGTCCGGCCACCATGGGGATATGGGGATATTTCCGCGCCATGGCGTGAAACCGCCCCGGCAGCGTGCAGTCGATCACCGGGGTGATGGAGCCGCTGAAGGTGCTCAGCAGCGGCAGCCCCCGCTCCTCCAGAAAGGCGTAGAGCCCCTGATACTCCTCCGCGTCAAAGCGGAGGGTGTTGCCGAATCCCGGCTCAATGCTGACGCCTTTGCAGGGGCCGTGGAGGGTCAGTTCCTTGATCTCCGTCAGACTTTCCTCCGGCTGGAGCGGGTCAAAAAGCGGAAAGATGGAAAACCGGCCGGGCCAGCGCCAGGTCAGTTCCACCAATTCCTCGTTGGAAACAGAGGTTGCCGCGGACTGCCGTCCGGGCACCACCGCCAGTTCCACCCCCGCCTCATCCATCTCCCGGAGCAGCAGCTCCACAGAGCCTTGGGCCACCGAGGCCGGCTTCTCACAGCGGAACGCCCACAAAAACCGGTTCGCCGTCCCGTTGTCCGCCAGCGCCCGGTATCCTCCCCAGAGGGGGCGGACCCGAAAATCTATGATTCCCACGGAAACCACACGCCTTTCATCAAAGAGAGGGCGGAAAGCCCGCTGCCTTCCGCCCCCCTTTTTCCCTCGTATCGCCCGAGGGGCAGGTCAATGGCAGTCCACCGTGCCGAAGGCCTCGGTCAGGAAGCTGTCATTGTAGATGGTGCTCACATCGATCTCGGTGTCCAGCATACCGTGGTCATAGAGGAAGTTATACACGCTCTCCATATAGGTCCGGTCCTTTTCCGTCAGACCCAGGGTGCAGTCGTAGTCGTCCATGTAGTTGTCCATCAGCCCGCGGTCAGCGTCGCAGTAGGTGGCCAGGATATCCCAGCACTCGGTCTTGTTGGCCTCATAATAATCCAGCGCCTTCTGCAGCACCTTCAGGAACCGGACAATCAGGTCGCCGTGGTTCTCCATGAAATCGGGGGAGGCCACCAGCACCTGGTTGTTCCGGCCGCTGGTCTCGCTCATGTTGGCCAGGACTTTCACGTCGCCGTCCAGGATGTACTGCCACTTGTTGGGGGCGATGGTCTGCATACAGTCAATTTCCCCGGAGAGCAGGGCGGCCAGGGCCTCGTTGCCCTTCATGTTGTACAGCTGAATATCGTCCTCCACCAGCCCGCCCAGCGCCAGCATCTCGGCCAGCTGATAGTGGTTGTCGGTGCCGATGTTCACCGCCATGTTCTTGCCCTTCAGCTGGGAGACCTCCGTGATGTCGGAATCAGCCCGGACGATCAGGCAGGGGTCGGTATTGGACACGGTGGCCATGGTGACTACCTTCACGCCGTTTCCGTTGGCGATGCCGCTGAAGGTGGGCTGGCCGCCCAGGAAGGACATATCCAGTTCACCGGCGGTCAGGGCCTCGTTCATGACGGCGCCGCTGCCCAGGTAATCCACAACCACAGTAATATTGTCCTTGGAAAACTCTTCTTCAAACATTCCCAGCTCGTTGGCCAGCTTCACGGGATACAGGAAGGTCTCGCCCAGGAAGTCGCCCACGTGGATTTCCATGGGCTCGCCGTGGTTGCTGGGCTCCTGAGTTTCCGGGCCGGCGCTCTCCGTCACGGGGGCGGAGCTCGCCGGAGCGGGGTCAGTGGTGGGGTTGGTCTCATCGGTCTTCGGGCCGCAGCCCACGGCGGCGGCCATCAGAAGCGCCGCCGCAGACAGCAGCGCCAGGACACGTCTGCTCTTATTCATCTTCATTCCCGTTTCCTCCGTATAATTGATATTAAGATATTTTTCCGGCAAAGTTTTGCCGATTACCGGACAGGCTTACAGATACTGGTCCAGATTGACGCCCTCTTCCGCGTGGCTGGTCAGGTATTTGAAGATCTTGGCCCGGATCCGCAGAAAATCGTCGCTGCTGCGCTCCCGGGGGCGGGGGAGCTCCACCGTGATGATGTCCATCAGCCGGCCTGGCCGGGCGGAGAGCACCACAATCCGGTCGCTGAGAAAGATGGCCTCGTCAATGTCGTGGGTCACCAGAACCATGGTCTTTTTCTCGTGCTCCCAGAGCTTCAGAACCTCGTTCTGCATATTGATCCGGGTCAGGGCGTCCAGGGCGCCGAAGGGCTCATCCAGCAGAAGGATGTCCGGTTTGTTCACCAGGGACCGGGCAATGCTCACCCGCTGCTGCATACCGCCGGAGAGCTGCTTGGGCAGAGCTTTCTCAAAGCCCTTCAGTCCCACCAGATCAATGTGCTGCTGCACAATCTGTTTCTTTTCCTCTTTGGAAAAGTCCCGGGTAATGCCAAACTCAATGTTCTCCTGCACCGTCAGCCAGGGAAACAGCCGGGCCTCCTGAAAGACCATGCCGCAGTCCACCGACGGCTTGCTCACCACCCGGTCCCACAGGCAGACCTCACCCTGGGTCGGGTGTTCCAGGCCGATGACCATCCGCAGCAGGGTGCTCTTGCCGCAGCCGCTGGTGCCGACAATACTGATAAACTCCCCCTGCTCCACCTGGAAATTGATGTCGTCCAGCACCTGGAGCTCGCCTTTGTTTACCCGGAAGGTCTTGCTCACGTGATTTACGTTCAGATGAATCTTCTCACTCATGCCGCCGCTCTCCCTTCCCGGTCAGTCCACATAGGCCCAGTGCAGCAGCTTGTGCTGCAGAAACAGCAGGCCCTTGTCAATCAGTACGCCCACAAGGCCGATACAGATTACCCCTGCGTAAACGCGGGCTGGCTGGGCCAGCTCCCGCGCGTAGTGGATCATGTAGCCGATGCCGCTGGTGGCGGCGATCATCTCCGCGCCCACCACGCACGTCCAGGCGGCGCCGATGCCCAAGCGCATACCGGTGAAAATGGAGGGCAGGGCAGAGGGCAGATACACTTTGAAAATCAGGGTTCTATGGTTCTTTTCCAGAACCCGGGCCACTTCCAGCAGCTTGGGGTCCGTGCTCTGGATTCCCTGAATGGTGTTCAGCAGCACAGACCAGAAGCTGCCGATGAAGATGACCGCCGTCTTGGATTTTTCCCCAATGCCCAGCCAGAGGATGAAAATAGGAATCCAGGCCAGCATGGGAATGGGCCGAAGGATGTTGACCATCGTGCTCAGCACCCGGTTCATGACCGCCGAGAAGCCCATCAGGCCGCCGATCAGCACGCCCAGAATCGCGCCCAGCGCAAAGCCCCGGAGCACCCGGATAAAGCTGATGCTCATATCGGTCCAGAGCTTGCCGCTTTCCCACAGGGATGCGAGGGTGCCCATCACCTTCTGAGGCGAGGGCAGGATGGTCTGGCGGATAATCCCCGTATTGGTCACAAAGTACCACAGCGCCACGACCACCACCGGCGCAAGGATTGTCAAAACAAAGTTCCAAATCTTTTTCCCCGCCGACTTCATTTCCAGCTTGTTCTCTCCCACGTCTCTTGCCCCTCTCTTTCCGCGCCGGTTCTGGTTTGTGTTCCGGCGCGTTCGTGTTTAGTTGTTATTTATTAAATCTTTACCGCTCAGAGCTCTTCAATTGCCCGCAAATTTTCTACTTTCCTCAAAAACAATATACCAGCTTTCCTTAGATTTGTCAACGTTTTAAAAAAATTTTTTCTTTTTCTTTTTTCTGTATTTACTAAATTATTTACTTGTGCTATACTACTGGCAACATAAATCGTGAGGTGATCATATGCATACCATCGCAGATCTGCATACCCACACAATGGTCAGCCAGCACGCCTACAGCACGGTTACGGAAAACCTTCGCGCCGCCAAAGCCCTGGGGTTTTGCGCTTTGGGCATGACCGACCATGGCCCCGGTATGCCGGATGGCGCCATTGCCCACCATTTTCTCTGTCTGAAGGGTCTGCCCTCCTCTGTGGACGGGGTCCGGCTCTTCCAGGGGGCGGAGGCCAACCTTATGGATTTCTCCGGCACACTGGACCTGGAGGAGTCCATACTGGGGCGGCTGGATCTGGTAATTGCCGCCTACCATATTGAATGTATTGAGCCGGGCTCCCGGGCCGAAAACACCGCCGGCATGGTGGCGGCCATCCGGAACCCCTATGTAGACTGTATCGCCCACTGCGGGAACCCCGTCTTTCCCATTGACGTCCCCGCCGTGGTCCAGGCCTGCCGGGAGCAGGGAAAGCTGCTGGAAATCAACTCCAACTCCTTCGCCGTCCGCCCGGGCAGCGAGAAAACCTGCTGCCAGGTGGCGCAGGAGTGTATGCGGCAAGGGGTCCGGGTGATTGTCAGCTCCGACGCCCACTATCAAAGCCGGGTTGGAGACCACACCGCCGCCCTGGACCTTCTGGAAGAGCTGTCCTTCCCTGAGGAGTTGGTGATCAACTCCTCCCCCCAGCGGCTGTGGGATTACTTTGCCCACCGGACCCACAATCCCATCTTCGAATAACCGGAGGTGTTTTCCATGCGTCTGCTGCATCTGTCAGACCCGCACTACCGCGTATGCTATCCCCCCTCTCAGGAAGAATACCTTCACATTCTGGCCTCCGCGCCCCCCCTCTCCCGGCGGCTTGAGGTCTGCCGCCACCGTATGGGCCATGCGCCGGCAGACGGCATCCTTCTAACCGGCGACCTGACCGACTATGGCGGAGAGGAGGATTTCCGGTCACTGCGGGCGCTGGTAGAAAGCGTCTTCCCCGGGATTCCCCTGGCCGTCACCCCCGGCAATCACGACGGCAAGCCCGCCTTCCAGGCAGGCTGGAACGGGACCGCCGCCCCTCATCCCTGGAACTGCCTGACCTGGATCGGTCCCCTGGCCGTCCTCTCCCTGGACAGCTCCCGGGAGGGCTCCAACCGCGGTTTGATTGACGAGGCCCAATGCCAGTGGCTGGAGGAACAGCTGGCCCGGCTGGGGGACGCTCCCGCCATCCTCATCACCCATTTCCACCTGCTCCCCAGCCAGCACTCCATGCCACCGGCCGAGTACCACCCCCGCTTTTTCCAGGCGGTTGCCTGGAGCCGCCTCCTGGGGGTCTTCTGCGGGCACGCCCATGAACCCTTCACCGGCTTTTTTGCAGGAAAGCCCTATTATACCGCCCCCAGCCTCTCTTTTCACGGGGTTCGCTCCGCGGAGAACGCGCTTTCCTTTGGCTTCACCTGCGGCTACGGCCTCTACACCATCCACACCTCGGGAGCCGTTGATTCCCGCTTCGAGGTTTTCCAGGAGTGCTCTGTCTTCCTGTAGCCGCCGGCAGGCCCCAAAAAGGGAGAGCAAAACATCCCTTTTCTTTTTCGTGTTGAGAAACGCTCATAAAAATTTTTCATCGTCCAAATAACGGAATGGGCAGTGAGCCGGGATGGCTCACTGCCCGATAAATCCAAGTTAGCAATTCAGCCATTTCTTTAGCCGACTGAACACTTCTTCTCTATCTTTGTCAGATATTTCTCCGCCTTTTTTTACTGCATAATGATGGCCAAACTCGCTATCAATATAAGTGCGTCCATTAACCATCACTGGTTCATCATATCTTGGCCTAACATGAATATGAAGATGAGGATTAGCTTCTGATTCTTTATAAAAGCTATTCATCAAACAACTCCAATTACACAGAGCTGCCCCTAAAACCGTCTTTAAGCAGGTCTCTACTTTACAAATCAGCTTGCGAAGCTCTTCCCATTCATCATCTGTTAGCTCTGACATTGAACCGCAGTGACGCTTCAAAACCAAGATACATCGTCCGATATAATCCTGCTCATCTGAAAGGAAAACAGACCAGAATGCAGTCTCGTATACCTGATACTGTTTATCTTCTTCCGACAGATTGCACCAAACACAATTCTCCAATTAACTCACCCACAAAATCTGGTTTTGTCGAGCCGATTATATCACGCGCTTTTTTCCATTTCAAGTGGCTGCTAGTGAAATCGCCAATGGCTAGAGCCTAACACGAAAGAGAAAAGGGCCGTCAAAACTGCACTCTTGACAAACGAAGCTTTGCGCACTATAATACAGTATGCCAGCCTGTAAGAGCAGATGGTTGGTCTTAAGGCTGCGTTTTGCGGATGTGCTGGAACTGGTAGACTGGCTAGCTTGAGGTGCTAGTGGCCCACGGCCGTACGGGTTCGAGTCCCGTCATCCGCACCAGTTCAGAAATTCCCTGTACCGCTCCGTTTTCGCCTGTGGCGAAAGCTGTGCTCTACAGGGAATTTCTTCGTTTCCAGCTGCGTCCCCGCTATCCGGGTCCGTGGCTGGGCCCCATTCCCCAGATATCCTATCGCTTGCGGCGGATTTTTCACGCCGTCAGCAATGGACAGACGGAGTGTATCGACGGGATCTGATATTCTTTATGAAGCGCTCCGCATGATTTTTTACATCCCTGTTTCAAGACCGGCCGGCGTTCGCACCGCGCGGCGCCTATGCACAAACCGTATTGGAGATTCAACCCATGGAACATCAAACCATTGCCATCGGCCTGCCCAGGGCCATGCTGTACTACCGTTACCGCACCCTCTGGCGCGTCTTTTTCCAGGAGCTCGGAATGGAAACCGTGGCCAGCCCTCCCACCGACCGGGACATCCTGGAGCGGGGCGCCGCCTTGTCCATCGACGAGGCCTGCCTGTCCCTGAAGGTCTATCTGGGCCATGTGTCCGCCCTGCTGGGCAAATGCGACTATATTCTGGTGCCCCGGATAAGCAGCTTTGGGCGGCACCGGAATATGTGCACCCGGTTTGAAGCCCTGCCCGACCTGACGCGCAATGTGTTCCGCGGCTCCGGCCAGGAGTTTCTCACCTACGAAGTGGACGAGCTTTTGAAAAAGGATGAGCGGAGCGCCTTCCTCGAAATGGCCCGGACCCTGGGCTGCAGCGCCAAAGCGGCGGGCAGGGCCTACAAGGCGGCCAAAAAAGCGGAACTCTGCCATCATAAGGAGCGGGTTCAGCGGCAGGAGCAGCTGTACAGGCGGGAGGGCATGAAAGTCCTCATTGCCGCCCACAGCTATGTGGCGGAGGACCCCTGCATGGGCAAGGCTGTCACCGACTATCTCAAAGGGGTGGGGGTAATCCCTGTCCGGGCGGACCTGGTAGACCGGGACGCCGCGCTCAAGCGCAGCCGGGAACTGTCCCCCACCTGCAAGTGGGAGGTCAACCGGGAGATTTTAGGCGGAGTCGCCATGCACTGCGGCGACGTGGACGGCATCATTCTGCTCAGCGCTTTCCCCTGCGGGCCGGACGCCATGGTGAACGAGCTTATTACCCGGCGGGTTACGGGCGTCCCCATGCTCAATTTGGTGCTGGACGGCCAGAGCGGCACCGCCGGGGTGGAAACCCGGCTGGAGAGCTTCATCGACATCATCCGTTTCAAGGAGGGGAAGCTGTAATGGCTGAAGCGAAAACCAGGAGCGTCTCCTTCCCCCGTTACGCGGAGTACAGCTGTGCCTTCAAATATATCGTGGAGCAGGCGCTGGGCTGTAAGTACGTCATGCCCCCCGCCCTCACCAAGCGCACCATGGAGCTGGGCACCAAGTACAGCCCGGACTTCGTATGCACCCCCTTCAAGACCATTCTGGGCAGCATGATCGAATCGCTGGAGGCCGGGGCGGATACCCTGCTCATGACCCACGGCCTTTGCCGCCTGGGCTACTACGGGGAGCTGGCTGAGCAGATTTTGCGTGATTTGGGCTACCAGTTCGACTTTATCAACCTGTCCAGCTACGACATGGATAAGAAAAAAGAATATATCCGCATTGTCCGCCGCTTCAACCCCAAGGTGAATCCCGCCCGGTTCCTGGCCCAGTTCATGGAGGGGGTGCGGATGGTGGAGTATGTGGATGACATCACCGCCGAGTACTACCAAAACTGCGGCTTTGACTCCACAGACGGCCAGTACAAACGCGCCTATCAGGATTTCCTCACCGCCATGTACACCGCACAGGGCAGAAATGACGTGGAGGCAGGCTACCGCGCGGCGAAGCGCTCCCTCCAGTCCATCCCCCTCAACAAACCCCTGCGGCCCCTGCGGGTGGGCATCGTGGGCGAGTTCTACACCGCCATGGACGCCTTCTCCAACCTGGAGCTGGAACAGAAGCTGGCGGATATGCGGGTGGAAGTGCACCGCTGGATGAACGTCACCAATCAATTCCTGCGCTACGGCGGCGGGCAGAAAAACCTGCGGGTGAAAATCCAGGACCTGTGCCAGTACGACATGGGCCCCACCTCCACCGCCAACATCTGGTACGCCCGGGAGTGCGCCGAACGGGGCTATGACGGCCTCATCCACATCAAATCCGCCACCTGCACCCCAGAGATCGACGTGATGCCGGTGCTGCAAAATATCAGCGCGGATTATAAAATCCCCGTGCTCTACCTGACTTATGACGCTCAGACCAGCGACGTGGGCCTTATGACCCGCCTGGAGGCGTTTTACGACATGATTGACATGAGAAAGAAGGTGCTCTGACTTGGAACACGCGTATCTGGGCATCGACGTGGGGTCCATCTCCACCAAGGGCGTTATCATCGACAAGAAAAACAATATCCTGGCCAGCCGGTATATCTGGACCCAGGGCGACCCCATCGGCGCGGTGAAGGAACTGGTCCGTCTGCTGGAGCGGCAGTTTGACAAAAAAACGCACAAAATCGTGGCCACCGGCACCACCGGCTCCGCCCGCAAGCTGGTGGGCGTCATCCTGGGCGCCACTATGGTGAAAAACGAGATCACCGCCCACGCCGTGGGCACCACCACCTTCTACCCCGACGTGCGCACCATCCTGGAGATCGGCGGCCAGGACTCCAAGATCATCCTGGTGGAGAACGGCGTGGCTGTGGACTACGCCATGAATACCCTGTGCGCCGCGGGCACCGGGGCCTTCCTGTCCAGCCAGGCCAAGCGGCTGGGCATCGAGGTGGAGGAGATCGGCGACTACGCCCTGCGCTCCACCCACCCCACCCAGATCGCCGCCCGGTGCACCGTGTTCGCCGAGTCCGATCTCGTCCACAAAATCCAGATGGGCCACCCCCGGGAGGACATCATCGCCGGGGTGTGCAACGCGGTGGCCGCCAACTACCTCAACAACGTGGGCAAAGGCAAAAAAATCGTCTCCCCGGTGGTGTTCCAGGGAGGCGTGAGTAAAAACAAGGGTGTCGTGGCCGCCTTTGAGCGCACCCTGGGCTGCCCGGTGATCGTGGACCCCAACGGCCACCTCATGGGCGCCCTGGGCGTTGCCATCCTGGCCCGGAGGGGCGGCGCCCGCCGGGACTTCGACTTCTCCATCGAAAACATGGAGTTCCGCACCCGGGAGGCCAGCTGCGGCGGCTGCTCCAACCGCTGCGAGATCATCTGCGTCTACCGGGGAGACGAGCTCATCGACTCCTGGGGCAACCGCTGTGAGCGGGGGGCCCGCCCCCGGGCCTGACCTCTCCCCGCGCCGCACACATACCCGTCCCGCTTGCCCGCAAAAGGGGCCCGGCCAGCTGGCCGGGCCCCTTTCTTATGCTGTTTGCCTCTCGCGCTGGTTTAGCCGAACGCCACGTGGAGCATCTTGGCGATCTCCTGCCGGGTGATGGTGTCGTTGGGCTTGAAGGTGTTGCGGTTGTCCTTGCCGTTGGTGATGCCCTTCTGCTCCGCCCAGGACACGGCCTTGGCGTAGTACGCGCTGGTGGGCACATCCTTGAAACCGGTCTTGGTGGTGGCATAGGGAGAACCCGCCTGCTTGTACAGGATGTTCACCGCGTCCGCACGGCTGATCTTGGCGGTGGGGTTGAAACGGCCCGTGCTGGTGTCGATCAGCTTCCTGGAGGCAGCCCACATGATGGCCTTATACGCCTGAGCGTTGGGGTAGTTGGGGCTGACGTCGCTGAACGGATTGCTGATGTTCACCTCGGGGTAGCCGGCGGCCTTCCACAGGAAGGTCACCATCTCCCAGCGGGTGCACTGGACCGCGGGCGCGAAGGTGTACTGGGTGCCGTAGCCGGTGGTGTAGCCCTTGTTGTAGATCCAGGACACGTCGGGGGAAGCCCAGTGGCTGGACAGCACGTCGGTGAAGGGGGTGCCGTTGTCCACGTCGAAGGTGGGCGTCACGGTGACCAGGGTAGCGCCGGAGGGCACGGTCACGGTGAACTGGTTCACGGCGGTGCGGGTGGTGGGCACGGTGGCGCCGTTATCCGCCCGGGCGGTGAGGCCCACGGTGCGGTTGCCGCCGCTGGGATGCACGGTGACGGTGGCCGTCTTGCCCTGGTCCAGCTTGCCGTCGGAAGTGCCGGTGTACACCGAGGCGGTGCCGCGCACCGTGTTGGTGTTCACCGTGAAAGCGGCCTTGTTGTCGCCCGACACGAAGGACGGGGTGATAACCACCTTGGTCACGTTCTGGGGCACGGTGAAGGTGTACTGGTTCGCGGTTCCGGTGCTCTTCACAGCCACCGCCGCGTTGGTGTTGGTCACCGCGGTGATGGTGTTCACCTTATAGCCCTGGCTGGGATGAGCGGTGATGGTCACCACGTCGCCCGCCTTGGCCTTGTTGACGCTGGGGGTGATGGTGCCGAAGTTCGCGGTATTCGCCGCGATCTCCACAGACCCGGTGGCGGAGGCCACGTTCTGCTGCAGCTGCACGGTGAACTTGTGGCCGGTGGTGTCCACGCCCACAGTGAAGTTGTTGTTGGCGTTGGAAATCTGGGTCTGGCCGATGGTCTCAATCTCGAAAATACGGGCCGTACCGGTCACGTCAATCACGCCGGAGCCGGTGTAGGCGGCGTTCACGGTGATCTTGTCCAGCTTGGTATTGTCCGCCTGGGGCAGGGTGTCGTTCACGGCGGCCTGGAGGTTGTCGTAGTAGTACGTCCCCGCCTTGCCGTTGGTCACGTTGGCGCCCGTGCGGGTCAGGCTGACCAGCTCCGGAGTGGTGTTGAACACCACGGTGCCCAGCCCGGTCTTGCCGCCGCGGGTGAGGAGATAGCTGCCAGCGGTGGTGGTCTTATAGACATAGGTGCCGTCCTGGTGCATGACAGTGTTGGCGGTGAAGCCGGTGAGGGTGTTGCTGGCCGCCGGGAGGGTAATGGTCACGCCGTCGGTGCCATCCGCCTTCGTCAGGTCGGTGATGGGGGTGTTCAGGGCGCGGCCCGTCTGGGCGATGTAGTAGCCCTCGGGGGTGAAGCCGGTCTTGTTCTTGGCCACGCCGCTGGTGCCCGTATAAGCCGCCTCAGAGCTCACTACCAGCACGCGGTAGGAGGGCGTCAGGGTGGCGGTGGTGGCGCCGCTCTGGTTAAAGACGGTGATGTTCATCGCCAGATAGGGCTCCACCACAACCGTGGTATAGCCGGTGCCCAGCAGGTCGGTCTCGGTGGGGCTCTTGCCCTTGTTGTTCAGGTTCCACGCAGCCCGCTGGGCGGCGGTGGCCCAGTTCGCGATCTGGTTGTTGTTGGTGATGGTGGTCATGGCCTGATTCACCACCTGCTGCATGGCGGGGGAGGTGGTCCAGTCAAACTCCGCGCCGGTGCCGGTGATGGCGTCGATCAGGGTCTGCTTGGCGGCGTTGCCCATGCTGGCGGTCACGGTGGGCACGATGGTCTTGCCGGTGAGGCCGGAAGTCGTGTCAGCATAAGCGCCGGTGGTGATGCCGGCCACCTTCAGCTCGGAGGCGGGCTTGGTCAGGCCGGAGACGCTCACAGTGTAAGTGTTGCCGCCCACCTGGATGGTATTGTTGCTGGTGTTGATCACCACGCCCTGAGGCGGCGGGGTGATGCCCAGGGTGCTGATGGTGGCCACCTTGGTGGTGGTGTCGTAGGACACGACCACAGGGAAGGTCACGGGAGTGCCGTCCGTGCCGATGAGGTCGGTGACGCAGGTTACCTCGACATCCTCAAAGGAAGCCTGACCCACCGCGCCGGACAGGGTGATCTGGTTGCCGGTCATGGTCACGGTGATGTTCTGGTTGGGGTCGGCGGCGGTGGCGTTGGTCAGCTTGGTGACCGCCGCGCCGCTGGCCTGGATGACCAGCTTGACATTGGCGGACTGGGAGCTCAGGGATACCAGCTCGTTGACGCCATAGGTCTTGGCGGAGCTGGTATTGCCGCCCGTGCTGGCAAGCGTGGACGCGTCGGTCCAGCTGGCCACCGGGGTGCCGTTGATCATGTTGGGCAGGTAGATGGCGGTGGAAGCGCCATAGGCCACACTCGCTATCTTCTTGGTGGCATTCACATCCACCATGGAGTTGTAGAACTCCACATACTTCTTGGTGGCGCCATTGTTCCAGCCTATCACGGTAATGGTGCCGTCAGTCGCAGCCGCGGCGCCCGCGTCCGCGATGGCGGTGGCCAGTTCCTTCTTGCCATAGTAGTAGTGGAACTTACCCGCCGCGTCAGCACGGAAGAACTGCAGCTCGGGGCTGAACCAGGCCGCTTTGGTCGCGGTTTCGGCCTCGGTTTCAAACACGCCGCCCTTGATGCCCTGGCCGGTGTAGTTCTTCAGGTCAACCTCGCCAAAGACGTTGCTGCGGTTGGCGGGCCAGTTGGCGCCGATGGTCAGGACGGTAGCATTGGCGGCCTTGGTGATGTCGTCGCCCTTATAGTTGCTGCCGCTGAAGTTGAAGGCCACCTTGGTGGCGGCGGTGTCGCCCAGGACGATATCGCCCAGGGTGCCGTTGCTGCCGGTGACGTTCAGGGTGCCGGCCTTCACGGTGACGGCGTCCACATTAGCGGAGTTGATGGTCACAGTGCCGTTGTCGGTGCTGATGGCGCCGGTCACTTTGCCCTGGGCGTTCACGGTGAAGCTGCTGGCCCCGGTGTAGGTGGTGTCCGTCTTGTTGTACGTGATGCCGGCCACGGTGGCGTCGTTGATGGTGACGGAGGCGGGCGCGCTGGCCAGGGTCACAGCGGGGTTGGCCGGGGAAACAGCGCCCGTGGACACGGTGACCGCGCCCATGCTGGTGCCGTTGGACGCGATGACGCTGCCGCCGGCCCCGAACATCTTCACGGTGCCGGTTCCGGTCGCGCCGTTCAGGTTCACGTTGCTGCCGTTGCCGATGACGGAGATGTTCCCGGCGATGGCGGACTTGGTAAAGGGCGCGGTGGTCCTGGCGTTGATGGTGAGGCTCTGGCGGTCGCAGGAATAGGTGGTAGTCGTGGTGGTTCCGGTGTTGGTCACCACGGTGGCGCCGCTCAGGGTGATGCCGCCGGCGAGGTCAACATCGGTGAGGGTCACGGTGTTGCCCCGGCCCTGGAGGCTGATGCCGCCGGTGATCTTCGCGCCGGTGACGTTCAGGGTCAGGCCGCTGGTGCTCATGGTGGCCGGGTTGGGGGCGGGAGTGTTGTATCTGGACACATTGCGGCTCAGGCCGGACACAGAGCCCGCGGTGCCGCCGTACTGGGTGTGGAAGGTGTCCGTGATCGTAATGCTGTTGACCAGCTTAAGGTCGGGCAGCGTCAGGTTGCTGCCGAAAAGGTTGACCTGGAGACTGGTGGGCTTGGCGGTGATGGAGCTCAGGTCGATGTCGCCCACCAGGGTGAAGCTGCTGGTCCGCAGGACCGGAGTAGTCCCGGTGGAGTTGACCAGGTCGGTCACGTTCGCGTACCAGACGCCGCTGGCGTTGGTGCCGTTGACCAGGCCGGCCGGGGCGGCCATCTTAGACCAGTAGGTCTTGTTGACCGTACCGTATGTACCGGCAGTATCCGTCCACTGCCAGGCCCAGCCGTCGCTGATGGGGTTCCCGTCTTTATCCAGCTTGGAATGGTCGGTGCCGTAGACATACTGCACCTGGGTATAGCCGCTGGCGGGGGTGGTCTCTTTTGCCTTTGCATCGTCCGTGCCGGGCGCAGCTATCGTCGCGAACACGGACACGGGCAGTAATGTCAGCGCCATGGCCAGGGCCAAAACGGCTGACACAATCCGTTTCTTCATAGTTCTGTTCCTCCTGTTCTGGTTTAAGTACGCTTGGAGCTTGCTGGGGCGCGCCGGGAAATCCGGCTCAGGTTTTTACCTTCCCCCTGGAGGGGGAGCGTGGCCGGGCATTCGGCCCTCCTTCCATCGGAATGATTGGCTGACGCCTCCGACGCCACAGTTATACGGCTACTATTATACTATATCGGCAAAATTTTGCAAGGCTTAACGGAAATATTTTGGAAAAAAAACTGGAAGGGCTGGCGCGCCCTGCCAGCCCTTGCGTTTCTGATTCCTGTATGGTATGATGTTTTCAAGCGCTGCCGTATAAAAGGCGGTCGGCCACTTCCCTGCGAAGGGGGGTGAGGCGGATGGGAAATGGGCGCTGGGCGCAAGCCCTGCGTTTCCTGGTATGGTTCATCATGGTGTTTCTGTTGATGATTTACATATCCCCAAAAGCATATTGACCGCTCGGCTGCAACCCAAGCGGTCAATATAGAACCCAGTTTATCTATTGAGCGTTAGGGCTGGCCGCCTGCGGCAGCGCCCTTTATATGCCCATTATACCCCCGCCGCGGGGGTTTGTCAAGAGGAGGCGCGATATGGACTACGACCTGCTGCTGTCCGGCTGCTGCGAGGTAGCGCGGCAGCTTTTGCGCCACGGCGCGGAGATTCCCCGGGCGGAGGGCACGGCCCGCCGCCTGCTGGCGGCCTACGGCCTGGAGGGGGAGGTGTTCGCCATCCCCAGATCGGAAGAGCACACGTCTGAACTCCAGTCACCAA